>JBBRER010000091.1:0-9190 GCA_038202745.1 Sphingomonadales bacterium
AGCTCAAGAGTTTGTATTCTTGCGCGGTGCGGGGGGAAGCATGGCCCACCCCTAACCCCTCCCGCAAGCGGGAGGGGAACCGGTCGGCGCGTCATCGCGGCGCATCGCAAGGTCAGCCGCGGCCGGGGCCGGCCGGATCATCGAGACTATAGCCGAGCCCGCGGATCGTGGTGATGACGTCGGCGCCGAGCTTTTTGCGGATGCGGGTGACGAACACTTCGATCGTGTTCGAATCACGGTCGAAATCCTGATCGTAGATATGCTCGATTAACTCGGTGCGGCTGACGACCTTGCCTTTGTGATGAAGCAGATACGACAGTAGCTTGTATTCCTGCGCGGTCAGCTTGACCGGTTCGCCCGCCAGCGTCACGCGGCCAGAACGGGTGTCGAGCCGAACGTCGCCCGCCATCAATTCGCTGCTGGTGTTGCCCGACGCCCGGCGGATCAATGCCCGCAACCGCGCGATCAGCTCCTCGGTCTGGAACGGCTTGGCAAGGTAATCGTCGGCGCCCGCGTCGAGCCCGGCGACCTTGTCCGACCAACTGTCGCGCGCGGTCAGCACGAGCACCGGAAACTTTCGGCCTTCCTTGCGCCACATCCCAAGCACGGTCAGCCCGTCGATTTCGGGCAGGCCGAGATCGAGGATGACCGCGTCGTAGTCCTCGCTCGAGCCGAGATAGTGCCCGTCTTCGCCATCGACCGAAAGATCGACGGCATAGCCCGTCTGCTCGAGCGTGGTCTTGAGCTGGGTGCCGAGGGTCGGCTCGTCCTCGACGATCAGGATGCGCATCGAAAGGTCCCCTGTGGATGGCCGCCCGACTTGGGCTTTCAGGCCCAAAGCGTCAAGCAAGCCACAGGTTCCTTCGCCAGCCTCGCTCACCGTTCGCGCAGAACCTGCCCCGAGCGCGCATCGACATCGACGAACGTCACGCGCCCATCGTGGATGAACTTGAGCCGATAGGCCATCGCCACCGGATCGTATTCGGGGCCGAGGTACTGCATCCCGGGCTTGGTCGGGAGCACGCGCTGCTCGATCTCGCGCAGCGAGCGGACGTTGCCCGCGCGCATTTCCTTGCGCACCTGGCCCTGCTCGTCGCCGGGTCCGGCGAGAGCCGGCGCCGAAAACGGCAGCGCCACGGCGGCGAGAGCGAGAAGAAGTAGAGACCGCATCACCCGGCGGCAACTATCCTTGGCGGATTGAACAACCCGTGAATACGCCCGCTGCAAGGCGTTCAGCTATTCTTGAGCGCGGCGATGTAGCGCGCGCGCAGTTCGCCGGTGACCGAGCCTGGGCCGCCGTTCCCGATCGGGCGTCCGTCGACCTCGACCACCGGGAGCACCAGCGATCCCGCGCCCGAAAGCATCGCCTCGCGCGCGGCGAACAGTTCGTCGGTCGTGAACGGGCGCTCCTCCACCGTCAGTCCCATCGCGCGGGCGCATTCGAGCAGGCAGATCCGCGTGACTCCGGGCAGCACGCCGTGATCGACCGGATGCGAGACAAGCACCCCTCGCGCGTCGATGATATGCGCGTTGGCGCTGGTGCCCTCGGTGATCAGTCCTTCATCGACGAACCAGGCGTCGTCGACACCGGCCTCGCGCGCGGCTTCCTTGGCCAGTACCGCGTAAAGCAATTGCGTCGTCTTGGCCCCGCGCAAGCTCCATCGACCCTCGGGGTAGAGCGCGATCTTGAGACCTCTTTCGGCGCGCGGATCGTCGAGCATCCGCGCGGCTTGGGTGTAGGCGATGCGCGTCGGCGCGATCGCCTCGGCCGGCGCAAGGAAATCGCGATCCGCGGGCGCGCCGCCGGTGATCTGGAGATAGACGCGGCCTTCACTCAAGCCGTTGCGCGCGATCAGCTCGGTCAGCACCGCGGGCCAGTCGGTGCCGTCGGCGATCCGCGCGGTGGCTTTCGAGCGTTCGAGCCGCGCCGAATGGTGCGCCCAGTTGCGAAAGCTTCCGCCGACCACCGGGGAAACCTCGTATACTCCCTGCCCGAACGTCAGCGCGCGATCGAAGATCGATACGCTCGCTTCGGTTTCGGGAACGAACTCGCCGTTGAGATAGACCGTGCGCATCGCGCCGCTGTCGTTCGCGCACCCGCGCTTGTCAACGCGGCGCGGGAGCCGGTAGGGGCCGCGCGATGGCGGCCGCACCGATCCTGTCGTGGGAAGACCTTTCGCTCCACCAGGGCTCGGGCTGGCTGTTCCAGGGGCTCGACCTGTTCATCGGCCCGCGCGACCGGCTCGCGCTGATCGGCCGCAACGGTGCGGGCAAGACCACCTTGCTCAAGCTGATCGCGGAACAGATCGAGGCTGATCGCGGCAAGCGTTCGATCCGGCCGGGCAAGCGCATCGTGATGCTCGAGCAGGACCCGTCGTTCGTCACGCACGCCACGCTGATGGATTTCGCACTGGCGGGAACGGACGCGCCTGAACGCCATGCGGTCGAAGCGGTCGCGGACCAACTCGAGATCGACATGAGCCTCCCGTCGGAAACCGCATCGGGCGGCGAGCGGCGCCGCGCCGCGCTCGCCCGCGCACTCGCCTCCGAGCCCGATCTGCTGCTGCTCGACGAGCCGACCAACCACCTCGATATCGTCGCGATCGATTGGCTCGAAGCCTGGCTCCAGCGCTACAGCGGCGCATTCGTCACGATCAGCCACGACCGTACGTTCCTCACCCGGCTGACCCGCGCGACGCTGTGGCTCGACCGCGGGGCGCTGCGGCGCAAGGAAGTCGGCTTCGGCGGTTACGAGGCGTGGGAGGAGCAGGTTTACGCAGAGGAAGCGCGCAGCGCGGACAGGCTCGACGCGCGCCTGAAGCTCGAGGCGCACTGGCTCCAGCGCGGGGTCACCGCGCGGCGCAAGCGCAACCAGGGGCGACTCGCCAAGCTCCACGAAATGCGCGCCCAACGCGCCGCGATGCTCGGCCAGCAAGGCGTCGCAAAGATGAAGCTCGCCAGCGACGAGGTGAAGACCAAGTCGGTGATCGTGGCGGACAAAGTCACCAAACGGTTCGGCGATCGGATCATCATCAAGGACTTCAGCCTGCGCATCCAGCGCGGCGACCGGATCGGCATCGTGGGGGCGAACGGCGCGGGCAAAACCACGCTGCTGCGGATGCTCACCGGCGAGCTGGCCCCCGACGAAGGTAGAATCACGCTCGCCCGGACGCTGAGCGGGGTCAAGATCGACCAGCAGCGCAGCTTGCTCAGCCCGGAGAAACGCGTGCGCGACGTGCTTGCGGACGGCAGCGACTGGATCGACGTGCGCGGTGTGCGAAAACATGTGCAGGGCTACCTCAAGGACTTCCTGTTCGATCCCGGGCTGATCGACGCGAAGATCGGCACGCTCTCGGGCGGCGAACGCTCACGGTTGCTGCTCGCGCGCGAATTCGCGCGACTTTCGAACCTGCTGGTGCTCGACGAGCCGACCAACGACCTCGATCTCGAAACTCTCGACCTGCTCCAGGAAGTGATCGCGGACTACGACGGCACCGTGCTGATCGTCAGCCACGACCGCGATTTCCTCGACCGCACGGTGACGGTCACGCTCGGCCTCGACGGATCGGGCAAAGTCGATGTCATCGCGGGCGGCCATGCCGATTGGGAAGCGAAGCGGGTGAACCGCATCTCTCCTGCTCCCGTTCGTGTCGAGCGCAGTCGAGACACGCCTGCCCCGCCTGCCGCCCGCACCAAGCTGACCTACAAGGACCAACGCGACTACGACCTCCTTCCTGCGCGGATCGAGGAGCTGGACAGCGCGATCGCTCGCGACGAGGAAGCGCTGCACGATCCAGCGCTCTACGCCCGCGATCCAGCAAAATTTGCGGCGCTGACCGAAGCGATCGCCAGCGCGCGTGCGGACAAGAGCGCCGCGGAAGAGCGCTGGCTCGCCTTGGCGGAGCTGATCGAGGTCTAGGTCTTCAGCCGCTCCCTGATCCGCTCGTTCACCCGCGCTTCGAGCATCGACAGCGGCATCACCCCGTCCTTGAGCACCTCGTGGAACCACGGCAGCGTGAACTTGTCGCCGAGCGCGGCCTGCGCCTTCTTGCGCTGCGCGACCCAGGCGGTGTGGCCGATCTTGTAGCTGCAGGCCTGACCGATCTGGGTGCAGTAGCGTTCGACCTCACGCTGGCTGCGCGGGCGGGCGAAGCCGGTGGTCGCGACCATGTAGTCGGTCGCCTTCTCGCGGGTCCATTTGTAGTGGTGGATGCCGGTGTCGACCACCAGCCGCGCGGCGCGGAACAGGAACGACTGGAGATAGCCCGCGCGCTCGAGCCCGCTGTAGGCGCCAAGCTCGTCGGCGAGTTGCTCGGCATAAAGCGCCCAGCCCTCGCCGTAGGACGAAATGAACGTGTTGCGCAGCAGCATCGGCAGCTCGCCCGATGTCTGCGCGTAGCCGCCTTGCAGATGATGCCCGGGAATGCCCTCGTGATACGTCAGCGAGGGCAGCGAGTATTTCGGCCAGTCGCCGGTGTCCTTGAGGTTGATCCAGTAAATCGCCGGCCGCGATCCATCGAGCGGCGCGCGGTTGTAGTAACCGTTCGAAGCGCCGTCCTGGATATCGACCGGGACCCGGCGGATTTCGAGCGGGAGCCGCGGAATGTCCGAGAAGGCGCGCGGGAGCCGGCCCCACATCGCCTCAATCCCCGCGTTGAGGCTGTCGATCAGGTCTTTGCGGCCCGTATCGGTGTGGGGATAAACCTGGTCGGCGCGATGGTTGAGCGCGGTCAGCCGCGCTCCCACCGAGCCCGTGGTCAGCCCCGCGCCGCGCAAGATGGTGTCGAGCTGGGCGGTGATGTCGGCGACCTGATCGATCCCGGTCTGGTGGACTTGCTCGGGCGTCATGTCGGTGGTCGTCGCCTGGCGCAACGCCGCGGCGTAGATCTCCGCGCCGCGCGGCAAGCGCCACGCCCCGTCGCCCGCTTGCGTGGTGCGGCGCAGCTGCGCCACCAGCGCCATCTGCCGGTCGAGCGCGGGATAGACTTGCGCCTCGACGATTTTTGCGGCGCGGGTAGCCCAATCGCCGGCCACGCCCTTGGCCGCCGCACGATCGGCGAGCGAGCGCACCATCCCGCTGTCGGACGCAGCGGGGACACGCAGCTTGGCCATCTGGCCGTGCGTAAGGTCGAGCGACCAGCCCGGCGCGACGAACCCGCGCGCCGCTTCCTTGCGCTGTTCGGCGGTGTCCTGATCGAGCACCGTGGCGAAGGCCGCCAGCCGCGAGAGATAGGCTTCGGCATCGCTGCTTGTGTTGATCGAGTGCTGCGCGTTGAGGAAATCGGGGATTTCGAAGTAAGATCCGCCCTGCTGGAACAGGCGGTAGGGCCGCTGAACCGAACCGATCCCGAAGCCCGCGGGGGCGAGCGTGCGCTGTTCTAGCTGATAGATCGCCAGATCGCGATTGCGCCGCTGGTTGGAGCTGAGCGCTGCCGGACGGTAGCGCCGCAATGCCGCGAGCCAGCGCTGGTTCCGCGCCAGATCGGTCGCGCGTTCTGCCGCGGTGACCGGACTCAGCCGCGAGCGCAGCGGCGCGAGCGCGCCCTTGTCGAGCCCGAGCGAGGTCGCCCCTTCCGGACTGTGCGCGATGCCGTCGTTGAAGATCGCATCGAAGGTTCGCTTGAGCGACGCGTCGCCTTGCGGCGCGGCCCCGCGCGTCACCTTTGCGAAGGCTGGTCCCGCCGTCGCGGTCAGCGCCGCGGCGCCCCCGGTGCTGAGAAAATCGCGCCGTTTCATATCGCTACCCCTTGGTGATTCCCGGTGATGCACCATGGCGTGCCACGATGCCGGGGGGGAGGCAACTCGACGAACGGCCGGCGACGCCCGACCGGCGACGCTCAGTTCAAGCGATAATAGGCCGCGATCCGATCGAGCGCGATGCCGAGCACGAGCTTGCCGCTGCGCGCTGGCCAGGCGAGCGCGCGCTCGGCCGCGGGAAGCGCTTCACCGCCGCAGACGACGCGCCACAGGATATCGCTCAGCCCCGGACCGGTGGCGGCGATCGCGCCGTCGAACCGCGCGCGCGCGGCGAGTTGGCGCTCCGTCGGGCTCATCCGGCCATCGCCGCTGCCGCGAATGCGCACCGCGTCCCAGCGCATCGTCACCCCGGGGGCAAGCTGGGCGCTTTCATAGTCGCGGCGCAGAAGCTCGCCGCCGGCGAGCTGGCGGTCGCTGAGATGGCCGCGCGCGTGAAGCCAGGTCAGCGGCGATTCGGCGAGATTGACGGTGACCGAGCGCCGCCCGCACCGGGCGGGCCCGCGCGCCGGGCCCTCGCTGGTGAGTTCGCGTTCGACAAGCTGGCGAGGGATCATGGGAACCTCCTGCGGGTGGCGCAACCGCTTGCCAAACCCGCCGTGTTGTAGGAAAGCGAAAAAACCGTATCGGTTAACGGAGCTTCGACGATGATCAACCGTATCCGCGATATCCGGCGCGAGAAGCGAATGACGCTGGCCGACGTTGCCGAGCGTTGCTCGCCGCCGACGACCGCGCAAACGATCGGCCGGCTCGAGACCGGAATGCGCAATCTTTCGCTGGTGTGGATGAACCGCATCGCCGCCGCGCTCGAGGTCGAACCCGAATTGCTGGTCAAAGGCGCCGAGGCGGCGCACCCGCAGCTTGTCGCCCGGCTCGGCGGCGGCGGGGCCGAGGCGCTGCCCGCGCCGCGCGATGCGCTGTTGCCGACCGCGCTCGGCGGCGACGCGCCGCTGGTGGCGATGGCGATCGACGCCAGCGCGGGCGAATACCGCGCGGGCGATCAGCTGTGGCTGCGCCAACACCAGCCCGACGGGTTCGCCCGCCTGCTCAACCGCGACGTGCTCGCGCCCCGCCCCGGCGGACGCTTCGCGTTCGGCCGGATGATCGACCGCGACGCCGCGCGCGTTGCGCTGCTCCCGCCCGGCGCGGGATCGCGCCAGGTGGTCATCGACAACCCGCCGTGGCTGGCGGTCGCGGAGATGCTGGTGCGCAAATTGTGACACGCCTGCGCGTCCTCTCGTTGACGACGCTACTGCCCAATCCCGCCCGGCCCGGTTTCGGCCTGTTCGTCGCCAGCTCGCTCGAAGCGGTCGCGAAACGCGACGACATCGCGCTAACCGTGATCAATCCTGTGGGAATTCCGCCGTGGCCGCTGTCGCGCCGCGAGCCTTATGCCACTTGGGCCAAAGCTCCCGCAGCAAGCACTTTGGGCGGCGCGGCGGTCCACCATCTGCGGTTCCTCGCGCTGCCCAAGTTCGCCGATGGCAACCCGGCGCGGATCGTCGCGGCGGTGGCCCCACTGGTGCGCCGGTTGCATCGCGAGACGCCGTTCGACGTAATCGACGCGCAGTTCTTCTTCCCCGACGGTCCGGTGGCGGCGGCTTTGGCGCGCGAGTTGAATCTGCCGCTGTCGATCAAGGCGCGCGGCTCAGATATCTACTTCTGGACGACGCGGCAGTTCGCGCGGCGGCAGATTCTTGCAGCCGCGGATCGAGCGGATGGCTTGCTCGCGGTGTCGGAGGTGCTGGCAAGCGACATGGCGGCGCTCGGAATGCCCGCGGAACAGATCGCGGTCCATTACACCGGGCTCGATCACGCGACATTCCGGCCGACTCCGCGAGAAGAGGCACGCGCCGAGGTGGCGAGGTTATTCTCGCCAGCCCTCCCCGCCGGGCCGCTTTATCTCTCCATCGGCGCGTTGATCCCTAAGAAAGGGCTGCGCTTTGCCATCACTGCGCTTGCCCAGCTTGAGCGGGGGACGCTTGCGCTGGCGGGGACCGGGCCGGACGAGGCCGCGCTGCGCCGCTTGGCTGGCGAACTTGGCGCGATCGAGCGTGTTCGCTTCCTCGGGCAAGTTGCTCACGCCGATTTACCGATGTTGCTCTCTGCCGCCGATGCGCTCGTCCACCCGTCCGAAAGCGAAGGGATCGCCAACGTATGGATCGAAGCGCTGGCGTGCGGCACTCCGGTGGTCGCCGCTGCGGCGGGAGGCGTGCGCGAGATAATCGCCGATCCCGAAGCGGGGCGCGTGGTCGCTCACGATGCCGACCAGATCGCGGCGGCGCTGCGCGAAGTCGCCGCGCAGGGCGCGCCGCAATCCGCCGTCGCCGCGCATGTCGAGCCGTTTACTTGGGAGCGCAACGCGGCCGAGCTTGCCGCGCACTGGCGGCGGCTCGCGGGACGCTGAGCCTCAGCGCTCGCGCGCCAGCCGTTCCTGTCGGTCCTGCTCGCTTTCGGCGGGGACGAAGCTGGTCGAGGTCACCCGCAGCCAGATCAGGATCGGCGCGGCCATGTAGATCGAACTGTAGGTGCCGACGAAAATGCCCATCGTGATCGCCGCGGTGAAGCCGAAGATCACCTTGGGCCCGAGCAGGAGCAGCGCGAACAGCGTCATCAGCACGGTCAGCGAGGTCATCACCGTGCGCGCCAGCGTTTCGTTGACCGACAGATCGAGCAGTTCGGGCAGCGGCATCCGGCGAAACTTCTTCAGGTTTTCGCGGATGCGGTCGTAAACCACGATGGTGTCGTTGAGCGAATAGCCGATGATCGTCAGGATCGCCGCGACGATATTGAGATCGAACTCCATTTGCGTGAGCGCGAACATCCCCAGCGTCAGCGAGACGTCGTGGACGAGGCTCAGCAAGGCTCCGACCCCGAACTGCCATTCGAAGCGGATCCAGATGTAGATCGAGATCGCGATCATCGCGAACAGCAGCGCTTTCATGCCCGTCGCGAACAGCTCGCTCGACACTTTGCCCGAGACCGAATCGACCCCGTCGATCCGCGCGTCGGCATGCGCGGTCTTGATCATCGTGGTGATCGCGCCGGTCATACGGTTGGCCGCCGCCGGGTCGTGCTCGGCCGCGGCGGGCAGCTTCATCCGGATCGAGACTTCGTTGGGCTTGCCGAAGCGCTGGATCGTCGGCTCGCCGAAGCCGAGTTTCTCGACCTCGCCGCGCAGCTTGGCGACGGGCGCTTCGGCGCTTTTGACGAACGTCACGCGGATCATCTGCCCGCCGACGAAATCGACCCCGAGATTGAGCCCCTGCGTGAATATCAGCGCCCACGAGGCTAGAACCAGCAGCCCCGAAACGACGAAAAACGGCACGCGCCACTTGAGGAAGTGGATGTTGGTGTCGTCGGGGACGAGCTTGAGCGGGCGCATCGGTCCGGTGCCTTAGATGTTGATGTCAGCGGGGCGCGTCTTGCGCAGCCA
>JBBRER010000092.1:0-8967 GCA_038202745.1 Sphingomonadales bacterium
GGCCTTCGGCTAGCAGTGCGACCGGACGGCGATACGCAGCGCTCGATCCGATGCCGACCCGGAGCGCGTCGAGCCCCGCCATCGCACCCCCAAGCGTCCCCGTGACGTACAGCGCGTGGCCCGGCCGCGCACCGCCGCGCGAGGGAACCGGGCGATACGTCGCGCGCCCGATGGCGGTCAGCCCCAGCACTTTGCCGCCGGGTGCGGCGAATGTGTCCCCGCCGAGTAGCGGGCAATCGTAATGCGCCAGCGCTTCGTGCAACCCCGCAACGAACCGCGCATCGTCTCCGCCGAGTTGATAACCAAGTAGCACTCCGATCGGCTCCGCACCTTTGGCCGCGAGGTCCGACAAAGTCGTCGCGGCCAGCTTCCACGCGATGTCAGCTGGATTCTGCCCCGCGATATAGTGCACCCCTTCGGCAAGCACATCGTGCGTCAGGATGAGCGTCTCGCCGCCGACTTCGAGCACCGCGGCGTCGTCGTCGAGACTGCGCGCCGCGGAATGCGTGGCAAGCGCCCGCAGCGCCTCGATCAGGGCCAGCTCGCCGCTCAGGTGCGCACCGCCTTGGCCACCGCGTCGAGCACACCGTTGACGAATTTGGCCTCGCGCGGTTCGAAGAAGGCGTGGGCGACATCGACGTATTCGCCGATCGCGGTGCCGGTGGGGACGTCGGCGCGGGCGAGCAGTTCCCAGGCTCCGGCGCGCAGGATCTGGAGCATCGTGCGGTCGAGCCGCTCGATCTTCCACCCTTCGGCGAGCCGTTCGGCGAGCAGCGCGTCGATCTCACCCCTGCGCGCGATCACCCCGCCGACGATGTCGTCGAAGAACGCGGATTCGGCGTCGGCATATTGATCCCCTTCGATCTCGGCCCCGAGCCGGTGCCGATGAAACTCGTCGAGCAGCCGGGCGAGTGGGGTCGATTCGATTTCGTGCTGATAGAGCGCCTGAACCGCGGCGAGGCGGGCGGCGGCGCGGGCCTGGCTGCGCGGTTTCATCTCTCAAGTCTCACTTCGATCGAGCGCGCGTGCGCGGGAAGGCCCTCGGCTTCGGCAAGCAGAATCGCCGCTGGACCGATCCGGCGCAGCGCGGTTTCGTCAAGCTCGATGAAGCTCGTCCGCTTCATGAAGTCGAGCACCGACAATCCGGAGGAAAAACGCGCGCGGCGCCCGGTGGGGAGGACATGGTTGGGCCCGGCGACGTAATCGCCCACCGCCTCGGGGGTAAGCCTCCCGAGAAACACGCTGCCCGCATGGCGGATAGCGTCGAACAGCGGCTGGGGGTCGGTCACGGCGAGCTGAACGTGCTCGGCGGCGAGCGCGTTGGCGAGCGCGGGCGCCTCATCGAGGCTGGCGACTTCGATAATCGCGCCGTGCCGGTTCCAGCTTTCGCTCGCGACCCGCGCGGTCGGCAGCATCGCCAGCTCGACCCCGACGCGATCGGCGACGCGGTCTGCGAAGACCGCATCGTCGGTGATAAGGATCGATTGCGCCGCGGGGTCGTGCTCGGCTTGGCTGAGCAGGTCGGCGGCGGTCCAGTCGGGGTCGTTGGCGCCGTCGGCGATGATCAGAATTTCGCTGGGGCCGGCGACCATGTCGATCCCGACGACCCCGAACAGCTGGCGCTTGGCTTCGGCGACCCAAGCGTTGCCCGGGCCGACGATCACGTCAACCGGCGCGATCCGCTGCGTGCCGTAAGCGAGCGCGGCGACTGCTTGCGCGCCCCCGACGCGCCACACTTCGTCCACTCCCGCGAGATGCGCGGCGGCAAGCACGAGCGGATTGACTTGGCCACCGGGCGTTGGGGTGACCACGACCAACCGCTCGACCCCGGCGGCTTTGGCCGGGATCGCGTTCATCAGCAGCGAGGAAGGGTAAGCCGCGCGCCCACCGGGGACGTAGAGCCCGGCAGCGTCGACGGCGTTCCACCGCGCTCCCATGCGCACCCCGGCGGCGTCGGTTTCGTCGCGGTTCTCGGGGCGCTGCGGCGCGTGGAAAGCACGGATGCGCTTTGCCGCGAGTTCGAGTGCGGCGCGCAAATCGGGCTGGAGCGCGTCGAACGCCTCGCGGCATTCCGCAAGCTCGATCCGCCAGTCGGCATCGCTCGCCAGCGTGTGCTTGTCGAAGCGCGCAGTCAGCTCGGCCAGCGCCTCATCGCCGCGATTGCGGACGTCGGCGAGGATCAGCGAGACGTCGCGCGCGACATCCTCGCCGCTTTGGCGCCGATCGCGAACGAGACGGCGGAAGGCTTGTTCGAAGCCTTTGTCGGAGGTCTTGAGCCGCAACATCAGGCAGCCTCGCGCCCGGCGACGATCTCGCGGAACCGTTCGACCAGCGCGCCGACGCGCGGGTCGGTCTTGAGCGCGGCGCGGTTGACGATCAGGCGCGCCGAAACGTCGAGAATGCGGCTTGTCTCGACCAATCCGTTGTCGGCCAGTGTGCGCCCCGTCGAAACCAGATCGACGATCCGCCCGGCGAGGCCGAGCGATGGTGCAAGCTCCATCGCGCCGTTGAGCTTGACCACTTCGGCTTGGATTCCCTGGCGCTCGAAGTGACGGCGCGTGAGGTTCGGATACTTGCTGGCCACGCGCAAATGGCTGGCGTGTCCAGACGCGGCGGAGTCGGCCGGCTCGGCCACCGACAGTCGGCAATGCCCGATGTCCAGATCGACGGGGGCGTAGAGGTCCGGATAAGCGAACTCCTCGACGACGTCCGAGCCGACGATCCCCGCCTGAGCGGCGCCGTGCGCAACGAACGTGGCGACGTCGAACGCGCGGACGCGGATGATCCGCATGTCCGCATCTGCGCACGCGAACGACAGCGCGCGGTTGCCCTTGTCGTGAAACGCCGCTTCGGGCACCATTCCGGCAAGCGCCATCAAGGGCAGCGCCTCGTCGAGAATGCGGCCTTTGGGAACGGCGAAAGTGAGCGGGAGCGGCATGGCCCGGGGCAATTAGTCTCCGGGGCGGGAAAGGGCAACCGGCCGGAGGAGAACCGCGCATGACCGAGAAGTATCAGTTCGTCGACATCGATGCGGCGGGGCCGGGGGCGGTCGAAACCGCGTTCGCCAACCAGGTCGCTTATTGCCTCGCCGCCGGAGCACCGGTCACCGGGCGCGTCTGCGCTGCGCTTGGCGAATTAGTCGCGCGCGGCGAGCGCGGAGCGGTGATCGAGCGGGTGCGCGCGTGGAGCGCCGCGCCGCTCGCCGACGCGCTGCCGCTGCGGCTGGCGGGGGGCATCCATTCGCTGCATCTGAGCCGGGCGGAGCCGGCGCTCGAAGCGGTTTACGATGCCGAGAGCGAGGCCGACGCGGTGCCGATCGTCGCCAAAGCGCTGCACGATCACGAGGCCGCGCTGCTGCCGTGGCTCGACGGCCCGCCGCAGACCAACGAGGCCGGGCGCTCGGCCAATTTCATCGCCGCAATGCTGTGGCTGGCGGAGCAGGGTCTGCCGCCGCGGTTCCAGTGTCTCGAAATCGGATCGAGCGCGGGGATCAATCTGATGCTGGCGCGGTATCGCTATGATCTGGCGGGGGTGGTAGTCGGCCCCGATTCCGCCGCGATGCGCTTCGCACCCGAATGGGAGGGCAATCCGCCGCCCGATCGCGCGATTGAGATCGCCTCGACCAAAGGCTGTGACGTTGCGCCGGTCGATCTGACCGATCCGGCGGAGGCGCTGCGGCTCAAAGCTTACATTTGGCCCGAGCACATCGTGCGGTTCGAGCGGATGGAAGCCGCGGTCGCCGAGGCGCGCCGCGAAGCGCCCGATCTGGTGCGGATGAACGCCGCCGACTTCGTCGAGGCCGAGCTGGCGAAGCCGCAGGAGGAGGGCATAACGCGGGCGCTCATGCACTCGATCGTGTGGCAATACGTTCCCGCCGACCAGCAGGCGCGCGTCACCGCGGCGATGGAAGCGGCAGGAGCGCGCGCTACGCCGGAACGCCCGCTGGCGTGGATCAAGGTCGAGGCCAACCGCACCACGCACCGGCACGAGTTGGTGGTGCGTTACTGGCCGGGCGGAGAGCAGCCGGTGCTGCTGGCGGTTTCCCACCCGCACGGCGCTTCGATCGCCTGGCGGGTCTAGCCGCTCGCTTTGGTCGCCTCGCGCGCTTCGCGGCGGGCGCGCAGACGCTCGCCGCGGCGGCGCAGCGCGGTCCCGAGCCACCACCCGCGCCGCTCCATCCGCTCGATCCAGCCGCCGTGGAAGCTGCCCCACTCCCACAGCGCGACCGTCGCGAACGCGAGCGTCCCCGCCGCGCTGAGCGCCAGCAGCGGCGGACGCCCGAGCAGCCCCCACAGCGCTACGGTCGCGGTCAGCGCGAGCCCGACACCGTGGCTCAGTGGATACCACGGCTGGCCGCTCGAAATTTTCTTGAAAGTCATCGCGCCCCACAGGAACAGCGCCATCCCGCCGCACAGCACCCACACAAACCGCGGATCCGCCGCCGCGAGCGGATGGAGCAGGACGAGTTCGTCGGTGACCGCGAGCAGGATGATCCCCCCGACGATCGGGATGTGCCAGTAAGTAAACGCCTGTCGCGCGATAAGGCCGGGATTTTCGTGATTTTCGATGTGCTCGGCGCCGCGCTTCGCCCCAAGGTCGAAGTAAATCCACCACGTCACGAAGCTGCCGAGGAATGCCGCGAACAGCGCTTCGGTGAGCCCCGGCTGCGGCGGCGCGACGGCGTATGTCGCGCCGCTAATGATCAAGCCTTCGCCGAGCGCGATGATGATGAACAGCGAACAGCGTTCGGCCATGTGACTGCCCGATATCGTCCAGTCCTCGGCGCGTGAGCGGCCGAGGCCGGGGATCGGGAAAAACGTGTAGGGGCCCGCGTATTCAATTCCCAGCGCGCCAATCCACCACGCCATCCGCACCGCCGGGTCGGCCGCGAGCACTCCCGCGATCCACGGAATCGCCGAGACTGCGAACCAGATCGCGATGCGCAGCAGGTTGTAGTTGTTATGCCCCTTCCACTCGCCCATCGCGTACGAGGTGTAAAGCGAGCGGCCGATCTGCACCGCGAGATAAGCGCCGACGAAGACCGCGGCCTTGTCTCCGAACGCGTAAGGCACCGCGCACGCCATCAGCAGGCTGGCGATCATCACCCCGCCGATCGCGAGGCGGTTGGGCGCACGGTCGGGGTCGATCCAGTTGGTCGCCCAGGTGGTGTACATCCACGCCCACCACACCGCGAAGAACAGCACCGCGGTCTGCGCCGCGCCGACCCAGTCGAAATGCGCGAGCAGCGTGTGCGAAAGCTGGGTTACCGCGAAGACGAAGACGAGGTCGAAGAACAGCTCGAGGTTGCTGACCGCCGCGCCCTCTTTCGAACGCTCGCGCAACAGCGATTGGCGCGCTTCGCGGGCGACTCTGGCATAAGCCGCGCCAAGCCCGCTGCGCGATTCAGGCGGCATCGGCGGTGCGAGCGAGAAAGTCATCGAGCGCCGCGTTGACCGCGTCCGGTGCTTCCCAAGGGACGAAATGACCGGAGTCCGGGACTTCCACCACGGTCAGATCGTCGATAATTTCCTCCATCCCGTCGAGGTTGACCGGCGGCAAGGCGGTGTCGTCCATTCCCCAGATAACCAGCGTCGGGATCGTCAGCCGCGGCAGCGGCGGCGGCTGCCAGCCGGCGGGGAGGGCGTAAGGCGCGTCGAGCGCGGGCACATCGACCGGGCTGGCGCGGTACCAGTTGAGCATCGCGAACGCCGCATCGCGATTTTGCCAATCGGCCATCAGCGCGTCGCGTTCGGCGGGTTCCATCGCCGATGGCCGGTCCCACTTGATCGCCTTGAGCAGAAGCCCGCCGAGGCCGTATTCGCGGACCAGCGCGTCGTTCGCGGGATCGCGAAAATCGCGCATGTATTGGCTCGAAGCGCGCTGCTCTTCGCTAGTCCACAGCAGCTTCTGGAAAATCGCGGGATGCGGCGCGTTGGCGATGACCGCGCGCGTCACGCGGCCGTTCATCTGGCCGCCGAGCGCGACGCCCCAGGCGATCGCGCCGCCCCAGTCGTGACCGAGAATCGTGAACCGCTCGATGCCGAGCACGTCCGCGAGCGCGAAGACGTCACCGATCAGCTTGTCGGGGGTGTAGCTGGCGACGTCCTGCGGCTTCGACGATCCGCGATAGCCACGCTGGTCGGGGGCAATGCAGCGGAAGCGGGGCGACAAATGCGCGATCTGGTGGCGCCAGGTGCGGTGCGATTCGGGAAAGCCGTGGAGGAAGATCAGCGCGGGCGCATCTTTCGGGCCGGTATCGACGGTGTCGAGCTCGATCCCGCTGGCGAGCGTGACGCGGCGTTGATCCATTAGTTGGCCTCCGCTTTCATCCGTTCGGCATAGCCCGCGGCCATCATCGCGCCGATCTGATCGAACAATGCATCGGGCGTGCGGCGGCTTTCACCCATCGCCAGCTCGCCGCCGCGCGCGACGATGATCTCGCGCTCATCGCGCAGCATAGCCTCGATCATCTGGTTCGCGGCTTCCTCGGGATCGATCCCGGCGTCGATCACGCTATCGCTGACCCCGCGCGCCGAACCGTCAGCGGTCAGCGCGTTCTTCGAAACGTCGGTACGGATCGATCCGGGATAGATCGTGTGGATTTTAAGCCCGAGATGCCCGGTTTCGGCGCGGAGCGCGTCGGCATACCCGGCGAGCCCGAACTTGGCCGCGCTGTAGCCGGTGCGCAGCGGCACCCCGACTTTTCCCGCGATGCTCGAGATGAACGTTAGCCGCCCGCTACCCCGCTCTGCCATTCGCGGAAGGATAGCCTGGGTAAGTGCAATCGGCGCGAGCAGATCGACCTCGACGATCCGCCGATAGACTTCGAAATCGGTATCGACCGCGAGCGCTCGCTGCGAAATGCCCGCATTGTTGACGAGCAGGTCGATCCCTCCGGCCCACTCCCACGCCTGCGCGACCGCGCCGGGCAGCGCGACGTAGTCGGTCGTCTCGAACGGCAACACCAGCGTCTCGCCACAACCCACCGCGACCGCGTTCAGCGCATCGACATTGCGCCCCGACAGCACCACCCGTGCACCCTGCTTGCTCAGCGCTTTGGCGAGCGCCGCCCCGATCCCCGACGACGCGCCGGTGATCCACGCGGTTTGTCCGTTGAAAATCATACGGTCCCCAATCTGGCAATTTTGATCGGACATTCGTTCGGGCACCTGCGTGGACCCAGCTGATCCCGGTTGCCGTTCTAAAGTTTTGATGATTCCGATGCTACGCGCAGTTGATAGTTTATGTTAATCAGCGGGATCGAACGTTCGTCAATATAGGTCAGTGCGACATTCGCGCCGCCAGGTAGAATCCAGTAGGCGGATCGACCAATCGAATCCGGCGTTTCATGTAAAGGTGGCCCATATTTCGCCGTGAGCAGCAGAACCAAATCGTCGTAATTGGCTCGGGTGGGCTCGCCGAGAAAGCCGAGCGTCACTTGGATGAGTCGCAAATCCTTGAAGTAGAAACAAACATCATACGTGTTGGCTGCAACGCTATAGTTCTTGAGTTTAAGCTCGCAGGTCGCTCCGTTGTAGAGCTGGTCTGGATGGGCGACCGTTGTGGCCTCAGGTTGAGCAGCGCGAACCTGCTGCACCGTCATGCCCGCGGTTGTATTTTGCCACAGCGTTTGCGCATTGAGTGCTGTGGGAGCGAAGCATAGACCGATCCAGGCGACCAGGAGGCGTATCGCGAAAAGTCTCATTGCCGTTCGTCCGTCTGCGGTCTGGCTCGAAAAGCGCGCCACTACTTCTTATCCCCGCTCAACCGCTTCGCCGCCTGGAGCAGCTCGGTCGGGAACATCGCGATGATCGTCGAATTGTGCTCGACCCCGATCTCGCTGAGCGTCTGCAGCCGCCGCAATTCGAGCGCGCCGGGGACTTCGCCGATCACACGCGCGGCGCTGGCGAGCGTTTTCGAGGCTTCGTTCTCGCCCTCGGCCTTGATGATCCGCGCGCGCTTTTCGCGGATCGCCTCGGCCTCGCGGGCGATCGCGCGCTGCATCTGTTCGGGGATGTCGAGGTCCTTGATCTCGACCGCGTCGATCGTGACGCCCCATTGCTTGACGGTCTTGTCCAGCAATTCGAGCAGCCTGGCGTTGATCGAGGTGCGGTCCTTGAGGATCAGATCGAGTTCGCTCTGACCGATCGCATCGCGCAGGCCGGTTTCGGCCGCCTGGACCACGGCGCTCCCCCAATCGACGACCGTGGTCACCACTTTGGCCGCATCGACCGCGCGGAACCACAAGACGGCGTTGATCTTCACGGCGACCCCGTCGCGCGTCACCGTCTCCTGCGTCGCCAGGGCAAAAGTGTTCACGCGGAGGTCGATTTTGACCACCCGCTCGATCAACGGAATCAGCCAGAACCACCCGGGGCCTTTGGTTTCCTTGAGCCGCCCGAGACGGAAGACGACCCCGCGCTGGTATTCCTGATTTATCCCGAAGGACTTGAGCGCCAGAAACAGCAGGATGAAGAACAGGAAGACGCCGAAGCCGGACACAGTTGCAAACATCGTTTTTCCCCTTACTCGCCCGGCGCGCGGGCTTTGATCGCCAGTGCATGGACCCGCCGGCCGGGAATGTCGCCGAGCGCACGATTGACCATGCGCTGGCGTTCGAGCCGCGACTTGCCGGCGAACGCCGCGCTCTCGATTTCCACGGTGAAGTGCGATTCGCCCGAACCGTCGTCGCCCGCGTGGCCGTGGTGGCGCGCACTATCGTTGATCACGGCGAGCGCGACGGGCGCAAGCGCGGCGCGAAGCAGGCGTTCCATTTCGTCAGCGACACTAGCAGATGGGGGGCCGGTCATGGCTTCCCTTCTAGCGCATGCGCTCCCATGTGGAAGCGGTGAGGCACGACAAATTCCACGGACGGATCGGCAGCGGCGCGCGCCGCTGCGATGCGCCGGGCGGCGCCGATGCCGGCGAATAACGCCCCCCCCGCGGCCGGACGCCGAGTTTCGACGG
>JBBRER010000093.1:0-8966 GCA_038202745.1 Sphingomonadales bacterium
TTGTTTCGTGTTTGGTCATGCCGACCTCCTGGGACGCGTCCTGCGCGTCGAGGTTGGCGACCGCGATGCCGAGGCCGAGGCGTTCCTCTTGGCGGAGCGATGCTGCTGCCATCACGACCGGCTATTGGCCTTGGACTGAACGCTCGCTGACCGGCGCTTTGGCGTTGGTCACGAGCGCGATGCGGTTGAACCCGGCGCGGTTGAGATCGCCCATCACCGCCATCACCCGCCCGTAATCGAGCCCGCGATCGGCGCGCAGCGTGACTTGCGGCGCGCGTCCGTCGGCGTCTTTGGGCAGCGCGGCGAGCGTCTGCGGCAGCGCGCCCTCGGCGACCTCTTGGCTGTCGATGAACAGCCGCCCGTCACTCTCGAGGCTGAGCGTGACCTGCTTGGGCTCCTGCGGCAGGGCCTTGGCGGCGCTGTCGGGCAGGTTAACCGGCACGCCTGCGGAAAGCAGCGGCGGTGACCATGAAGATCACCAGCAGCACCAGCATCACGTCGACCAGCGGGGTGACGTTGATCTCCGCCAGCGGCGCGCGGCCCCGTCTGCGGTTGCGCGTGGGCGAGGTGAAGGCCATGTCTAGTCCGCCTCGAGTTCGCGGCTGAGTACGCCGTGGAAGCGATCCGCAAAACGCTGCAGCCGCGCCTCGATCGTATTCACTTGGGTAGCGAAGCGGTTGTAGGCGATGACCGCGGGGATCGCCGCGGCCAGCCCGATCGCGGTCGCGAACAGCGCTTCCGATATCCCCGGCGCGACCGTTGCCAGGGAGGAATCCTGATGCTGCCCGATCTGGAAAAAGCTGTTCATAATCCCCCACACGGTGCCGAACAGCCCGACAAACGGCGCTACCGAGCCGACCGTAGCGAGAAAGTTGAGCCGCTCGGCCATCCGGTCGCCCTGATCGGCGACCGCGCTGGCGAGTGCGCTGGCGAGCCGCTGGCGCGTGCCCTCGCGGTCGACCGCCTTGCCCGCAGTCGAGCGGCGCCATTCGCTCAGCCCCGCCGCCGCGACCCGCGCCGGGGGAATGTCGCCTTGGCCGCGCTCGGCGTGATAGGCGGCGACGTCGGCCGCCTGCCAAAACTCGCGCTCGTAGGCTTCGCTGCGGCGACGAATGCCCGCGAAGCGCAGCGAGAACGCTGCGATCAGCGTCCAGGTCCAGACGCTGGCAAGGATCAGCCCGGCTAAGACGATCTGCACGACGATGTCGGCGCCCGTAAACAGCTTGACCGGGTCGAGATGCCCGGGCGATGAAGCCGCGACCGAGAGGACTTGCAAAAGTGTCATCCGATTTCCCGTGCCGGCGCGACCGCGCCGAAGGCTTCGCGCCAGCCCGCCGGCATGCGCCGCGCGCGCCCGTCGGGGCTCACGAACCCGGCGCGGACTTGCGCTTCGGCGAGCAAAGCGCCGCGCTCCTCGCGCACCAGCAGCCAGGCGCGCTGGATCATCCGGCAGCTCGCGCCGCGCAGTTCGATCGTCTCGGTCTCGATCACCACCGCATCGTCGAGCCGCGCGGCACGCAGGAAGCGGATGTGCATTTCCGCCACTGCGAACGCGCCCTCGCCCGCCTCGTTTGCGGCGCGCTGGTCGATCCCCAGCAGCCGCACGAAGTCCGACCGGCCGCGCTCGAACCACTTGAGGTAATTGGCATGATAAACCACCCCCGACAGGTCGGTGTCCTCGAAATACGCGCGCACCGCGATGCGGTGAACGCGCCCGTCGATGCGGCCTTCAGGAGGTTGGGGAAACGAGGCCATGCCGCCTCGCCCATAGCCGCGCGGCGTTTGGCAGGGCAAGTGCGGCGCGGCCAACCGGGAGGGGAACAAGCCGTCGCCGGTCAGGGCGGGCGCGCTTCGGATCGAATAGCCTCGCCGGGGATTATCGCGATATGACACGCCGTCCGCTGCGCCGCGTCGCGCTCATCCTGACCGCCGCGCTCGCGCCGCTGAGCTTCGCCGCAACCCCCGCGCGCGCGGCGGAACCCGCCGCGACGGACGATCCGGTGAGGTTCTTCACCGGCACCACCGAGGGCGCCGGCAAGCTCAAGAAGTTGATGTCGACCGCGCACGGCACCCGGGTGCATGGGCGCGGGTTCGTGCGCGGCGACGGGGCGCTTGTGCTCGATCAGACGGTCGAAGAAGAGGGCGAGCCCGTCAAGACGCGCCACTGGCTGCTGCGCGAGGTCGCGCCGGGGCGGTACTCCGGAACGATCAGCGACGCGCGCGGCCCGGTTACCGTGGCGATCGCGGGCAACCGCATGACGATCCGCTACACGATGACCACCGGGTTCGCCGTCGCCCAGGAAGTGGTCGTCGCCCCCGACGGCCAATCGGCGCACAACATGATGAAGGTGAAACGCTTCGGAATCACCGTGGCGACGGTGGACGAGACGATGCGCCGCCATTAGCCGCTATTTCTTCTCCGGCGCGACCAGACCCTTTTGCGAGGGGTTGGAGGCGTTTTGCTTCTTGGGTTTTTCCGCCTTGGGCTTGCGGATTTCCTTGTTCGATTTCTTCTGACTCTTGGCCATCGCGGCTCTCCTGCGTTGCGTTTCTGTGCCCCCGAGCCGCGGATGTCACGCGCACCAGCTCACGGTCCCCCCCACAATTAGGTAAATTCTCCAAGCCGTGCTAGACAATCTCTGCTGACGTCAGACAAGTGACGGACTTCGGCGCCGGCGGGGCTTGCCCTGTCGCCACGACGACTTCCTTTCAACGAGCCGACCTCTCGCATCCCATCCCGCGCACAGTCGTGCGGGGTGAAACTCGTTTCTTGAAAGGAAACGCATCATGCCAGTAGGCACCGTCAAGTTCTTCAACGCCGACAAGGGCTATGGCTTCATCGCCCCCGACGACGGCGGCGAGGACAGCTTCGTCCACATCAGCGCGGTTCAGGCCGCCGGACTCCAGACGCTCAACAAGGACCAGCGCGTGTCCTACGAGGTCGAAACCGGACGTAACGGCAAGAAGTCCGCCGCCAACCTTTCCGCGGCCTGAGCCGGGGAAATAGCACCGGGAGCGGCGGCGCGGCGCGCCGTCGCTCCCGGACGCGCGGGTCCAGCCGCGACTGTCAGACAAGGAACGGACGATGAGCGTAACCCGCGAATTCTACCTCGCCCGGGCCGAGGAATGCCGGACCGAAGCGGCCAACGCCCCGCTCGAGAACGTGCGCGAGCGCGCGCGCCGCTCCGAAGCCGCATGGCGCGAAATGGCCGACCGCATGGCGCGGGTCGAAGCCCAGCGCGTCCGTGCCGAACAGGTACGCCAGGAGCGCATTGCCAGCGAGGCCGAACTGGCCCGCTAGGACGCCGTTTCGCACAGCCGTTAAAACTGGCATGAGCGCGGGTGTGCCGCCCGCGTTCCTCATGATCGACGATTTCATAGCGAATCCGCACGAGCTGCGGCGGCAAGCACTTGCGCTGGGCTACGATCCGGCGCTCAAGAACGGCAATTATCCGGGGCTGGTCTCGACCCGCGCGCTGGCGATTCCGGGGCTCGAAGATACCGTCTCGCGCGCGATCGGCAGCCCGGTCGCACCCGCACCGGGCACGCTGCACGGTCATTGCCGACTGACCTTGCGCGGCGACCGGGGACTGAGCGGGGTACACATCGATCCCGCGTTCTATTCGGGGATCCTCTACCTCGGCTTGCCTGAGCATTGCCGCGGCGGGACCGACTTTTTCCGCCACCGCCGCACCGGGCTCGAGCGCGTGCCGCAAAGCACCGAGGGCGTCGCCGCAGCGGGCTACGGCGATATCAACGCGCTGATCGAGGATGTGGTCAATCGCGACACCGCCAAGCCCTCGCGGTGGGAACGCAGCTTCACCGCGCCGATGCGCTTCAACCGGTTGATCCTGTTCAGCCCGTGGATGTTCCACAATGCCGCGGGGGGATTCGGGACCAGCGCAGAGACCGGGCGGCTCGCTTACCTGATGTTCTTCGCCGCGGCCTGAGCGGCACCGGGAACTTTCGAACCGGTGCTGGGGTTTGGCGTGAGTCAGGCCATTTCCCCGGAGAACATCCATGCGTTCGTCATTCCTGCTCCTTGCCGCCGCCTCGCTCGCCATCACCGGCGCGTGCAAGAAATCCGAACCGACCGCCGATGCCAGCGATGCGGCGATGGCCGATACCGGGATGGCGAGTCCCGACACGATGGCGAGCGGGTCGATGGCCGGCGGCGACAGCGCCATGGCGATGGGCGCGCAGGCTTTCGCCGACAAGGCCTCGGCTAGCGACATGTTTGAGATCGAAAGCTCGAAGCTCGCCGCCTCGATGGCGAGCTCGTCGGCGGTCAAGGATTTCGCCAAGATGATGATCGCGGGTCACACCAAGTCGACCGCCGAACTCAAGGCGGCCGCCGCCAAGGCGAGCCCGGCAGTGAGCGTCGCGCCGCATCTCGACGCAATGCAGCAGGCCGATCTCGATGCGCTCAAGGGCGCGGGCGCGGGCTTCGACAAGATGTACGCAGCCAAGCAGGTTGCCGCGCACAAGACCGCGCTGGCGCTGCTTAAGGGCTACGCAGATAGCGGTGACAGCGCGCCGCTCAAGGCGTTCGCGGCCAAGACCGCGCCGGTCGTCGAAGACCACCTCGACCACGCGCAGAAGTTACCCATGTAAGCAGCCCGACTCGGGTTAATGGAGCCCGGGCATCACGCGCTGCGCGTCGGTTGGATGCGCGGCGCGTAGCGGCTCGAGCGGGCGCGACGCCTGCGGTTTGGGCGGCAGTATCGACCCGCCTGGCGCGACGGCAAGCGCCACCGCCGCCAGCCAGCCCGCCGGATGCAGCGCCATCAGAACAGCCCCGGAGTCTCGCGCTGAGCAGTGGTGGCGTTCTCGGGCGTCAGCAGCTTGTTCGCCCCGCTGCCGCCTTGCGCGCCCTGTCCGCCCGCGCTGATCGCGGTGCAGGCGCGCCCGGCGAGGAAATCGAGCGCGACGCGGATCGAGGTCTCGTTGACGTCGCCGAGCGGATGGCCGAGGTCGTCGGCGGCGGCGCAAGTCTTGGGGACCACGCTTGCCAGCCCAGTGTAATAGTCGCCCTGGTGCGCGGCGTTCTCGATGCGGAAGGCGATCGCGCGAAGCCGGTCGTCGCATGAGGACTTGTCGAGCGCGATCTGCCCCACCGGCTTGCCATACGTGTTGGCGCCGATCAGCGCGTTGTTGGCGCCCAGGTACGGGCTCATCGAATTGATCACGAACTCGCTCGCCGACGCGGTCCCGCCGGTGCCGATGAACGCGACTTTGGTCGAAGCGATCGCTTCGGCCTGCGCGGCAAAGCTGCGTGTCTCGTTGTTCGAAGCTTTGCTGGCGCGGTAGGTGAGGTAGCGCGAGACTTGGCCGACGTTGTTCGCGCGCAGGAGATCGGAGAACAGGTCGCCGATTGAAACCAGCCCGCCGCCGTTATAGCGCAAGTCGACGACCACCTGTGTGATCCCTTGCGCCTTGAACTGCGCGAATGCGCTGCGCAGCGCGGGGTCGGCGGTGTCGATGAACGTGCGCAAATTGACGTAGCCGACTTTGGTGCCGCCGTTGTCGAGGACTTTGACTCCGTAGCGCGCCGACACCGGAGTGATCCCGTAGTCGGCTTTGCCCACGGTGACCGTGGTGGTCACGCCATTGTTGACGATCGTCAGCGTCCGCGTGGTCCCCGCGGTCGACGGCCCGAGCGCGTCGGAGACCGCTTGCGATCCGCCTTGCGCGAACAGCGTCGCGACGGAGACGAGCGTCGTGGGCGTGGTTCCGATCGCGGTAATCTCGGTCCCGCGGTCGATCCCGGCGCTCAATGCCGGCGCGCCTTCGAACGCCTCCATCACGAACAGCCGCTTGTTGACCGTGTCGTAGGACAAGCGGATCCCGAAGCCCGCGCTCGACCCCGACTGGTAGAACGCGTTCTCCTGCGCGATCGAGGTGATGTAAGTGAAGTAGCGGTCTTTCGACAGCGCCCGCGCAGGCGCGACGAGCGCGTCGATGTAGGACTGGACGTCCGGATACGACGCGGGGTTGACCGACGCATCGAACGATTCGGGGAACAAGTACCATTCGTTGAGCTGGCCCAGCACCCATGCCTTGCGTGAGGCCAGATCGCAGCCCGCGGTCGAGGGCGCGGGGGTCGGCGTCACTCCGCCGGTGTTGCCGCCGCCGCTGCTCCCGCCACCGCCGCCGCATGCCGAAAGCATCGCGACGATTGCTACGAACGCGGGAAAACGATGCGGTTTCATGATCTTGTGGCCCTCGTCCCGGCGCGGGATCTAGATTTCGCCATGCCAGCACGAATCCGAACGGGCAATGAACAATCGCGCCGCGCGTCAGGTCGCGACGCGCGTGACCGACACGCTCTGCGCGAACAACTCCGCCGAACCGAACACCGTCAGGAACGAGGCATCCGCGGCATCGCGCCCGACGCCGATCTTGGCCATTTCGCCGGCGCTCGCCATTCCGGTCGCATCGACCAGGTGCCATTCGCCCTTGCCGGCTTCGGTTTCGAGGAACACTTCGGCGACCGCGTGGAAGTCGGGCGGATCGACGCCGGGAGCATAGACGCTGACGAAGCGCGCCGGGATGTTGGAGGCGCGGGCGAGCGCGATCAGGACATGCGCGTAATCGCGGCAGACGCCTTCGCGTTGGACGAACGTCGTCATCGCGTCGGTTTCGCTGTCGCTGCTCCCGGCAAGATACGTGAAGTGCCCGCCGATGAAGTCGCGAATCGCGGCGATGCGCGCTCCGCCCTCGGTCCCGGCGAACTCGTCATCGACCAGGCGGGAGAAGGCCGCTACGGGACAATAGCGCGATCCGAACAAATATTGGACGGTCTCGCCGAGAAGGCGGTGGAGCGGGACCGCACTCAGCGTCGCGACATCGGCAACGATCCGCATTACCTCGATGGTCGCGGTGTAGTGCACCCGGAACTGCCCATCGGCACGCAACCACAGCCGTTCGCCGATACCGTCGTGCGCCGGCACCCGCGCAAAAACATCGAGCGGCGGCAGATCGATCCACGCCGAAACCACGCGCTGTTCCGGCAGGATCGCGGCTTCGATCTGGAGCAGCAGGTCGGTCGGGCAGGCGAGCCGGTAATCGAGCGCGGCGTCGATTGCGAGCGTGGATGTAGCCATGCCCGCGCGTTATCAGACCGCGCCGCGACCGCGCACGAAGTGCACCACCAGCGCGATCACCGCGACCACCAGCACGATATGGATCAGCCCGCCCGCGACGTGGAAGGCGAACACCCCGAGCAGCCACAGAATGGCAAGGATGATGGCGATGGTAAGCAGCATGGCGGGTTCCCTTCGTTAGGACGCTTCGATATGCGGCACAACGCCCAGCCGGACGGTGCGTTCCGCCCGGCCGAATTTGGACGAAAACGACACGGATGACCGAGCAAAACCGCCACCGGATCGGCTTCGTCATGGTGACGATCTTCATCGACGCGGTCGGATTCGGGTTGATCATGCCCGTCCTTCCCCGGCTGTTGATGAGCGCGGGCGGGATCGGGCTGTCGCGCGCGATCGAGATCGGGGCGTGGATGGGGCTGGCGATGGCGCTGGCGACGTTCTTCGCGGCGCCGGTGCTCGGCAACCTCTCCGACGCCTACGGACGCCGGCGCGTGCTGCTGATCGCTCTGGGCGGGCTGGCGGTGGACTATGTCTTCCTCGCCACCGCGCAGACATTGCCGCTGATATTCCTCGGCCGGGTGATCTCGGGGTTGCTCGGCGGAAGTTATGCCCCAGCCCAAGCCGCGATCGCGGACGTGACCCGGCCCGAGCAGCGAGCGCGCAACTTCGGGCTGGTCAGCGTCGCCTTCGGGATCGGCTTCGTCATCGGCCCGGCGATCGGCGGACTGCTCGCCGGGTTGGGCGAGCGCGCGCCGTTCTGGGCGGCCGCCGCGCTTGCGCTCGCCAACTTCATCTATGGTCTGACGCTGTTTCCCGACACGCTACCTCCCGAGCGGCGGCGCCCCTTCGCGTTTGCCCGCGCCAACCCGCTCGGCGCCTGGCGCGCGGCGCGGGCGGCCCCGGGGATGGCGCGCGCCGCGCTTGTTCTTCTATTCTGGCAGCTCGCGAGCATGGTCTATCCGCTGACCTGGAGCTTCTGGGCGATCGCCGCGCTCGGCTGGTCGGACCGGATGATCGGTCTCAGCCTCGCGGCGGTCGGGGTTATCATGGCGCTGAGCCAAGGCCTCGTTATCGGTCCTGTGGTCAAGCGTCTCGGCGAGCGCGGCGCCGCCTCGCTCGGGATCGTCGGGGCGGTCGCCGGGTTCACCGGCTATGCGCTGACGACCGCTACATGGCAGGCGTTCGCGCTGATGGCGTTCATCGGGGTCCAGTCGCTCGTCCAGCCGAGCCTGATGGCGATCCTCTCGCGCCGCGCTACCGCCGAGACCCAAGGCGAAGTCCAAGGCATCGCAGCGATGACGATGGGCGTCGGATCGGTGCTCGGCCCGCTGGTGTTGACCTGGCCGCTGGCCCGTTTCACCGCCCCCGATGCACCGGTCCACTTTCCCGGCGTGGCCTTCGCCATTTCAGCGGGTCTCGGGCTCGCCGCACTGGCGCTTTTGCGGACGCTGCCGCGCGCCACGCGCGACGCCGAAGCGACCGTCGCGCCCGCGCAATAAAAGTTCAGACGCTTCGGTTCGTCGCAGGACGTCACACGGACTGTCCGAATTCGCCTATGTTCACCGCAACTTGTCGGCGCGCGCGCGGTTGACCGCCGACATGACCAAAAACCTCACCCCCCTCCGCCTCGCCCCGCTCGCGCTTGCCGCCGCGCTGGCTTTCCCCACCACCGGCGCCCTGGCGCAGGAAACCGTGACCGCTGAACCGGCGCCGGTCGCCGCGCCGCCTCCGGTGCAGACGCCGACGATCGTCGTGCCGACGTTTCCCGAGCCCACCACAGCCCCGAGCGCGAGCGCCGCGCCGGTAAGCGCTGCGCCGCGCGCCACTGCTCCTGCAGCCCGCGCGGCCCCAGCGCGAACC
>JBBRER010000094.1:0-8949 GCA_038202745.1 Sphingomonadales bacterium
AGC
This sequence comes from Sphingomonadales bacterium, assembly GCA_038202745.1. Taxonomy (GTDB): domain Bacteria; phylum Pseudomonadota; class Alphaproteobacteria; order Sphingomonadales; family Sphingomonadaceae; genus Novosphingobium. The sequence continues at coordinate 4 of JBBRER010000094.1, forward strand.
GCGGCTTTGACGTCGGTCGGGGTCAATGCCGCGACGGTCGCCAGCTCAGCCTTGTAGTGCGCCGGATCGCGCGAAAAGAGCAGCCCTTCGGCGAGCGTCGCGCCCGTCCCGCCGAACCCGCCTACTTGCTCGAGCTGCGAGACTTGCTGCGCGGTGTACTGCGTCGCGGCGCGCTGGAGCTCGTCCGCACTCGGGCCTTGGGCGACGAAATCGCCGATGACTTTGTCGAACGCGGCTTCGGCGGCGGCGCGATTCGTCCCGGGCTTCACGTCCATGCTGATCTCGGCGAACGAGATCTGCTCGTGCGCCTCGACATCGGCGCTGACCCCGACTGCCTGCTCGCTGCCGCGGACCAGCGCGTTGTCGAGCCGCGAGCTGGCAAGCCCGCCGAGTACGCGCATGCCCAGGTCGAGCGCGATCGTGTCTTTGTCGTTGAGCCCTGGGACCGACCAGAACCGCATCAACCGGGTCACCGGAACCTGATCGGCCATCTCGCGGCTGACCGGAGCCGAAAGCGTGACCGGCGCGGCGGGCGGATTGCTGACCTCGGGTCCGCGCTTGATCCCGCCGAACCATTTTTCGACCAGCGGCCGCGCGGTCGCCGCATCGATGTCGCCGCTCAGCGCGAGGATCGCGTTGTTGGGCGCGTAGTGATCGGTGAACCACTTGCGCACGTCGCCGATGCTCGCGGCGTCGAGATCGGCCATCGACCCGATCGTCGAGTGGCGATAAGGATGACCAACCGGGAACAGCCCTTCGGCCTGAGCGTAGCCGGCGAGCGCGTACGGCTGGTTGTCGCCCTGGCGCTTCTCGTTCTGGACGACGCCGCGCTGCTTATCGAGCTTGTCCTGCGTGACCGCGCCGAGCAGGTGGCCCATCCGGTCGCTTTCCATGAACAGCGCCAGATCGAGCGCGCCGGTGGGGACGGTCTCGATGTAGTTGGTGCGATCGTACCAGGTCGAGCCGTTGGTCGAAGTCGAGCCCGCGGCTTCCAGCGGAATGTCGAAGTTGGCGACGTTCTCGCTGCCGCCGAAAAACAGATGCTCGAACAAGTGCGCGAACCCGGTGCGCCCGCGCGGTTCGTTCTTGCTACCGACACGGTAGTAGGTGGTCACCCCGACGATCGGCGCCTTGCGGTCGGTATGGACGAGCACGGTCAGCCCGTTGGCGAGCATGAAGCTTTCGTAAGGGATATCGACCGCGCGCGCGATCTCTGCCAGCGGCGCGGGGGAAGCGGCGGCGAGCGGCGCACCGGCCGGAACGGGCGCGCTGGCGACGGTGTGGTCGGGATCATAGGCACACGCGCTCAGGGCAAGCGCGAACAGCGAAGGTGCGAGAAAACGGCGCATGAGAATTCCTTTGGGTTGTCCAAGCCTTAGCAAGCGATCAGCGATTGCTCACCACATATCGACGAACCGCGTGCGCGAGCACATCGGCGCGTTCGAAGTGGACGGGTTTGAGCTGGTGCCGCGCGAACAGCGTCGCCTGATCCGAATAATGCGGGTTGTCGGGGCGTGTGGTCGCGGTGCCGAAGGGCACGACCGATTCGGAGCGGACCTGGCCGTTCCTGCCCCATTCGGTGAACATCAGGAAACTGTCGCCGTGCTTGATGTCGAGCCGCCCGTCGCGCGGATCGACGTTCCAGCTGGTCGCGTTGCGCAAGCTGTCGCCGCCGCCGTCGAGCGGAAGGTCGACACTGTAGCGGCCCGGCCCCTGGCGCAAGCGCAGGACATCGCCGAGCGGCGGGTCGATCCGCCCGAACCATTTGCGCAAATGGTTCGCGGCTTTGGCCAGCGTCGCTTTGGGATCGGGCGCGGGCTTGAAGTTGTAGCTCGCGCTCATCGCATCCTGGAGCGTCATATCGGCGAGCGCATCGGCGCGCCCAATCCCGTCCATCGTGAAGTCCCAGGTGCCGAGCAGCGCCTGCGCTTCGCGCAGCTTGGGATCGCCGCGCAAATCGAGCCTGGCCACCGCATCGAGGATCCACGCGACATAGCCCGCGCGCTCGTAGCCGGTGTCGTACTTGATCTTTTCGAGTTCGGAGCGGCCAATCGGATTGGTCTGGCTCATCAGCTTGACCGCGCGCCGGGCGCGGTTGGTCATGTCGGTCTCGACCCCCCAGATCGCCGGGACCGTTCCCGGATCGATCTCGCTCCCCGGCCCGGCGGCGACGAACGGGGTGTTGTTCGAATTGAACAGGAAGCCCGACGCGGGATTGACCAGATGCGGCACTTGCGCCCACGCGATCGGGTGCGTCCAGACCAGGTCCGAGCGGTCGCCGGGCAGCACCCCGCGCCAATCGAACCCGGGCTTACGATCGGGGATTTTCGCGTTGTACCACAGCGCGATATTGCCGGCCTTGTCGGCGTAGACGAAGTTGGTCGAGGGCACGCCCTGCAGCGCCATCGCCTTTTGCCACTCGGTGAAGTCGCGCGCCTTGGTCAGCCGGTAGTACTGCTCGAGGCTGCCGAGCGTCCCGATCCCGGCATAGCGGATCGCGAACGCGCCGCGCGGAGTGATCAGCGCGGGGCCGTGAATCGTGCGCCACACGGTCTTGCGCACCGGCAGGACAATCGGCCCCATTCGGACGGGCAGCGTGAAGTCCTCGCGCACCAACGGCAGCCATTTGCCGTCCATCCGGTAGTGCGTGTGGTCATGATCGAGCACGAGCCGGTAGATGTCGATCAGGTCGGGGCGGTTGACGGTGTTGGTCCACCCCAGCGTCTCGTTGTGGCCGAGGAACGGGTAAGGCGATCCGGGAAAGTTCGCGCCGGTGAAGTGCCAGCCGCTGTCCGAGTTGATTTCGAGCTCGTACCACGCGACCCCGCCGCGCCACGGCTGGTGGCTGTTCGAGACGAGCCGGGTGACGCCGTCGCCCGAGCGCGCGGGCGCGACCGCGAACGCGTTCGATCCCGCAAGCGCCGCGTCGTCGCCGATCGGAAGCGGCATCGGACGGGTCAACTCGAGCTGATCGCCGCCGCCCTCGGCATATGCGGGGAGCGGCTTGCCGTTGAGGCGCGGGCCATGCTCGGGGCGCAGCGGATCGCCCGCGACAAGCCGGCCGAGCACCCCGTCGAGCCCGAAGAAGAACGGCTGGCGCAGCGCGAAACCGGTCGCGACATCGACCCCGCTGACCGGGAACAGCCGTGCGAGCTTGATCTCGCCCCGATGCGTCGCGGCATAGCGGTTGAGCCCGGCGGCGTAGGCATCGTAAAGCGCGCGGACGTCCGCCGGAAGCTTGGGGTACTCGCGCGCCGCGGTTCCGCGCGCGTCGAGCAGGTGGTAGGCGAAATCGATCTTCGCCCCGTCCGCCCCGGTGATCGCGCCGAAGCGCCCGCGAGTCATCGCCAGCACGTCTTGGAGCGTCGAGAAATCGTCCTCGGCATGCGCCCAGGCGACGCCGTAAGCGACGTCGGGGTCGGTGTGCCCATGGATATGGGGAACGCCGAATTCGTCGCGGACGATCTCGGCGGTGTAGTGCGGCCCGGCGGCTGGCGCGCCCGGCTCGGGCGCCCACAGCGGCTCCCAAGTCGCCAGCGCGACGAACGCGATCAGCAGCACGAGAAGAAAGGCCCAGCCGGTGCGCTTCATCCATCGGCCCATGATCACCCCTGTTTCGTCGGCACCGATGCCACCGGCGGCCCCGCTTGCCGTGCGGTGGCGCGGCTCGCAATGGCGAAGTTGCTTTTGTGGTGGAACCGCTGCGCCGCCGTCCTACTTTACGTCGTATGGCCGAGTCCCCTTATCTCGCCGGGCGCACGCTGCTGGCGATGCCCGCGATGGGCGATCCGCGCTTCAGCCACGCGGTGATCGCGCTCGCGGTGCATGACGGCGAAGGCGCGCTGGGGATCGGGCTGGGGCATCTGCTTCCCGGGCTGCGCTTCCGTGCGCTGCTCGAAAACCTCGGGATCGATCCAGGCGAGGCGCCCGACGCGCCCGTCCACAACGGCGGCCCGGTCGAGCCCGAGCGCGGTTTTGTGGTCCATTCGCCCGAGTGGCAAATCGAGGGTTCGATACTCGCCGCGGGCACGTTCGCGCTGACCGCGTCGCTCGACGCGCTGCGCGCAATTGCCGAAGCGCGCGGCCCCGCCAAATGGGCGTTCGCGCTAGGCTACGCCGGGTGGGGCGCGGGCCAGCTCGACGGCGAAATGCGGTTGCTCGGCTGGCACGCGGCGCAAACGTGCGACAAGATCGTGTTCGACACGCCAGCGGCCGCGCGCTGGACCGCGGCGTGGAAAGCCGAAGGGATCGACCCGGCGCACTTGGCGGGGACAATCGGTCAGGCCTAGCGTCGCAGCCCCTTGGGCACCGCAGCCCGCTCGATCAGCGTAAACAACCCGTCGATCAGCAATGCAAGTAGCGCGGCCGGCACCGCGCCTTCGAGGATCAGCGCGGTCGAATTGAGGCGGATACCGGTGAGGATCGGCTGGCCGTAGCCGCCCGCGCCGACGATCGCGCCCAGTGTCGCGAGTCCGACCGCGATCACCGCCGCCGTGCGCACGCCCGCCAAAATCGTCGGCAGCGCCAGCGGCAACTCGATCCGGCGCAGGCGCTGCGCGCGCGTCAGCCCGAGCGCGTCGGCGCTGTCGAGCAGCGCGGGCGCGATCCCCGTGAGCCCGGCGTGCGTATTGCGCACAATCGGCAGCAGCGAATAGAGGAACAGCGCGGCGATCGTCGGCGCCGCGCCGATCCCGAGCAGCGGGATCAGGACGACGAACAGCGCAAGGCTGGGGATCGTCTGGAGGATGCCGGTAACCGCAAGCACCAGCGCGCCGACCCGCCGCCGCCGCGCCGCGATTATCCCCAAGGGCAGCGCGACGATGATCGCCGCGCTCAGCGCGAGTGCGACCAGCAGGAGATGCTCGCGGGTGCGCTCGAGCAGTCGCTTGCTGAGCGAGGGTCCGGCCCTTGCGGCAGGCGCATCGTCCCCCAGCGCGAGCCGCGCGGCCTCGGCCTCGGTCTTGCCGTCCATCCGCACCATCGCGTTGAGACGGCGCATTTTCGCTTCGTCGATCGTTCCGGCGAGGCGGTCGAGCGCAGCGACCGCGCGCGGATCGAAGTCGCGGCGATAAACGAACACTGCGTCGTAATGCGGGAAGAACGCGCGGTCGTCGGCGAGCACGGTCAGGCCGTACGCGGCGATCTCGGCGTCGGTCGTGTAGGCGTCGGTGACATCGATCTGGCGCGCGTTGAGCGCGCGGTAGGCGAGATCGTGGTCGATCCCGCGCACCTTGAGCGCGGCGAGGCCATAAGCGCCCGCCAGCGCGGGCCAGCCGTCCTTGCGATCGACGAATTCGTTGGACAGGCCGACCGCCAGTTCGGGGTGGCGCGCGAGATCGGAAATCGTCGCGATCCCTAGTGCTTGCGCGCGGTCGCCGCGCATCGCCAGCGCGTAACTGTCCGAAAAACCGAGCGGGCGGCTCATCGCCAGCCCTTGCCCGGCGAGCGCCCGGGCCAGCGCCGCTCCGTCGGGCAGGTGCTGCGCCGCAAGCAGCTCGAACCGCAGCGTCCCGGTGTATTCGGGATAAACGTCGATCGATTTGGCCCGCAGCGCGTCCCACAAGATGCGGCTCCCGCCCAGTTCGCGGCGGTGCGTCGCGGGCACCCCTGCGCGTTCGAGCGCCTGCTTGGCAACTTCGCCAAGGATCACGCCTTCGGTGAACGCCTTGGAGCCGACGGTTTCAGCGTTTGCATGCCCAGTGCAAACCAGCAGCAACAAGGCGCAGAGCCACTTCACAGCGCTTCCTCCGCGGCGATGAAATCGCGCACGAAGTCGCTCGCCGGATGTGCTTCGAGATCGCCGAGCGACCCCGCCTGGACGATCCGTCCCCCATCCATCAGCGCAACGCGCCCGCCGAAGAATTTCGCCTCGCGCAAGCTGTGCGTGACCATCGCCACGGTCTTGCCGAGCTGCGCTATCAGGTCGCGCAGCTCGCCCGCCAGCCGCAATCGCGTCACCGGGTCGAGCGCGGACAGCGCTTCGTCGAACAGCAGCACCGCAGGATCGCGCAGCAGTGCGCGCATCAGCCCGACGCGCTGGCGTTGGCCGCCCGAAAGCTCGGCGGGAAAGCGCGCGAGTTGCGCGGCGTCGAGCCCGACCAGCGCGGCCAGTTCCTCGATCCGTGCGGCGATGCGGGCCTCGTCCCAGCCGAACGCCTCGCCCGCGAGCGCGACGTTGGCGCGCGCGGTGAGATGCGGGAACAGCCCCCCGTCTTGGATCACGTAGCCGAGCTTCTCGCGCAATTCACGCCAGGCGCGCACCGGCTGACCGGCGAATGTCAACGTCCCGGTGAAGGGCGTGAGCCCGGCGAGCGTGCGCAGCAGCGTGGTCTTGCCCGATCCCGAAGGACCGAGCAGCAGCAGCGTCTCGCGCAGCGCCACCGTCAGATCGGTCGGCGCCAGCGCTTCGACCGCGCCATAGCGCACCGCGACTTGTTCGAGCCGAAACATCAGGCCAGTCTTGGCGATTGTAGCGGGCAGGGCAAGCGCGCACCCTTGTGTTGCGTATCCGCCACACTATCTCGCGGGCGTGACAGGAGGGTAATACACCGCATGAACCTCGAAAAATTCACCGACCGCGCGAAAGGTTTCCTGCAATCGGCGCAGACCGTCGCAATCCGCATGAATCACCAGCGGATCGGGCCCGAGCATCTGCTCAAGGCGCTGCTCGAGGACGGCGAGGGAATGGCCTCCGGGCTGATCCAGCGCGCCGGGGGCAACCCGCAGGTCGCGCAGGCCGAGACCGACAAGGCGCTGGCCAAGATCGCGGCGGTGTCGGGCTCGGGCGCGCAGGCCACCCCGGGGCTCGACAACGATGCGGTGCGCGTTCTCGACCAGGCCGAAAAGGTCGCGGCGAAATCGGGCGACAGCTTCGTCACCGTCGAGCGGCTGCTGGTCGCGCTGGCGTTGGCGACGACCACCGCCGCGGGGCAGGCGCTCAAGGCCGCCGGGGCCGATGCCAAGAAGCTCGAAGCCGCCATCAGCGAGCTTCGCGGCGGGCGCACCGCCGACAGCGCCTCGGCCGAGAACGCTTACGACGCGATGAAGAAATACGCGCGCGACCTCACCCAGGCGGCGCGCGACGGCAAGCTCGATCCGGTCATCGGCCGCGACGAGGAAATCCGCCGCACGATCCAGATCCTCGCCCGCCGGACCAAAAACAACCCGGCGCTGATCGGCGAACCCGGCGTCGGCAAGACCGCGATCGCCGAAGGCCTCGCGCTGCGCATCGCCAACGGCGACGTCCCCGACAGCCTCAAGGGCCGGCGGCTGATGGCGCTCGACATGGGCAGCCTGATCGCGGGCGCGAAATACCGCGGCGAGTTCGAGGAGCGGGTGAAGGCGGTGCTCGACGAGGTCAAAGGCGCCGAGGGTGAGATCATCCTGTTCATCGACGAGATGCACACGCTGATCGGCGCGGGCAAGTCCGAGGGCGCGATGGACGCGGGCAACCTGCTCAAGCCCGCATTGGCGCGCGGCGAGCTTCACTGCATCGGCGCGACCACGCTCGACGAATACCAGAAGTACGTCGAGAAGGACCCCGCGCTCCAGCGGCGCTTTCAGCCGGTGTTCGTCGGCGAACCGACGGTCGAGGACACGATCAGCATCTTGCGCGGGCTCAAGGATCGCTACGAGCTGCATCACGGGGTGCGCATCGCCGACGGCGCGATCGTCGCCGCGGCGACGCTGAGCAACCGCTACATCGCCGACCGCTTCCTCCCCGACAAGGCGATCGACCTGATGGACGAGGCGGCGAGCCGCATCCGCATGGAAGTTGAAAGCAAGCCCGAGGAAATCGAGAACCTCGACCGGCGGATCATCCAGCTCAAAATCGAGGAAATGGCGCTCGCCAAAGAAAGCGACCGGCCGAGCAAGGATCGGCTCGCGGCGCTGCGGGGCGAGCTGGCGGGGCTCGAGGAGCAGTCCGCCGCGCTGACTACGCGCTGGCAGAACGAGCGCGACAAGATCGCGGGTGAGGCCAAGATCAAGGAAGCGCTCGACGCCGCGCGGCTCGAGCTCGAGCAGGCGCAGCGCGCGGGCGATCTCGCCAAAGCCGGCGAGCTTTCGTACGGGCGCATCCCCGAGCTCGAAAAGCAACTCGCGGAGGCGGAAGGCGTGGGTGAGGGCGCGTTGCTGCGCGAGGAAGTCACCGCCGACGACATTGCCGCGGTGGTCAGCCGCTGGACCGGGGTGCCGGTCGAACGGATGCTCGCGGGCGAGCGCGAGAAGCTGCTCAAGATGGAAGAGATCATCGGCAAGCGCGTGATCGGCCAGGCCGATGCGGTGCTCGCTGTCTCCAAAGCCGTCCGCCGCGCGCGCGCCGGCTTGCAGGATCCCAACCGGCCGCTGGGATCGTTCCTGTTCCTCGGCCCGACCGGGGTGGGAAAGACCGAGCTGACCAAGGCGCTCGCCGGGTTCCTGTTCGACGACGATGCCGCGATGGTCCGGATGGACATGAGCGAGTTCATGGAAAAGCACGCGGTTTCGCGGCTGATCGGCGCACCGCCGGGCTATGTCGGTTATGACGAGGGCGGTGTTCTAACCGAAGCGGTACGACGGCGCCCCTATCAGGTGGTGCTGTTCGACGAAGTCGAAAAGGCGCATCCCGACGTCTTCAACGTCCTCCTCCAGGTTCTCGACGACGGCCGCCTGACCGACGGGCAGGGCCGCGTGGTCGATTTCACCAACACGCTGATCATCCTGACGAGCAATCTCGGCAGCCAGTTCCTCGCCACCCTCGAGGAAGGACAGGACGTCGCCGCGGTCGAGCCGCAAGTGATGGAAGTCGTGCGCGCGCATTTCCGCCCCGAATTCCTCAACCGGCTCGACGAGATCATCCTGTTTCACCGGCTCGGCCAGGAACATATGGGGCCGATCGTCGAAATCCAAGTCGCGCGCGTCGCGGCGCTGCTCAAGGATCGCAAGATCGCGATTCAGCTGACAGAC
>JBBRER010000095.1:0-8830 GCA_038202745.1 Sphingomonadales bacterium
GCCACGTTTGCGGCCCAAGTTTCCAAAGGCACCTACATCCGCAGTCTGGCGCGCGACATCGCCCGCGCGCTTGGCACGGTCGGCCATGTCAGCCATTTGCGCCGCACCCGCGCTGGACCGTTCGACCTTGCGCGGGCGATATCGCTGGACAATCTCAACGCCATCGGCCAAGGGGCCGCGCTTGAACGCATACTCTTGCCGCTCGAGGCAGGGCTGGACGACATCCCGGCTCTCGACCTCACGCCCGAGCAGGCAGGGACGGTCCGTCAGGGCCGGGTTCTAACCGGGCAGGCCTTCTCCGACGGGCTGTATCTGGCGCGAAGCGCGGGAATTCCCGTGGCGCTGATGCAACTGGAGGATGGTGACGCCCGCGTCGCCAGAGGCTTCAACTTACCCGATGTCGCGGAGTAAAAGCATGTCGGTTACCGCCGAAAAGAAACAGGAAATCATCAAGGACAACGCCCGCGGAAAGGGCGATACGGGTTCGCCCGAAGTCCAAGTCGCGATCCTCACCAGCCGGATCGTCACGCTGACCGATCACTTCAAGACGCACGCCAAGGACAACCATTCGCGCCGCGGCTTGCTGATGATGGTCAACAAGCGCCGCAGCCTGCTCGACTACCTCAAGAAGGTCGACGTCGAGCGCTACAATGCGCTGATCGGCAAGCTCGGCTTGCGGAAGTAGTCGAGGTCGAAAAGGTGGTCCGCCTCTTCGGTTTGGGACGTAAGCCAAGCACCTTCGAGTTCAAGTGCGAATGTTGTGGCCAAGTCCATCGAGGGTCACCTTCGTTCAGCCTGCACAGGCCTGAACATATGTTCGATGTGCCGGAGGACGAACGCGAGCAGCGAGTGTTTGCAACGGATGACTTATGCATAATCCGTCCGCCGGAAGGCGGGGACGAACGCGACACAAGCTACTGGATCAGAGTGATATTGGAGATTCCGATCCACGGAACTGAAGAGCCGTTCTGCTGGGGAGTCTGGGTGAGCCAATCGAAGGAAGCGTTTGAACGTTACCGCAAAACCTACGATCAAGATCAATCCGACGACGGCAGCTTCGGCTGGCTTCCCGTTCATATGGCGCATTATCGCAACCCTGACGGCACTTGGCCGATGCTGGAATGTGACGCCGAGTGGGGGGGTAAAGGACAAAGGCCAAAGATAACACTTCGGGGATGCGAAAGCCAAATCTGCAGGGATCAAAGAGACGGTATTTCTTGGGACGAAGCAATGCAGATCGCTACCCCGCTAATGCATTGAATAATTTTTAAGAGGGTCAAGTCGCGCCCTCCTGAAGCGACTTAACAAGGTGCCTGTTGCAATCCGGCAGCGGGCGATAGGAAAGCAATATTATGTTCGACATCAAAACCGTATCGATGGAGTGGGGCGGAAAGACCCTCACGCTGGAAACCGGCCGCATTGCCCGTCAAGCCGACGGGGCGGTCCTCGCCACATACGGCGAAACTGTAGTGCTCTGCGCGGTCACCGCCGCCAAGTCGGTCAAGGAAGGGCAGGACTTCTTCCCACTGACCGTCCACTACCAGGAAAAGTTCTTCGCCGCCGGGCGCATCCCGGGCGGCTTCTTCAAGCGTGAACGCGGCGCCACCGAAAAGGAGACGCTGGTCTCCCGCCTGATCGACCGCCCCTGCCGGCCGTTGTTCCCCGAAGGCTTCTACAACGAGATCAACGTGATCGCGCACGTGCTGTCGTTCGACGGCGAGACCGAGCCCGACATCGTCGCCCTGATCGCCGCATCGGCCGCGCTGACGATCTCAGGCCTTCCGTTCATGGGTCCGATCGGCGCAGCCCGTGTCGGCTACGAGGACGGCGAGTACACGCTCAATCCCAAGCAGGACGTGGCCGCAAACGGCAATCTCGACCTGATCGTAGCCGCCACTAGCAACGCCGTGATGATGGTCGAATCCGAAGCCAAGGAGCTGACCGAGGAGGTCATGCTCGGCGCGGTGCTGTTCGCGCATGACGAGATCAAGAAGGTCACCGACCTGATCGTCAAGCTCGCGCAGAAGGCCGCCAAGGATCCCTGGGACGTCGCCGTTAGCGACAACACCGCGATCAAGGCCAAGCTCAAGACGCTGATCGGCAAGGACATCGCCGCCGCCTACAAGCTGACCGACAAGTCGGAACGCTCCAATGCGCTCAACGCCGCGCGCGCCAAGGCCAAGGAAGCCTACGCGGGCGAAGCAGGCCAGACGCAGATGGCTGCCGGCAAGGTCGTCAAGAAGCTCGAGGCCGAGATCGTGCGCGGCGCCATCCTCAAGGACGGCAAGCGCATCGACGGGCGCAAGACCGATCAGGTCCGCCCGATCGAGGCGATGGTCCACCTGCTCCCCCGCGCGCACGGCTCGGCGCTGTTCACCCGCGGCGAGACGCAGGCGATCTGCACCACCACGTTGGGGACCAAGGAAAGCGAGCAGATGATCGACGGGCTCGAGGGCCTGTCATACTCGAACTTCATGCTCCACTATAACTTCCCGCCGTATTCGGTCGGCGAAGTTGGACGTTTCGGGGCGCCGTCGCGCCGCGACACCGGGCACGGCAAGCTCGCCTGGCGCGCGCTGCGCGCGGTGCTGCCGACCAAGGAAGAGTTCCCTTATACGATTCGCGTGGTCTCCGACATCACCGAGTCCAATGGCTCGTCGTCGATGGCGACGGTGTGCGGCGGGTCGCTGGCGATGATGGACGCGGGCGTGCCAATCAAGCGACCGGTCTCCGGCATCGCGATGGGGCTCATCCTCGAAGGCGACAAGTTCACCGTGCTCAGCGATATCCTCGGCGACGAGGATCACCTGGGCGACATGGACTTCAAGGTCGCGGGCACGTCCGAGGGCATCACCACGATGCAGATGGACATCAAGGTCGCCGGGATCACCCGCGAGATCTTCGAGGCCGCGCTCCACCAGGCCAAGGCCGGGCGCGCGCACATCCTCGGCGAAATGACCAAGGCGCTGGGCTCGGCCCGGACCGAGCTGTCGGAGTTCGCGCCGCGGATCGAGACGCTGCAGATCGACAAGTCGAAGATCCGCGAAGTCATCGGCACCGGGGGCAAGGTGATCCGCGAGATCGTCGCCGAAACCGGGGCCAAGGTCGATATCGACGACGAAGGCCTGATCAAGATCAGCTCGGCCGACCTGTCGCAGATCGAAGCCGCCAGGAACTGGATCCTCGGCATCGTCGAGGAGCCGGAAATCGGCAAGGTCTATGACGGCAAGGTCGTCACGATCGTCGATTTCGGTGCGTTCGTGAACTTCATGGGCGGCAAGGACGGGCTCGTTCACGTCTCCGAGATGCGCAACGAGCGGGTCGAGAAGCCGACCGACGTGGTCAGCGAAGGCCAGCCGGTCAAGGTCAAAGTGCTCGAGATCGACCAGCGCGGCAAAGTCCGCCTGTCGATGCGAGTGGTCGATCAGGAAACCGGCGAAGCACTCGAGGACACGCGGCCCCCGCGCGAACCGCGTGCCGGCGGTGACCGCGGCGGCAGCGGCGGCGGCGATCGTCGTCCCGGTGGCGGCGGCGGTGGCGGTCGTGATCGCGGCCCGCGCCGCGACGGCGGCGGCGGCGATCGTGGACCCCGTCGCGATGGCGGCGGCGACCGTGGACCGCGCCGCGACAGCGAAGGCGCCAATCAGAGCGGCGGCAACCCCGACCACATGCCGGCGTTCCTCAAGAACGACGACTAAGCCTCGTCACATTGCGTAACGAAGGGGCCGCGAGCGATCGCGGCCCCTTTTCGTTTCAGCCGTCCGCGCTGTCGAGCGAGTAGCCCGCCGAGCGCACGGTGCGGACCAGGTCGGGGCCGGCGTCGTTCATCGCCTTGCGCAGACGGCGGACGTGAACGTCGACGGTGCGCGTGTCGATCTCGCTGTCGTGGTCCCACACCGCGTCGATCAGCCGTTCGCGCGAGAACACCCGGCGCGGGTGCTCGAGGAAGTGGCGCAGCAGCCGGAACTCGGTCGGGCCGAGCGCGATCTGCGTGCCGCCGCGGCGCACGCGGTGCGCGGCGACGTCCATCTCGACATCGGCGAACGTCAACATCTCACCCGCGAGCGCGGGGCGCACCCGGCGCAGCACCGCGCCGACCCGCGCGATCAACTCCTTGGGGCTGAACGGCTTGGTCACATAGTCGTCGGCGCCGGTTTCGAGCCCGCGCACCCGGTCGGTCTCCTCGCCGCGCGCGGTCAGCATCAGGATCGGGGTGTTGGCGGTCGCGGGCAGACGGCGCAGGCGGCGGCAGACCTCGATCCCGGGGATGCCCTCGATCATCCAGTCGAGGATGACCACGTCGGGTGGGCGTTCCTCGGCCAGCAGCAGCGCTTCCTCGCCGTCCGAGGTCTGCACGACCGCAAAGTCCTCGCGCTCGAAATGCCAGGTGAGCAGCTCGATGAGCGCGTGATCGTCCTCGACGAGGAGCAGTCTTGCCTTGGTCACGTATGCGCTCCGGTAGTCCCGCTGACCTGCGCAATGCGGCGCTTGCATGACCGTTTCATGACACGTCCCGCGCGGCCACGGGCAGGAACACGTGGAACGTGCTGCCCCGGCCAAGTTCGCTTTCGATCTTGAGCCGGCCGCGGTGGCGCTCGACGATGTGCTTGACGATCGCCAGCCCCAGCCCGGTGCCGTTGAGCGCGCGGCTGCGGCTGGGATCGACGCGGTAGAAGCGCTCGGTGATGCGCGGGATGTGCTCGGGCGCGATCCCGTCGCCTTCGTCGGCTACGCTGAGGCGGATCATGTCGCGCTCCTGGCGCAGCGCGATCCGCACCGGGGTTCCGGGCTGGCCATAGCGCAACGCATTGCCGATCAGATTGTCGAACAGCTGGAGGATTTCGCGCCGGTCGCCGGCGATGGGCGCGAGATCGGCGGGGGCATCGACTTCGATCGTGCTGTTGCGCTCGGCGGCTTGGCCCGCCGCGGCGTGGCGCGCTTCGGCCGCGAGCGCGAGCAGCGAGAGCGAATCGCGCGGGCGGCTGAAGCGCTCGGCTTCAATCCGCGACAGCGAGATCAGGTCCTCGACCAGCCGCTGCATCCGCCGCGCCTCGTCGTGGACCACGCCGGTGAAGCGGTCGCGCGTCGCCTCGTCGAGCGCGTCGGCGTTTTCGCGCAGCGTTTCGGCATAGCCGACCAGCGTCGCCAGCGGGGTTCTGAGTTCGTGGCTGGCGTTGGCGACGAAATCGACGCGCATCTGCTCGGCGGCATGGGCCTCGCTGCGGTCGAAGAACCGCACGAACAGCATGTCGCCATCGAGCGGGGCGGTGCGCATCAGCCAGCGCCGCCGCGATTCGCCCAGCCCGGTAAGTTCGACCTCGTCGCTCGCCTGCTCGCCCGATGGCTGCAGGCGCTCGGCCGCCGCCGGATGAGGAATCGCGTTGTGGACGGTATCGCCGTCGATGCTCTCGCCGAGCAGACGCCGTGCAGCGGCGTTGCTGCGCCGCACGACCCCGCCCGAGACGAGCAGCGCGGGCTCGCGGAACGCTTCGAACAGGGTCTCTACGGCGGGATCGCTGGTGACGGGCATTGCCGCATCCTGAAGTTCGTATCGGCCGCCGCCTATGCCGAGCCGTGCCCGCGGACAAGTCCACCCGGTTCACAACCCGGGAATCGCGCTATCGCGGGGAGCGAAATTTTTAAATGAGTCGCAACGCCAAGCGGGTTATGCTCGTCCGGTGATCCGAGCGACATCGTCCAAGTTGGCCAACTTCGCAGCGGCCGTTCTGCTGCTCATCGCCGCCGCGCCGGCGATTGCCGAGCAGCTCACTTTCGACCACCGCCTGTCGCCTCCGCTCAAAGCCGTGTTAGACGCCGACGATCCGGCGAAGATCGCCTACAATGCCAAGGATCCGAGGTTCGTCACCGATCTGATCGCGGTTCGCGGCGCTTCGGCGCAGGACTGGACCGAGGCGTTGATGATTATCGCTCGAACCCCGCGGGGCAAAGTGCGCAGCGCACGCGATTGGGCCGAGGAACTGCGCGACGATGCCGCACGGCACTGCGCCGGAACGCTGACCACGCTCGCCGAGGATGAGGCCTCGATCACGCTCCAACGCCGCTCGACCGGCTGCCCGGCCGACTATCCGCCTTTTGCGATTTACCGCGTCGTCGCCGGCAAGCGATCGCTGTTTCTGCTCGCGGCGATGAGCAAGGACGCGATGGGCGACGACGCGCAAGCCCAGTGGCGTGCGGTACTGGCCTCGGCGCACATCAAGTAGCCGCCGCGCAGACTGCGGTCCGCGCCTTGTCACAATCCCGTCACACGACTGTCGCCGAGACTACCCACAAGCGAAATAGATGAACCCCAGGGCCGGCTGCGAAGCCGGTCCCGGGGCAAAACGATTCGCTGCCAATGCCCCGAAACCGGTGTCGAAAACCAACGATTTCAGGGAACACTGCAATGAACCGCTCTACCGTTCGCTCGTCCGCGTCGCTTGTCGCAGTCGCCACGGCGCTCTGCTTCTCCGGCGGCACTCCCGCCGCCGCCGCCGTCACCGTGACCGACGCGAGCGTCACGGTCGACGCCGCAGCCGATCCCGCTGCCGGGGGCGGCGATCCGCAGACGACGAGCCCCGAACAGGCCGCCGCCACCACCGACACCTCCGGCCTGACCGACATCGTAGTGACCGCGACCAAGCGCGAGACGAACCTTCAAAGGACCCCGATTGCGATCTCGGTTTTGGGCGCAGACGATATTCAGCGGCGTCATGTCGGCAGCCTCATCGACCTCGCCGACGGCGGTATTCCTTCGTTGCGCGTCGCCACGTTCGAAGCGCGGCAATCGGCGTTGACCATCGGCATTCGCGGGATCGTCCCGTTCGACGCCAACCAGACCGCGCGCGACCAGGGCGTCGGCGTGTATGTCGATGGCGTCTATCTCGGCCGTCAGCAGGGCCTCAACGCCGCGCTGCTCGACGTCCAGCGGATCGAAGTGCTGCGCGGGCCGCAAGGCACGCTGTTTGGCCGCAACACCGAAGGCGGCGCGCTGAGCATCGTGACCAAGGAACCGACCGGCGAATTCGGCGGGCGAGTCGTCCTGGGGGCCGGCAATTATGGCGCCTACAACGGTGAGGCCCATCTCGACCTCGGCTCGATCGGCGGCAATTTTGCGATCAAGGTCGATGGGCTGATCCAGCACCAGGACGCGACCGTGAAGAACCCGCTCGATGGGCAATACGGCTGGAACTACTACAATCGCGTGGGTGGCCGCGTCAGCGCCAAGTGGACCCCGACCGACCACCTCACCGTGCTGATGAGCTACGACCGCGCCCGCGACGAGAACACCCCGTTCTACAGCCAGCTGATCGACTACAATCCGCTCGGCCGGCCGGTGGCGACGATCGCCCAGATCAACGCGAACGGCGGCAAGCTGCCCGCAGGCACGATCGCGCCGCTCGCCCCGATCGTCGTTGTCTCCGGCGACCGCCGCCAGTCGGTCGCCGAGATCGGCGTGCCTCAGCAGCCGAGCGTGGACGAAACCGAAGGCGCGGGGCTGACCGTCAAGTACAAATTGAGCCCGGGATTCGAACTGCGTTCGATTACCGCGTCGCGGCGCGTCAACACTGCGCAATGGGACAATTCCGGTGGCGCGCACCGCACCGTGTTCCTGCCCAACGGCAAATTCAGCCGTTACAGCCTGTCGGATCTCGCGCAGAACCAGTTCAGCCAGGAACTTCAGCTCGTGGGATCGCTGCCGCAGATCGATTTCGTGCTGGGCGGCTATTACTTTCACGAGCGGGCGACCGAACGCGCAGCCACGCCGAGCTCGAACCAGTGGAACGCGACCGGGACCGACTACACGATCCTGAGCGAACACGTTCCCGGTCCGATCACTTCGGCCAACCAGGGTTGGGCCTACGATTCGCGGCTTTACCAGCGCGCCAGCCGGGCCAAGGCGGATAGCTATGCGCTGTTCGGTCAGGGAACCTACACCCCGGCCGGGTTCGACGCGTTTCATCTGACACTCGGCGGCCGGTACACGCACGACAAGCGCGACGGCGTCCTTTACATCGTGCAGGGGAAGTCCACGAATTTCCCGTTCCACTACAGCAACAGCCGCTTCGATCCGCTGGTGATCGCCGCGCTCGATGCAGCGCGCGGGATCAACTTGTACGCCAAATACGCCACCGGCTACCGCGCCGGCGGCGCCAACGACCGGTCGCAGACTTTCACCGCGTTCGGGGCCGAATCGGTCAAGTCCTACGAAATCGGCGCCAAGACCGATTTTCTCGATCACCGCGTCCGGCTCAACCTTGCAGCCTATTATATGCGGCGCAGTGGGACGCAGACCGATTTCGACAATGTCGATACCAACCCCGCGAGCCCGACCTTCAACCTTCACACCGAAGAAACGCGCAACGCTCCGGGGGTCTCGAAGATCAAAGGGTTCGAAGCCGAATTGACCGCGCGGCCGGTCGCCGGGCTGACGCTCTCGGCCAGCTACGCTTACACCGACGTCAAGCTGCCACCGACGCCGAACCCGTTCCTCGGCAACGCCCTGTTCCAGGTCTACACGGTCTACACGCCGAAGAATGCCGTGTCGGGTGCGATCGATTACGAGGTTCCGGTGGCGCGCGACGGGCCGCTGCTGCGCTTCCACCTCGACGCCAACTACGCCGATACGCAGTACAGCTTCCAGGCCGAGCCGGTGCTCAGCCAGTCGAGCTTCATCGTCAACGGCCGACTCGCGCTCGCCGACATCAAGCTGACCGGCGGCGGGACCAAGGCGACGGTTGCGCTGTGGGGGCGCAACCTGTTGGGCGAGGACCACATCTCCCGCCGCTCGAACGCCAACGCCGCGGTGCTCGGCGACTACGCCAACTTCAAT
>JBBRER010000096.1:0-8783 GCA_038202745.1 Sphingomonadales bacterium
GTCGGAATATAGGCCGAGACGTCGCCCGCCTGCGTTTCGATGATCGGCAGTGCGGTCAGCGAACCGCCGCCTTCCGACTTGTTCATCTTGGCCGCGCGCTCGAGCAGGCGGCTGTGCAGATAGAACACGTCGCCCGGATACGCTTCGCGGCCCGGGGGGCGGCGCAGCAGCAGCGACATCTGGCGATAGGCGACCGCCTGCTTGGAAAGATCGTCATAGACGATCACGGCGTGCATGCCGTTGTCGCGGAAGAACTCGCCCATCGCGCAGCCGGTGTAGGGTGCAAGATACTGCAGCGGAGCGGGCTCCGAAGCGGTGGCGGCGACGACGATGGTGTATTCCATCGCGCCATTCTCTTCGAGCGCGCGGACGATCTGCGCGACGGTCGAGCGCTTCTGGCCGACCGCGACGTAGATGCAATAAAGCTTCTTGCCTTCGTCGCTGCCCTGATTGGCTTCCTTCTGGTTGATGAAGGTGTCGATCGCGACCGCGGTCTTGCCGGTCTGGCGGTCGCCGATGATCAGTTCGCGCTGGCCGCGGCCGATCGGGACGAGCGCGTCGATCGCCTTGAGGCCCGTCTGCACCGGCTCGCGGACCGACTGGCGCGGGATGATCCCCGGCGCCTTCTTTTCCACGCGCATCCGCTTGTCGGCGACGATCGGGCCTTTGCCGTCGATCGGGTTGCCGAGCGCATCGACCACACGCCCGAGCAGGCCTTTGCCGACGGGAACGTCGACGATCGTTTCGGTGCGCTTGACCGTGTCGCCTTCCTTGATCTCCGCGTCCGAGCCAAAGATCACGACGCCGACGTTGTCCGCTTCGAGGTTGAGCGCCATGCCCTTCACGCCGTTTGCGAACTCGACCATCTCGCCCGCCTGGACTTGGTCGAGCCCGTGGATGCGGGCGATGCCGTCGCCGACCGAGAGCACCGATCCGACCTCGGAGACCTGGGCTTCGGTGCCGAACGAAGCGATCTGCTCCTTGATGATCTTGGAGATTTCAGCGGCGCGGATTTCCATGGTGTAAGCCTTCAGCCTTTCATCGCTTGCGCGAGGGTGTTCAAACGAGTGCGGATCGAGCTGTCGATCTGGCGGCTGCCGACGCGAACGATTAGCCCGCCGAGAATTTCGGGATCGACGGTGGTCTTGAGCTTGATGTCCTTGCCCTCGCGCGCCTTGAGCTTGTCGGTCAGCGTCTTGAGCTGGGCGTCGGTAAGCGGGTGCGCGCTGGTCACTTGCGCGGCGACCTCACCGCGCTGCGCGGCGGCGATGGCGCCGAATGCGCGGACGATCTCGGGCAACTTGGCGAGCCGGCGGTTGTGCGCGAGTACCCCGAGGAAGTTCTTGGTCAGGTCGGACAGTTTGAGCAACGCGGCGATGGCGTCCATCGCCTTGGCGGTGGCCTCGCGGCTGATGCGCGGGTTGCGAATCAGCGCGGCGAAATCGGCGTTCTGCGCGATTGCCTCACCCAGCTGCTCGAGGTCGCCTTCGACCGCGGTGACCAACCCTCGCTCGCTCGCTAGATCGAACAGCGCCGCGGCATAGCGCCCTTGTAAGCTTGCCGTAGTGCCGCCGGAATTCTCCACGCGCGAACGTTCCTCACATCGGGTGCGTTGACAGGGCGGTTGCCGCGCGTGAAACGCACTGCGGCCCTCAGACGGGGGCGCGCCTAGCAACGATCATGCGACAAAGCAAGGCGGTGCGGGAAGGGACGACAAGCGATGGGCGAATGGCTGAAAATCGGGATGGACGACGGCTACGAATTGCCCGTCTATCACGCGCTGCCGGATGGCGAGAGACGCGGCGCGCTGGTGCTGGTCCAGGAAATTTTCGGCGTCACCGAACATATCCGCGAGCTGTGCGACGAGTACGCGTCCGAGGGCTACGAGGTACTCAGCCCCGGGCTGTTCGACCGCGAGCAACCCGGCTGCGCGCTGACTTATTCGGGCGCCGACTGGGACCGCGCGGTGCAGATCGCGCGCGACGAGCATTCGTTCGAGCAGAGCCTCGCCGATACCCAAAAGTGCATCGGCTGGCTGGCGAAGCAGGGCGGCCCGGTGTTCATCGTCGGGTTCTGCTACGGCGGCTCGATCGCGTGGCGACTGGCGCAAACCGACGATCGGCTAAGCGCCGCATCGGCCTATTACGGCGGCCATGTCGCCACGCGCTTTGCCGATGAAGCGCCCCAGTGCGCCACGATCGCGCACTTCGGCCGCTACGACCCGATGGTCGAGATCGCCCCTGTCGAAGCGCTGATCGCCAAGGCCCACCCGACCGCCCAAATCTTCGTCTACGAGGCCGGTCACGGCTTCAATTCCGACCGGCGCAAGGACTACCACCCCGAAAGCGCCGCGCTCGCCATGGAGCGCACTTTGATGCTGTTCAAGGCGTGCGGGGGCTAGCTCACTTCGCCGGCTTGTCGCTCCGGTACTTGTCGAACCAAGCCAGGATCGCGCCGGTTTCGGCCAGCAATTGCGAGGGGCGGGCGGCGAGGCCGTGATGGCTCGCGCCGGGGACGCGGATCAGGCGCGTGGGGATGCCGCGCAGTTGCAGCGCGGCGTAAAGCTGCTCGGCCTCGGCGGGCGGCGTGCGGAAGTCCTGCTCGCCGACCATCACCATCGTCGGGGTCTTGACGTTGCCGACCAGGCTCAGCGGCGACAGCCGCCAGTAGAGCTGCGGGTCTTCCCACGGGGTCTTTCCGCCGAACCAGTAGGTCGAGTAAATTGGATAGCCGTCGCTGGTCAGCGAAAAGCTCGACCAGTTGATCACCGGTTTCTGGCTGACCGCGGCTTTGAAGCGATCGGTCTTGCCGACGATCCACGCGGTCAGCACCCCGCCTCCCGAGCCGCCGGTGACGAACAAGTTGTCGGGATCGGCGATGCCTTTGGCGACCGCGTCGTCGACCACGCTCATCAGATCGTCGTAGTCCCGGCCGGGATAGGCGAGCTTGATCTTCTCGGCGAAGTCCTCGCCGTACGAGGTCGACCCGCGCGGGTTGGCGTAAACCACGACGTAGCCGTGCGCGGCATAGACCTGATCGTCGCTCGACCACACGTCCCCGTAAGCGGCGCGCGGGCCGCCGTGAATCTCGAGGATCGTCGGGTAGCGCCTGCCCGGCTGGTAGCCCGGCGGGGTGACGATCCAGTAGTCGATCGGCAGTCCGTCGGCTTTGGAGGCGACCGAATGCGTGGTGACCTGCGCCAACGAACGCCCGGCGAACAGCCCTTCATTGAGATTGGTCAGCTTCGTCTGGCGACCGCCGCTGACATAGCCGACGTCGCCCGGCGAAGCCGAACTGCCCACCGGGAACGCGACCGCGCCATTGCGCGCCAGGCTGAACCCGCCGCCGGTGTACGGCCGGTCGAGATCGCCGCCGACGAGACCGCTTGCAACCGGCGTTACCCGCCCATCGAGACCGAAGCGTGCAACCCGCGTCGTGCCTTTATCGTCGTACTGCGCGTAGATCGACCTGCCGTCCGCCGCCCACCGCGGCGCGCCGACCGAGCGATCGAGCGAGCCGGATATGACGCGCGCGTCGCTGCCATCGGCATTCATCACGCTAAGCTGCGTGTTCTGATAGCCGAGCTTGCGATCGTCGAACCCGGTATAGGCGATCAGCCGCCCGTCGGGAGAGACCGCGGGCTCGGCGTCGGGTCCGTCGCGCGTCGTCAGCCGCGCCAGCGCGCCGCCGGCCGCATCGACCGAGAACACGTCGCTGTTGAGCGGCTGGCGGTCCGGGTCTTTGCTGCGATTGCTCGAAAAGACGATCCGCCGTGAATCGGCGGTCCAGCTCAGCGCGCCGCCGTCGTCATTGTCGCCGAAGGTGAGCTGGCGCGGGGCGCCGCCGTCGGCGGGCACCACGAAGACATGGCCGAACCCTTCTTCGGCGTAGCCGTCGTCGTCGGCGCGGTAATTGACGCGGCCGATCACTTTGATCGGATCGGCCCACTTCGCCCCCTCGGGCTTGGTGATCGGCGCGCCGAGCTTCTCTCCTTCGGCGGGCATGAACATCGTGAACGCGAGGCGCTTCCCGTCGGGCGACCACGACAGGCTTCCGGGCGATTGCGGCAGGGCGGTGATCGGCGCGCTGCGCCCGCTCGCCAGCCACAGCACGAAAATCTGAGGGCGTCCGCCGTCGCCCTTGCCGACATAAGCGATGCGTCCGCCGTCGGGCGACCACCGCGCTCCGCGCGCGCCTTCGGGGATCAAGGGCTGCTGCCGGCCGGTCGCGGTATCGACCAGCCACAGCGCGGTGCGGTCGCTGTCGGTCATGATGTCACCGGTGCGGCGGACATAGACGATCTGGCGCCCGTCGGGGCTGATCTGCGGATCGCTCGCTTGCGATAGTGAAAACACGTCGGCCGGAGCGAAGGCGTTGGACGGAGCGTCGGCGGCGTAAGCCGGTGCGGCGAGCGCGAGCGACAGGGCAAGGGCGGAAACGGTCAGGCGCATGCAGTTCATTCCTTGGCGGCAGCAGCGCCCGAATCGGCGCTGCAATGATAGACGAGGCGTTCGTTGGGGGTCGGCGGGAGCAGCGCGATCACGCCCTGTTGGCTCTCGCCGAGCTTGCGCACCGCTTCGGGCGAGGCGCCGCACGTCGGGGGGGTGTAATTGCTCCGCGCCTTGCGCGCCATTGTCATCGCGCTTTCGTCGAGCAGGTAGCGCGAGGTCGAATACGTTCCGCTAGCCGGGTCGAAGCGCGCGACGGTAACGGTGTCCTCCGTGTTGGGGACGAGCACCCGCGCCCAGCCGTCGGCGCTCTGACCATATTGGCTGCGCGCGTTGACGCAGCCGTCGGCGCGCCAATCGAGCGGAACGTCGCCCGCGTCGGAGACGGTGACGCGGCTGCGCGACGGATCGATCACGCATTTGAGCGCGCCTTGAGCCAAAGCGCTTGTCGATGCCGCGCCCGACGGCGCTCCGGCGCGGGCCAAGGCGGCGGCGCGGTCGTCGATCGCGCTGAGCGGCGGACGCGAAAGCCAAGCGAAAAAGGCGCTTGCAAGCAAAACGGTGGTCAGCGCGAAAGCGATCTTCTGATCCCGCCTGCGCCCTTGCTGGCCCAGCCATACGCCCGTACCGGCTGCGATCAGCGCGCCGAGCAGCGCCAGCCCGGCCAGCGCCATGCGGTTCTCGCGTTCCGAAATGACTTCGAGCTCGGCGTCGCGCTGCGTCTTGGCCGAAGCCGCGCTGCGCTCCTCGGACGTGAGTCGGGTGGCGTCCGCGCTCGCGGCGCGCTCGCCCGCCAGCCGCTCGGCTTCAGCGCGGTCGAAGTCGGCCATCGATTTGCATGGAAGCGCGCTGGTCCGCGCGGGAACGTTGTTGGCGCGCAGGAACCGCGAAATCTCGCGCATCGAGACCGCGAAGAAAAAGTCGGCTTCGCTGCTTTCCGCCATCGTCGAGAAGCTGTTGGTGCCGATCACGCGCCCGCACCCATCGAGCAGTGGTCCGCCGCTGTTGCCCGCCGCAAGCGGCGCGGTGTGGAGGATCGTGTCGAACGCCTTGGCCGATCGCCCGCCCGAAACCGTGCCCTCGGTCTTCACCGCCGACGTCGGTGTGATCAAGTCGACCTGATTGAGCCCTTGCGCCATGTCGACGTTGCCCGGGTAGCCCACCGCATAGACTTGCGCGCCGTCGCCGACCGGCGCGGGCGACAGCGTCAGCGCGGGCAGCGCGCCGCCGTCGATCTGGATCAGCGCAAGGTCATTGCCCGGCGAATAGGCTTTGACCCTTGCGGCCCAACCGCGCTTGCCCTGCGGGGGGACGACCAGCATCACCAGCCGTTCGTCTTCGGCCAGCGGCGCGACGACATGGGCGTTGGTCACCACCAGTGTCGGCGTGACCGCGTAGCCCGACCCGTGCCCGATCAGCTGGGCGCCATCGTCGTCGATCCGCACCAGCACGATTCGCACCACGCCGCGTGCTGCGGCAGCGATGTCGGCGGGCTCGGCATAAGAGCGAGCCGGCGCGAGCAGCGCGCACAAGCCCAGCAGCAGCGGCAACAGGCGATTCATCGGCGGAACTCCCCCTCGCTTGCGCCGGTGTTAGCGCGGATTGCTTTGACCGCAAGCGCCGGGACGCGGCGGAGTCCGCGAGCGGCTAGTTGGAAGCCATCGCTGAACAAGGAACTGCACATGGCTTACCGGATTACCGGGCTCGACCCGGCCCCATTCGAACACCTCCACCGGCTCGATGATGCCGGGCTGTCCACCCTGAACGCCCGGCGTGTTGTCGCCGCATCCAATCGCGGATTTCCCTGCCGCGTCAGCCTTGAGGATGCGAGTGAGGGAGAAAACCTCGTCCTGCTCCACCACACCAGCCACGATGTCGCCACGCCTTATCGCAGCGCTTACGCGATCTACGTGCGCGAGGGCGCGGTGCGGGCGCAGTTCGTCGACGAAACCCCGCCGGTCTTCGCCGGACGTCCGCTGGGCCTTCGCGGTTTCGACGCCGACGGAAATCTGCACGATGCCAAGCTCGCGCTGCCGGGCCAAGCGGACGCGGCGATCCGCGCGCTGTTGGACGATCCGGCAATCGCCTATATCGACGCCCACAACGCCGCGCACGGCTGCTTCGCCGCGCGGATCGAACGCCACGGAGACCTCTCGTGATCGCCGATACCGAAGCCTGGACCGCGGTGCTTGGGCGCAATCGCGAATACGATGGCCGCTTCGTCACCGGGGTGCTGAGCACGGGCATCTATTGCCGTCCGTCGTGCGCCGCGCGCCACCCGCACCGCGCCAACGTGCGCTTCTTCGCCGATGGCGCGGCGGCGCGCGCGGCGGGCTTGCGCGCGTGCATGCGTTGTTCGCCCGACGACGTCGCGCGCGACGAGCGGGCGGTGCTCGCGGCGATTCGCGCGATCAAGGCGGCGGGGCAACCGCTCGCGCTCGCCGGGCTGGCGGCCGACGCGGGCTATTCGGTCGCGCACTTTCAGCGGCTGTTCACCCGCCACACCGGGCTCTCTCCTGCTGCCTATGCGCGCGCCTTGCGCGCCGAGCGCGCCGCCGAAGCGCTCAGCGAGGGCGGTCGGGTCACCGACGCGATCTACGACGCGGGCTATTCGGCGCCGTCGCGATTTTACGAGGCTACCGAAGGGAGATTGGGAATGGCGCCGTCGGCGTGGGTCAATGGCGGACGCGGAGCGACGATCCGCTGGGCGGTGGTTCCGACCAGTCTGGGGCGGATGCTTGTCGCCGCGACTGCCAAGGGTGTGTGCCGGCTGTCGTTCGAAGAGGGCCGTGAGGCGCTCGAAGCGCGCTTTCCCAACGCCGAGCTGATCGAAGGCGGCGAGCACTTCCGCGCGCTGCTCGACCAGGTGATCGCCGCGGTCGAGGCGCCGGGCGACTTCGCGCACATCCCGCTCGACGTCAAAGGCACCGCGTTCCAGGAAGCCGTATGGCGCGAGCTGCGCCGGATCCCGGCGGGCGAAACACGCAGCTATTCCCAGATCGCCGCCGCTGCGGGCAAGCCATCCGCGGTGCGCGCCGCGGGCAGCGCCAACGGCGCCAACAACGTTGCGGTGCTGATCCCCTGCCACCGCGTGATCCGCACCGACGGCACGCTCGGCGGCTATGCCTACGGCCTCGACATCAAGCGCGCACTGCTCGAAAAAGAAGGCGCGATGGGGGAAGCGGGCTGAATGGACGAGACCGCGCCGGTTGAGGCGGCAAACGCGCCGGGCCTGCCGCGGCGGATCGTCGCCTATCCGCTGACCCTGGCGGTGCTCGGGTTCGTCTGGCTGCTCCTGTGCTACGCCGGGGCGGCGGTAGCGGCGCGCAAGGCGGTGCCGGCGCTCAACTCTCCGATCCAGCCGCTGGTCGCGCTGATCGTCACCGCAATGGGCATCGCGGCGTATCTCGCGTTCAAGCGCTGGGTCGAGCGTGCCCCCGCGCCCGAGTTGGCGCTCGCCGGAGCGGGGCGCGAACTGGCGCTGGGCGTACTCGCGGGAACCGCGATCTTCACCGCCGGGACCGGATTGGTCGCGCTCCTCGGCGGGTTCGAGGTGCTTGGGCTTCGCGGGGTCGGCGAGCTGTGGGCGATGCTCAGCGTCGCGATCCTCTCGGGCAGTTTCGAGGAGCTATTGTTTCGCGGAATCCTGCTGCGGTTGATCGAGCGGGTCACCGGGCCGTGGATCGCGCTGGCGATCACTTCGGCGCTGTTCGGCGCGGTGCATCTTGCCAACCCCGGCTCGACCTCGTTCGCCGCGCTGGCGATCGCGCTCGAAGCGGGCGTCCTGCTCGGCGCGGCATACTTCCTGACGCGCCGTCTGTGGCTGGCGATGGGCATCCATGCCGGCTGGAATTTTACGCAAGGGTGGGTGTTCAGCATCCCCGTTTCGGGCGGACACGCGCCGCTGGGGCTGCTGATAACGCGCCGCGTCGGTCCCCAGTGGCTGACCGGAGGCGATTTCGGGCTCGAGGCGTCGGTTCCGGCGATGATCGTCGCGACGCTGGCGGGGGTGCTGTTGCTGCGCCGCGCGATCAACCGCGGCCGGGTCGGCGCGGGCTTAGACGCCTAGATCGTCGGCGATATCGTCGGCTTTGTCGGTGGCGGGCAAGCCGGATTTCATTCGCTGAAGCTGCTTGAGCAGCCGCTGTCCGGGCTTGGGGTCGTGAGGATCGTGAGCGAGGAATTCCACCAGCGCGATCGCCCGATCGTATTCGCCCTGCCGAGCCAGATCCCACGCATACGAAACGCGCAACTCGGTCACCTCGGGTTCGAGTTCGAACGCGCGCGCGAGCGCGGCGCTGGCGTTCGCGGGCGGGGTCTTGTGCTGGCGCACGA
>JBBRER010000097.1:0-8629 GCA_038202745.1 Sphingomonadales bacterium
GGCCTGCGCCGTCACGTGGTGCCCCCTGGTGTTGTCGTCGAGGGCCAGCTGGATCGTCCAATCCTAGATATTGGCGAGGTCTACCAGGTTCGACGCGCCGTACGCGACAAGCCCCATCGCAGCGCCATTGACTACGCCCAGCGGCACTCCGATTGCGACGCCCGCGCGCACCGCGAACCATACGAGCGCGGCGGTGTAAATCAGCGCCAGCACGATCGCGGGGACGACGCGCAACCGCGGCGCAAGCAGATCGCCGAGCGCGGGGCGAAACACGCCCGGACCCGCCCAGCGCAGCCACGCCGCATTGAGCGCGACGTACGTGGCGCCGGTGGCGAGGTAGGCGATCAACCAGGGCATCATTTGGGTCCGTCTCCAGCAAGTTCGCCCCAGCCTTGACCGGTGCGGCGGGGGCGGTCAATGCTGGGGCATGGCCGAACCCGCAGCCGACATCGCAGGACTGACCTTCGAGGATGCCTTGCGCTCCCTCGAGGACGTGGTGCGCCGGCTCGAAAGCGGCGAAGTTCCGCTCGATGATTCGATCGACCTCTACGAACGCGGCGAGGCGCTGCGCGCGCACTGCCAGGCGCGGCTCGACGCGGCGCAGGCGCGGATCGAGCGGATCGTCGCCGGGCCCGACGGCCAGGCGGTCGGAACCGAGCCGTTCGATCCCCCCGGGGATTGAGAGGTGAGCGTCACCCAACTCGCCAAGTCCGGGCTCGACGAAGCACTCGAAGCTATCGCGCGCGATATCGACGCGGCGTTCGATGCCTTGCTCCCGGTTCCCGCCGACCCGCGCGCGCGGCTGATCGAGGCGATGCGCTATGCCGCGATCGGCGGGGGCAAGCGGCTGCGGCCACTGCTCACCGTCGCCACCGCGGAGCTTCACGGGGTCGATCGGGCCGCGGCAGTGCGTGTCGGGCTCGCGATCGAGGCGATCCACGTTTACTCGCTGATCCATGATGATCTGCCGTGCATGGACGACGATGCGCTGCGTCACGGCAAGCCGACGCTGCATCGCGCGTTCGACGAGGCGACCGCGGTGTTGGCGGGCGACGCGCTCCATGCTTTCGCGTTCGAGATATTGTCCGATCCCGTGACCGCGGGCGATCCCTTCACGCGCATCGAGCTCGTCCAGACGCTAGCCGCGGCGAGCGGCGCGCAAGGCATGGCGGGCGGGCAGATGATGGACATCGCCGCCGAAACCATGCGGTTCGATCTGCCCACGGTCACGCGGCTGCAGCAGCTCAAGACCGGCGCGCTGCTCAGCGCGGCGGTCGAGATGGGGGCGATCCTCGGCAAAGTTGCGCCCGAGGGGCGCGTCCACCTGAGGGCGTATGCGCGCGACATCGGGCTCGCTTTCCAGATCGCCGACGACTTGCTCGACGCCGAGGGCGACGAGGGCGCGGCGGGCAAAGTGCTGCGCAAGGACGAGGCTGCGGGCAAGCAGACGTTCCTCTCGCTGCTCGGCGCCAAGCGCGCGCGTGAGCAAGCCCAAGCGCTCGCGGCGCAGGCGATCGGGCATCTCGGGCCTCACGGCGCGGAAGCCGATCTGCTTAGGGCGCTGGCGCGTTACATCGTCGAAAGGGATCGTTGAGATGGGGCAGCGCATCGGGGTCTATCCGGGCACATTCGACCCGATCACGCTTGGCCACGCGGATATCATCCGGCGCGGAGCCAAGCTGGTCGACAAGCTGATCATCGGTGTCACCACCAATCCGTCGAAAGACCCGATGTTCGATCCCACTGAGCGGATTGCGATGGTTGAGCGGGAAGTGGCGGCGCTGGGGCTGGGCAACGTTTCGGTCGTGGGGTTCAACGCGCTGCTGATGAAGTTTGCGGAAAAGCAGGGCGCGACGGTGATCGTGCGGGGCCTGCGCGCGGTCGCCGACTTCGAATACGAATACCAGATGGCGGGGATGAACCAGCAATTGAATGCCGGGATCGAAACCGTGTTCCTGATGGCCGACGTCGGGTTGCAGCCGATCGCGAGCAAGCTGGTCAAGGAAATCGCGCTGTTCGGCGGCGACGTCGCGCCGTTCGTCAGCGCCGCGGTGCGCGCCGACGTGATGGCGCGGATCACGGCGAGTGGGCGCCGGGGCGACTATTGACGCCGTTCATTGCCACGACAGCGTGACGCGGCTATCTGCGCGGCGAATTGCTCCGAACGAGGTTTCCCGCATGATCCGCCGCCTGCTTACCGTCGTTGCGCTCGGCGCCGCGCTGTCCGCCGCTCCCGCAATCGGCAAACCCAAGGCGCCTGTCGCAATCGCGCCCGTCGTTCCCGTGCTCAGCGCCATCGTCGATCCCGATCCGACGCACGATCCGGCCAACATTCTTGCGCTCGACCTGTCGAACGGCGGCCGAGTGCTGATCCGACTGATGCCCGCGTGGGCACCCAAGCACGTCGAGCGGATCGAGACGCTGACCAAGCAGGGCTTCTACAACAACGTCGCTTTCCACCGCGTCATCGACGGATTCATGGCGCAAACCGGCGATCCCAAAGGCACGGGCGAGGGCGGCTCGTCGCTTCCCGATCTCCAGGCCGAATTCAACATGATGCCGCACGTTCGCGGCGCGGTGTCGATGGCGCGGACCGACGATCCCAACAGCGCCAACAGCCAGTTCTTCATCGTGTTCTATCCCAAGTTCGCGCTCGATCATAAGTACACCGTGTTCGGCCGGGTGATCTCGGGCATGCAATACGCCGACGCGATCGAGCGCGGCGAGCCGCCGCAGAACCCGACGCGGGTGGTCCAGGCCTCGCTGCTTTCGGACAACAAGCCCAAGCCGGTGCTGCCGGCTCCGGTGGCGGCCCCGGTTTCGCCCGCTGCAGTGGCGCCCGCGCCGGCCGCTTCGCCTGCGCCTACCAATTGAGCCAACCTCAATAGTACACCCGCTCAGCCTGAGCTTGTCGAAGGCCACGCGCTGACCTAGCCGCATGCCATGCGGGTTGATCTTTTCGATTTCCACCTCCCACCCGAACGGATCGCGCTGCGCCCCGCGCGACCGCGCGATGCTGCGCGGATGCTGGTGGTGCGGGGCGAAGGCGCGTTCGAAAACCGCGGGGTGCGCGACCTTCCCGCGCTGCTGCGCGCGGGCGATGTGCTGGTGTTCAACGACACGCGCGTCATACCTGCGCAGCTCGAAGGGCGGCGGGGTGAGGCGCGGATCGGGGCGACCTTGCACAAGCGCGTCGATCTCAGGCGCTGGCAGGCTTTCATCCGCAACGCCAAGCGCCTGCGTCCCGGAGATGAGATCGCGTTCGCGGACGGCGTGAGCGCGGTTGCCGAAGCGCGGCACGGCGACGGCAGCTGGACGCTGGCGTTTGGGGGCGACGAGCCGGTCGAGGTGCTGCTCGAGCGGGCGGGGCGGATGCCACTGCCGCCGTACATCGCGAGCAAGCGCGCCGCCGATGAGACCGATCGCGCGGATTACCAGACAATGTTCGCCGCCGAGGATGGCGCGGTCGCCGCGCCGACGGCCGCGCTGCATTTCACGCCGGGGCTGATGGCGGCGTTGGCCGCGGCGGGGGTTTCACACGAAACGCTCACGCTCCACGTCGGCGCGGGCACGTTCCTCCCAGTCAAGGCGGACGATACCGATGCGCACGCGATGCATGCCGAATGGGGGCGGATCGAGCCGCAGATGGCGGCGCGCCTCAACGCTGCACGGTCGGCCGGGGGCAGGGTGATCGCGGTCGGCAGCACCGGCTTGCGCCTGCTCGAAAGCGCGGCGGACGGGGACGGGGTGGTCCACCCGTTCGCGGGCGACACCTCGATCTTCATCACGCCGGGCTATCGCTTCCGCGCGGTCGACGGGTTGATGACCAACTTTCATCTCCCGCGCTCGACGCTGTTCATGCTGGTTTCGGCGCTGATGGAGCGCGAGCGGATGCAGGCCGCTTACGCGCATGCGATCCGCGAGGAGTACCGCTTCTACAGCTACGGCGACGCCTCGCTGCTGTTGCCCTGACCTGCGATCAGCGTGCGCGAATCGAGCACCGCGTCGATGATCGCATCGTCGGGAGGTAGCCGGCCGTCGAGAATCAGCATAGCCAGACCGTGCGCACTCGCCCACCCCTGAAGCGCGATCGTGCGGGCCCTTTCGGCGTCGCCGTCGGCCAGCGCCAACGCGTTCTCGCGCAGCAGGCGCGAGGGTTGATCGTCGCCCGACAGCGGATCGTCGATCAGCCCCCCGTGGCTAAAGGCGAGCCGGAACAGCGCGGGGTCGGCGAGCGCGGAGTGGACATAGGCGCGCCCAGTCGCGGCAAACCCCGCGGCACCCCCGCCCGCCGCATCGAGCGCGGTGCGCTGGGCTGCGCCCAATCGTCTCAGTCCTTCGTCGGCAAGTGCTTGGAGCAACGCACGCTTGTCGGGGAAATGGCGATAGACAGCCGTCGGCGAAACTCCGACCTCGCGTGCCAAGGCCCGCAACGAAAGTTCTGCTTCGCCCCGCGATTCGAGCGCCTTGAGGCCGGCCGCGACCAGCGCGCTGCGCAAGTCGCCATGGTGATACGATTTTGATGTTGACACTGTTACCATCACCGTTATGTTTACGCCGCAAACATTACAGGGAGGTCGAGGCTATGGCAAGCGCGGTCGAAGGCATTATTCGCGGCGTGGTGGGCAGGGGCATCGGCGCGATTGCCGGATTTTCGCGCGCGCGGATGAATGCGAGCGGGGAGCACCCGTTCCTGCGCGGCATCCACGCGCCGATGCACGAAGAGCTGACGCTGACCGACTTGCCCGTCACGGGGACGATCCCCGCCGAGCTCACCGGTCGTTATGTCCGCACTGGGCCCAACCCGTTCAAGCCCGATGCGCGCGGGCATCACTGGTTCATCGGCGACGGTATGATACATGGCTTGCGCCTCGCGGGCGGCAAGGCCGAGTGGTACCGCAACCGCTACGTCCGCTCGAACGAAC
This sequence comes from Sphingomonadales bacterium, assembly GCA_038202745.1. Classification (GTDB taxonomy): domain Bacteria; phylum Pseudomonadota; class Alphaproteobacteria; order Sphingomonadales; family Sphingomonadaceae; genus Novosphingobium. The sequence continues at coordinate 4,926 of JBBRER010000097.1, forward strand.
TCGCCGCCCAAGGCGGACCCGCCGCTGCACCGGGGCCGCGCCGCGGGCGCAGCGACACCGTCAACACCAACGTCATTCGGCACGCCGGCAAGACTTGGGGGCTGGTCGAAGCCGGATCATGGCCGGCCGTGCTAAGCGACGAGCTGGAGACGGTGGCTTACGACGACTTCGGCGGCACGCTGCAGGGACCGTTCACGGCGCATCCGCACCTCGATCCCTCGACGGGGGAACTTCACGCGATCACGTATGACGCGATGACCCTCGACACCGTCTGGCATGTTGTTGTCGACAAGGACGCGCGTGTGACCCGCGAGTTGGCGATCCCGGTCGCGCATGGTCCGTCGATCCACGAATGCGCGATCACCGCGCGCTACGTGCTGGTGTTCGATCTGCCGGTTACCTTTTCGTTCAAGGCGGTGCTTGCCGGGCAGGGCTTTCCCTACCGCTGGAACACCGCACACCGTGCGCGCGTCGGCTTGCTCCCGCGCGAAGGAGCGGCCGAGGACATCGTCTGGTGTAACGTCGATCCATGTTACTTCTTTCATGTCGCCAACGCCTTTGATCGTGCCGACGGGATGGTGGTGGTCGACGCGGCGGTAAACGAGACGATGTTCGCGGGCGGAACCGAGGGTCCCAATGGCAAGCCGCTCGGGTTCGAGCGCTGGATCATCGACCCGCGCACCCGCAAGGTCGAGCGCACCACGCTTGACGCCACTCCGCTCGAATTCCCGCGCCCCGACGAACGTTATTTCGGGCGCGACTATCGCTACGCCTGGTCGATCGGGCTGCCGGAAGATGGCGACCCGGCCTTCCTCGGCAGTGCCCCGCTGTACCGGCACGATCTCGAAACCGGCACCCGCACGCATCACGATTTTGGACCCGGCCGCGTTCCCGGCGAGTTTGTGTTCGTGCCGCGCAGCGCCGATGCGCCCGAGGGCGAGGGGTGGATGATCGGCTACGTGATCGACGCCGCGGCCGATACGACCGATCTCGTCATCCTCGACGCTGCCGACCTCGCCGCGCCGCCCGTCGCCAGCGTCCACATTCCGCACCGCATTCCGCCGGGGTTCCACGGCAACTGGATGCCCGACGGCGGCTAGCGCGGCGCGGCGGCGCGGGGTAGGGGCGGCCGCGATGCCCGCCCCGCGCTTTCAGTTCACCGTCCACGCGACTTGCGGCAAGGCGCGCACCGGCACGATTCGGATGCGCCGCGGCGAAATCCGCACTCCCGCGTTCATGCCCGTCGGCACCGCCGCGACGGTCAAGGCGATGAAGCCCGAAGCGGTGCGCGCGACCGGCGCCGACATCCTGCTCGGCAACACTTACCACCTGATGCTGCGCCCCGGCGCCGAACGCGTCGCGCGGCTCGGCGGCTTGCACAAGTTCATGAACTGGGACCGCCCGATCCTCACCGACAGCGGAGGCTACCAGGTGATGAGCCTCGCGACGTTGCGCAAGATCACCGAGGAAGGCGTGAGCTTCGCCAGTCATATCGACGGTTCGCGCCACATGCTCAGCCCCGAACGGTCGATGGAAATTCAGCGGCTGCTTGGCAGCGATATCGTCATGGCGTTCGACGAATGTCCGCGCGCCGACCGCCCGGCGGACGAGATCGCGCGGTCGATGGAACTGAGCATGCGCTGGGCGAAACGCAGCCGGGACGCATTCGACGCGGGCGGCGATCACGCGGGGGACGCGGCGCTGTTCGGCATCCAGCAGGGCGCGCTTGACGAAAATTTGCGCCGAGCGAGCGCCGAGGCGCTGACCGCAATCGGTTTCGACGGCTACGCGATCGGCGGGCTGGCGGTGGGCGAGGGGCAGGAGGCGATGTTCGCCACGCTCGATTTCGCCCCCGGCATGCTCGCTGCCGATAAACCGCGCTACCTGATGGGGGTGGGCAAGCCCGACGATCTGGTCGGCGCGGTCATGCGCGGGATCGACATGTTCGATTGCGTTCTGCCCACGCGCTCGGGCCGCAACGGCCAGGCGTTCACCTGGGCGGGTCCGCTCAACTTGCGCAACGCCGGGCATGCCGAGGATGGCGGTCCGCTCGATCCGCGCTGCGCTTGCGACACTTGCGCCCACTACAGCCGGGCTTACCTCCACCACCTCCACAAAAGCGGCGAGATTCTCGGCGCGATGCTGCTGACCGAGCACAATCTGTCGTTCTACCAGCAACTGATGGCGGCGATGCGCGCGGCGATCTCCTCCGGCACGCTGGAGGCGTTTGCCACAGAATTCCGAACCGACTACTTCGCGCCTCCCGATTAGAACCACTCGGCGAGAGATCAACGCTGTTGCATTTGAGCGCGAAGGAGGCAGAATTCGCGCCGGCCGGTTTGTCGGTTCGGGGGCGCAATCATGAAATGGATCGGGATCGGGGCGGGGCTCGCCCTGGCTTGGGCAAGCGCCGCTACGGCGCAGGACGCGGCGAGTCTGGCGGCGAAATTCGGGGCGCTGGAGTCGGTCCAGCAAATCAGCCTTTCTCCCAAGGGCGACCAGGCGGCATACATCGTGCCCAACGCAGGCGTGGGCGTGACCTTGTTCGTCGCCGATCTGACCACCGGATCGAACAAGGCGATCCTTGCCGCTCGCCACAAAGAGGACGCGCTGAACTGGTGCCACTGGGCCAGCGAAACGCGGTTGCTTTGCCTGATTTCGACCGTCGTCGATCAGGCCGGAACGCTGATCGGCGCGACGCGCTATGTCACCCTGAACAGCGACGGCAGCGGCCAGGCCTTCCTCGACATCGGCACCCGGGAAAATTCGCAAGGCTTCGTTCAGTATGCGGGCAGGGTGCTCGATTGGGATCTGGCCGACAAGCCCGGTCACGTGCTGATGACTCGGGTCTTTGTTCCGGAAAGCAAGCTCGGCTCGAACATCTCCAACAACCGGCAGGGGTTGGGCGTCGAGGATTTCGAACTCGCCACCCAAAAGCGCACCACCGTCGAACAGCCCAAAGCTAACGCGCTCGCCTACCTCAGCGACGGCCGCGGCACGGTGCGGATGATGGAAACCAGCGGCAGGACCGAGGAAGGGTACACCAGCGGCTCGAGCAAATGGTTTTTCCGCCGCAAGGGCTCACGCTCGTGGGAATCGCTCAGCGATCTTAACGGCAACAAGGACTTCACGCCGCTGGCGGTCGATCCCGACAAGGACGTGGCATACGGCTTCGACGACAAGGACGGGCACGCCGCGCTTTACAGCGTCGCGCTCGATGGCAGCGGGACGCGGACCGTCATCCTTTCGCGGGTCGACGTCGATATCGACGACACCGCGGAAATCGGGCGCAACCGCCGCGTCGTCGGCGCCAGCTACGCCACCGAACGCCGCACCACCGAGTTCTTCGATCCGCAGCTCAAGGCGCTGGGTGCGGCGCTGGGCAAGGCTTTGCCGGGCCAGCCGACTATCTCCTTCGTCGATTCGAGCCAGGATGAAAGCAAGCTGCTGCTATTCGCGTCGAGCGATGTGAACCCCGGGGTATTCTATCGGTTCGACAAGGCTACCAAGCACCTCGAGGAAATTCTGCCCGTCCGGCCCGGACTGAACGGAGTCGCGATGGGATCGATGACCGCAGTGAAGATCCCGGCCGGCGACGGCACGATGATACCCGGTTACCTGACGCTGCCGCCGGGCGGCACGGGCAGGAACCTTCCAGCCATCGTCATGCCCCACGGCGGGCCCGGCGCCCGCGACGAATGGGG
>JBBRER010000098.1:0-8566 GCA_038202745.1 Sphingomonadales bacterium
GAATAGCGCGGTCGCAGCGCGGTCTGTCACCCGCTTGCAACCATTGCGCGAATCCGCGCGCCCACGCAGCGATAGCGCTTGTCCCCGAACGGGACCTCGCTAATGGGACAGCGATGAACCGAGCCGTGTTAGCGATGAACCGAGTAATCGCTGTGGCGGTATGCGCGGCGCTTGCGCTGCCCGCCACGGCGGCTCCCCCAAGGCGCGATCTCGCGCTCGAAGCGGCGCTGCGCGCGCATATCGCGGTGCTGGCGAGCGACGATTACGGCGGGCGTGAGCCGGGCACCGAGGGCGAGGCCAGGACGCTGCGCTATCTCGCCCGACAGTGGTTCGACATCGGCTTGGTTTCGGGAACCAACGATCCGGGGAACGCCTGGTTCGCGCCGGTCGATCTGATCGCGCGCACGCCGGCGGCGGGATCGGCGCGGTTCGTGCGCAAGGGCCATCCGCTCTACATCGCCGCCGACGCGGTGCTGGTGCTGACCTCGGGCGAGCGCTCGCTGATCGAGAATACCCCGCTGCTGTTCGTGGGCGATGGGCGGGTGGTCCCGCCGCGGGCCGAACTCGCCGGGCGCGTAGCGCTGCTGCTCGACGGTAACCATGTCGACGCGGACCGGCAGAACGCGCTGCTCGAAGCGGGCGCGCAAGCCGTGCTGACCGTGCTCGACGGGCCGCGCACGCTCGCCGAGGTGAGGGCACGGCGTACGCGCACAGGCTATGCCTCCGCGAGCGCCGAGCTCGGCGGTGATCTTGAGGCGTATATCTCGCGCGCCGCGTTCGACCGTGTGCTCGCGGGCGCGCAGCTTTCGGTCACGCAACTCGAAGCGCGCGCCGCGGCGCCGGGCTTCGCCGCCGCGCCGCTCGACATCGCGGTGACGCTCGAGGCGACGACGCGCGAAACGCGGATCAAAACGCACAACCTGATCGCCAGGCTGCCGGGGCGGCACCCGGACGGAGGCGCGGTGCTGGTGCTCGCGCACTGGGACGGGTTCGGGCTGTGCCGCCCGGTGGGAGCGCCCGATCGGATCTGCAACGGCGCGGTCGACAACGCCAGCGGGCTCGCCGCGCTGACCGAGATCGCGCGGCGGCTCGCCAAAGGCCCACGCCCCGATCGCGATGTCTATTTCCTCGCCACCACCGGCGAGGAGCTGGGCCTGCTCGGCGCGCGGGCGTTCGCGGACAACCCGCCGCTGCCGCTCGACAAGATCGTTGGCGCGATCAACATCGACAGCGTCGCGGTGGCGCCCGCCGGCACCCCGCTCGCGGTGATCGGCAATGCGCACGGGCGGCTCGCCACCGCGATCGCCGCGGTCGCCAAGGCGCAGCACCGGCGCGTGGTCGAGAGTGCGGCCGCGGCCACGTTTCTCAAACGCCAGGACGGCTGGGCGCTGCTCGAGCACGACGTGCCCGCGGCGATGATCTCGAGCGCGTTTGCCGACGCCGCGATATGGAAGCGCTTTATCGGCGGCGATTATCACCAGCCGAGCGATCAGGTGACGCCCGCGCTCGAGCTGGGCGGAGCGGCGGAGGACGTGGCGTTCCTTGTCCCGCTCGCGCGCTGGCTGGCCGATCCGCGCAAGGGCGCTCTGACCGCCAAGTGAGTCCCCGCCGTCGCACTGGCGTTTTGCGGGGCGTGCGGTTACATGGGCCGCCACGAATCGCGACCCAGAGGTACTGTGGCCCCCGAATCCATCACGCTCGGCCTGACTTTCGACGACGTCCTGCTGCGTCCGGCCGAATCCGACATCCTGCCGACCAGCGCCGACACGCGCACCCGGCTAACGCGCGGGATTGCGCTCAACATTCCGGTGATTTCGTCCGCGATGGACACCGTGACCGAGGCCAACATGGCGATCGTCATGGCGCAACTCGGCGGCATTGGGGTGCTCCACCGCAACCTGACGGTCGATGAACAGGTCGCCGCGGTGCGCGCGGTCAAGCGCTTCGAAAGCGGGATGGTGGTCAATCCGATCACGATCTCGCCCGACGCGACGCTCGGCGAAGCGCGCGCGCTGATGGAAGCCAACGCGATCAGCGGGATTCCCGTGGTCGAAGCGTCGGGCAAGCTCGCAGGCATCCTCACCAACCGCGACGTGCGCTTTGCCGAGAACCCTGGGCAGCCGGTGCGCGAGCTGATGACCCACGAAAACCTGGCGACTGTGCGCGCCGGGGTCGGGCAGGACGAGGCGCGCAAGCTGCTCCACCAGCGGCGGATCGAGAAGCTGCTGGTGGTCGATCAGGATTTCCACTGCGTCGGGCTGGTCACGGTCAAGGACATGGAACGCGCGGTCACCTATCCCACAGCGACCAAGGATGAGACCGGGCGCTTGCGCGTCGCCGCCGCGACCACGGTTGGCGACAAGGGCTTCGAGCGCACCGAAGCGCTGCTGAGCGCGGACTGCGACGTGATCGTCATCGACACCGCGCACGGCCACAACAAGGACGTCGCGCGCGCGGTCGAGCGGGTCAAACGGCTGTCGAACGCCGCGCAAGTGATCGCGGGCAACGTCGCCACCGCCGAGGCCGCGAAAGCGCTGGTCGATGCCGGGGCCGACGCGATCAAGGTCGGGATCGGGCCGGGCTCGATCTGCACCACGCGGATCGTCGCGGGCGTGGGTGTGCCCCAGCTGACCGCGGTGATGGACGCGGCGAGCGAGGCGATGAAGTCCGGGGTTCCGGTGATCGCCGACGGCGGCATCCGCACTTCGGGCGATGCGGCCAAGGCGCTGGCCGCCGGCGCGAGCGCAATCATGATCGGGTCGATGCTCGCGGGAACCGAGGAAGCGCCGGGCGAGACGTTCCTCTACCAGGGACGCGCCTACAAATCGTACCGCGGGATGGGCTCGGTCGGGGCAATGGCGCGGGGCAGCGCCGACCGCTATTTCCAGCAGGAAATCAAGGACCAGATGAAGCTCGTCCCCGAAGGGATCGAGGGCCAGGTGGCGTACAAAGGGCCGGCGCGCGACGTCGTCCACCAGCTCGTCGGCGGGATTAGGGCGGCAATGGGCTACACCGGATCGGCGACCATCGAGGACTTGCAAACCCGCGCGCAGTTTGTGCGCATCACCGGCGCGGGCCTGCGCGAAAGCCACGTCCACGACGTGACGATCACGCGCGAGGCCCCGAATTATCCGACGCGCTAGGTCATGACCCCAGCTGCGCGTGTCCAAGGGGCGATCGAAGTGCTCGACGCAGTGATCGTCGCGGCGCGGGGGCAAGGCGCGCCCGCCGACCGGGTGATCGCCGACTGGTTCAAGACGCGCCGCTTTGCCGGATCGAAGGATCGCCGCGCGGTGCGCGAGCTGGTATTCGCCGCGATCCGCGCCTGCGGCGAGGTCCCGATGAACGGACGGGCCGCGTTGCTGCGGCTGGCCGAACTCGACCCGGCGCTCGATGCGCTGTTCGACGGATCGCCTTACGGTCCCCCGGTTCGTATGTCGGGCGAGCCGGTGGCCCGCGGCGGAACCGCGCCGCGCTGGCTCGAACGCGCGCTCGGCGCCTCGGGGATCGGGGGCGAGGACGCCGCCGCGCTGCTCGGTCGCGCGCCGCTCGATATCCGGGTCAATGCACTGAAAGCCGACCGCGAAACGCTCGAACTGCCGCTCGCGGGCGAATCGACGCAAGCGCCGCAAGCGCTGCGGTTTCCCGCCGGCACCGCGGTTGAGACATGGGACGCCTACGAGGCGGGGCAGATCGAGGTGCAGGACAGCGGATCGCAGCTCGCTTGCCAAGCGGTCGACGCGCAGCCCGGCGAAAGCGTGATCGATTTGTGCGCGGGAGCGGGCGGCAAGACGCTTCCGCTCGCCGCGGCGATGGCGAATCGCGGCCGGCTGCTCGCCGCCGACACCGACCGCGCGCGCCTGTCGCGCCTCGCGCCTCGCGCCGCGCGCGCCGGGGTGACGATCGCCGAGAGCCGCCTGCTCGGCCCCAATCGCGAAACCGAACAGCTTGCCGATTGGGCGGCTACCGCCGACGCGGTGCTGGTCGATGCGCCATGTTCGGGCACGGGCACCTGGCGGCGCAATCCCGAGGCGCGCTGGCGGCTCAATCCGGTGGCGCTGGCGCGTTACACCGCGCTTCAAGCGCGGCTGCTGGATATCGCCGCGGGATTGGTGAGGCCGGGCGGCCGCGTGGTCTATGTCGTCTGCTCGCTGCTCGATGCCGAGGGCGCGGATCAGGCGGCCGCGTTCCTCACCGCACATCCCGGCTGGCGCGCCGCGCCGCTCGCGCTCGGCGCGGGGACCGAGCGCGGCGCGGGGCTGCGGCTGACACCCGGGCACGACGGCACCGACGGCTTTTTCATCGCACGTTTTGATTCGCCGTGATAAATGTGCGGCCGATGCTTTCGCCCCAGGAGTTGTTGATGCGTTACACCCCCGCCGCCCTTGCGTTGTCGCTTCTGGCCGCGGTCAGCGCGAGCAGCGGGTTCGGCGCGGCCGCGCCGGCCCCGCTCGATCCGCGCGCCGCTGCGCTCGTCCAGCAGGGCCGCTCGGCGCTCGCGGCGGGGCAGGTCGACGGCGCGATCGACGCTTACGAAGCCGCGCTGGCGGTCCAGCCGGGCAACGTCACCGTGCTGCTGTCGCTCGCCGAGGCGACCCGGCGCGAGGGGATGCAAGGCAAAGCGCTGGCATACTATCGCGACGCGCTCGCCGCCGATCCCGACAATCAGTACGCAATCGCCGGAGAAGGCGCCGCGCTGGTCGAAAAGGGCGCGATCGAAAAGGCGCGACGCAACCTCGCCCGGCTCGAACAGCTGTGCGGCAAGGACTGCGCGCCGAGCCAGCAACTCGCCGCCGCGATCGCGCGCGGCCCGGCGCCGCGGGTGGTGACCGCGAGCGATGTCGCGAGCAAGCCGGTGGTCACGCCGAATTAGGCGCGGTAGCGCACGGCCTTCGACAGGCTCAGGCTGAGTGGGTCCGGGTTTTAGTCAAACATCCGCTCATGCTGGGCTTGTCCAAGCACACGCGATACGTTCGCCTTACCCTCAGATCAATTCGCGAAATTCTTCCACGACAGCGCGATAGACGCGTTTCTTGAACGGAACGATGAGGTCCGGAAGCATTTCGGGATCGACCCATTTCCATTCGCAGAACTCTGCCGGATCGTGCGCGTCGAGCGCGATATCGGCGTCGCTGCCGGTGAACCGCGCGAGCAGCCAGGTCTGGCGTTGGCCGCGGTAACAGCCCTGCCATAGCGTGCCGATCAGGTCGTCGGGAAGATCGTAGAGCAGTTCATCGCGCGCCTCGGCGATGATCGTCGCGTTGACCGCGCCTACTCCCGTCTCCTCGGCCAGTTCGCGCAAGCCCGCGGCGCGCAAGTCCTCGCCCTCGTCGATCCCGCCTTGCGGCATCTGCCAGAAGTCGCCTTCACGATTGTCGATGCGCTTGCCGACGAACACTTTGCCCTCGGCGTTGACCAGCATCACGCCCACGCACGGGCGGTAAGGCAGCGCTTCTTGCTCGGGGCTCATCGCAGCGCGCCTAAGCCGAGGCGCGCCCCAACATCAAGCGCATGCCGGCGAAAATCGTCAGCAGATCGGCATGCGCGCTGGGGAGCGCCTTGCGCGTGGTGGTGAAGTCGTGCGTCAGGCCGTGCATGTTGAGAGCGAGGACATCGACCCCGGCCCCAGCCAGCTTGGCTCCGAGGCGCCGGCCCTGGTCCTGCAGCGGGTCGAGCCCCCCGACCGCCAGGATCGTCGGCGGCATGCCCGCGGCGTCGGCGAGCAGCGGGAAGGCGCGCGGGTCGCCCGAGGTCGGCGCGTAGCAGGCGTAGAACCAGTCCATCGTCGCCTTGGTCAGCAGGAAGCCCTCGCCGAAATCGATCATCGAACCGTCCTGCGATTCGTCGGTCGCCGGATAAAGCAGAACTTGGAGCAGCACGGGTGCAGCGGCGGGGCGATCCGCCAGCGCACGCGCGGTCACTGTCGCCAGGTTGCCCCCGGCGCTGCCGCCGATGGTAACGATCCCGGTCACCTGGCGGCCCAGATCGGTAGGGGATGCCGCCAGCCAGCGCGCGACGGCCTCGCAATCGTCGGGCGCGGCCGGGAACGGGTGCTCGGGCGCCAGCCGGTAATCGACCGCGAGCACCGGCAGATCGAGTTCGGCGGCGATCTCGGTGCACAGCGCGTGGTGCGTCTCAAGATCGCCGATGGTGTAGCCGCCGCCGTGGAAGAACAAGACGACCGGGGAGGGGTCTCGCTCGCCGCGCGCATCATAGAAACGCAGCGGGATCGGGCCTGCAGGTCCGGGGCAGGTGAGGTCGCGGATCGTCGCCAGCGGGCGCGGATCGGCCTCGGTCATCGCTTTGAGCATGCGATAGCCCTCGCGCTGGACCACCGCGTCGGGCGGACCCTCCGCCGCGGGGAGGCTATTGACCAGCCCGAGGAACGACTTGACGTCGTCGCGCACAAAAGGATCGGCCATCGTCTGCTCCGCTCGAGTCAATTCATCGATCGATTAAACCCGTCCCGGCAAATTCACCAGCGGGTTTGCAGCGGCACAGTTTTTCTTGATTGTGCGCCGTCATCGGAGGATTAGGAGCGCGTTCTCCCCGCGCTTTTCCGCCGCGCGCCAAGGAGCCGCAATGGCCACGCAAATCGCCGAACCCGAAGCCGAAGCAAGTTCCACTCCCGAAGCCGTCGTCGTCCGTTTCGCGGGAGATTCGGGCGACGGGATGCAGCTGACCGGCGGGCAGTTCACGCTCTCGACCGCGCTGGCGGGCAACGACTTGGCGACGTTCCCCGATTTTCCCGCCGAGATCCGCGCCCCGCAAGGCACGTTGTTCGGCGTCTCGGCATTTCAGATCAACTTCGGCTCGATCGACATCGAGACCGCCGGGGATGCGCCCGACGTGCTCGTGGCGATGAACCCGGCGGCGCTCAAGACCAATGTCGGCGCATTGAAGCCGGGCGGGCTGGTGATCGCCGACACCGGCGAGTTCACCCGCCGCAACCTCGACAAGGCGCAGTACGCGGTCAATCCGATCGACGACGGCAGCCTCGCCCAGTGGCAGGTATTGGCGTTCGACATCAGCGCGTTGACGCTCGAGGCGGTCAAGCCGTTCGGGCTCGGCAACAAGGAAGCGCTGCGCTGCAAGAACATGTGGACGCTGGGGCTGGCGCTGTGGATGTTCGACCGCGACCGCGCGCCGCTGGTCGCGTGGCTGGGGCAGAAGTTCGCCAAGCACCCGGTGCTCGCCGACGCCAATATCGCCGCGCTCAACGCGGGCCATGCGTATGGCGAGACCGCCGAGCTTTCGGGGCCGCTCAAGCAGTTCCATCTCTCGCCCGCCGAAAGCGCGCCGGGGCTCTACCGCACCGTGACGGGGGCCGAAGCGGTCAGCCTTGGCCTGGTCGCGGGCGCGCAGCTTGCCGGACTGCCGATGTTCTTCGGCGGCTATCCGATCACGCCCGCCAGCGCGATCCTTCACCATCTGGTCCGGCTCAAGGAGTTCGGGATCACCACGTTCCAGGCCGAGGACGAGATCGCCGCGATCTGCGCCGCGATCGGCGCGTCCTACGCCGGGCAATTGGGCGTGACCTCGTCCTCGGGTCCGGGGATCGCGCTCAAGGGCGAGGCGATGGGACTCGCGGTGATGACCGAGCTGCCACTGGTGATCGTCAATTCGCAGCGCGGCGGGCCTTCGACCGGCCTTCCGACCAAGACCGAGCAAAGCGATCTGTATCAGGCGGTTTACGGGCGTAACGGCGACGCACCGATCCCGGTGGTCGCCGCGCGCAGCCCCGCTGATGCATTCGAGGTCGCGATCGAGGCGTGCCGGATCGCGACGCGCTATATGACACCCGTGATCCTGCTCACCGACGGCTACATCGCCAACGCCGCGGAGCCGTGGAAAGTGCCCGATCCCGCGAGCTTCGCGCCGTTCCCGGTCAGCTTCCTCGAGGAGAAGAACGCGGGCGAGCATCTGCTTCCGTTCAAGCGCGACGAGCGCGGCGCGCGGCCGTGGATCAAGCCGGGCACGCCGGGGCTGATGCATCGCATCGGCGGGATCGAGAAGGCGGTCGATACCGGGCACATCGACTATTCGCCCGCCACGCATCAAACGATGACCGACGCGCGCAAGGATAAGATCGACGGAATTGCGAAGGACATCCCCGCGCAGGAAGTCTGCCTCGGCAACGCGGGCGCCAAGCTCGCGGTGGTCGGCTGGGGCAGCACGTTCGGGCCGATCCACCAGGCGGTGCGGCGCGCGCGGCGCAAGGGGCTCGACGTCAGCCACATCCACGTCCGCCACATCTGGCCATTGCCCGCAAATCTGGGTGAATTGCTAAAGGGTTACGAGAAGATTCTCGTGCCCGAAATGAACACCGGCCAGTTCAAAACGGTGCTCCGCGATCAGTTCCTCGTCGACGCCCAGCCGCTGACCAAGACCAGCGGCCAGCCGTTCACCATCGCCGAGATCGAGCACGCCATCGCCGATGCGCTCGGCGGTCATATGGGGGGTGAGGTGGATGCGGATACGACCCAGTTGCCGAGCATCGAGGCGGTAAACCCATGAACGACATGACCCCCATCGTCACCACGCTCAAGGACTGGGAGACCGACCA
>JBBRER010000099.1:0-8506 GCA_038202745.1 Sphingomonadales bacterium
TTCCAGAACTGCATCGTCTACAACAAGGACGTGTTCGACGATTTCGCCGCGCCCAAGGGCGCCGAGGACCGCCAGCTCTGGCTCCGCCACGGCGAGCCGATGCTGTTCAACAAAGGTGCGCAAGGAATTGCGCTCGATACGCAAAAGCTCACGCTCAAGATCGTCGACGTGACCGATGGCGACTGGCAGGACGCAGGCGTGATCGTCCACGATGTCGCCAACCGCTCGGTCGCGCACATGCTGGTCGAACTGCCGTTCGGGCCGTTCCCGATGGCGCTGGGCGTGCTCTACGACGACCCGCGGCCGACGTTCGAAGGCGCGGTGATCGAGCAGAACGCGCTGGCCAGCGCGGGCAAGTCCCCCGACCTCGCCGCGCTCCTCGCCAAAGGCCAGACCTGGACCGTCAGTGGGACCGCGCAGGACCCGGTTTAGGAGTCTGTCTGCGGAAGCGCCGGGGCGAGGGCTTTGGCGGGACGATAGAGCAGCGCGGAGGCGGTGAACGCCCAAGCGGCGCCGCCGAGCCAGCCCGCGGTGACGTCACTTGGCCAGTGGACCCCGAGCCAGACGCGGCTTAGCGCGATCAACAGGGTGAGTGCGACCGCCACGCCGATCATGGTCCAACGCGCGCTGCGCCGGGGGGTCAACGCGGCGAAGGCGAGCGCGATCGCGATATAGGCGCACGCCGAGTTGAAGCTGTGCCCGCTGGGAAAGCTCGTGCCGCCGGCCTCGGTGAGGTGCGGGACGATCGTCGGGCGCGGACGGCCTACAAAGTGCTTGATCAGGCTGTCGACGATCCACCCGCTGACGATCGTCAACCCGAGCAGCGCCGCCTCGCGCCTCAGCCGCACGAACAACAGCGCGGTCACCGAGCCGATCACGACGAGGTTGCGCAACAGAACCCCGCCCAGCGCGGTGAGGTCGCGCACGCCTTCGAGGAGCCATACCGGCCCGCGCGGGGCAAGGTCGGGGGCGTGGCGCCACAGCAGCAACCCGGCGCTGTCGAACGCGCCCGTGCGACCGCTCTCGAGCAGCCAGACCATGACGATAAACCCCGCCCAGCACACCGCCGCGGCGATCAGCGCGTGGCGCGGGGTGATCCGCCATGCCTGGCGCGGCACGACAATCGTCGTTCCGATTGTGTCTTCGCGTAGTTGGACGTCGCTCATTCGCGGGATCAACGCACGACGCGATGAAGCGTTGCTGGGCCTGAGCGTCTTGCCCGCGCGACACGGCGATGGCAGGGGAGCGTGATGAACGCTGAGGCGCCGTGGAGAGGGACGCGGCTGGTTGCCGGCGGAACCGCCGTGCGCACCGGACCGGCATGGCTGGCGCGGCTGTTCGCGGGCTCGGGCCACGCCATTCTCGACAGGATCGACGCGGGGCTTGCCAGCGGCAGCATCGACGCGACGCTTCCCGATGGAACGCGGCGGCTGCTGGGCGGGCGCGCGCCCGGATTCGCGGCGATCGTCGATTTGCGCGACTGGCGCGCGCTGCTCCGGTTGGCGACCGGGGGCTCGGTCGGATGGTATCAAGCGTGGGCGGCGGGCGAGTGGTCGAGCCCCAATCCGGTCGAGTTGTTCGCGCTGTTCATGGCCAACGGCGAAACGCTCGGCGGCGCGGCGCGCGCGCGAGGTCCGTGGCGCTGGCTGGCGAAGGCGCTTCATGCGGTCAACCGCAACTCGCGCAGCGGCGCGCAGCGCAACATCCAGGCGCACTACGATCTCGGCAACGATTTCTACGCCGCCTGGCTCGATCCCGCGCTGGTCTATTCGAGCGCGCGCTTCGACGGCGGCGCGATGACGCTGGCGCAGGCGCAGCACGACAAGCTGGCGGCGATCGCGGGGCGCGTCGCGGGCGCGGCGCGAGTCCTCGAGATCGGCTGCGGCTGGGGCGCGCTCGCTGCTCGGTTGCGGGACGAGGGCGCGACGGTCACCGCGATCAGCCTGTCCGACGAGCAGCTGGCGTTTGCGCAGGAGCGGTATCCGGGAATCGGTTTCCGCAAGCAGGACTACCGCGACGTCGCCGGCGGGTTCGACGCGGTCGTCAGCGTCGAAATGGTCGAGGCGGTGGGGCGCGGCTACTGGCCCGCGTTTTTCGATTGTCTGGCGCGCAATCTCGCTCCGGGCGGGCGGGCAGCGTTACAATACATCGCGATCCGCGAGCCGTTGTTCGAAGCTTACGCGGCCAGCGCGGACTTCATCCAGGCGTATGTGTTCCCGGGCGGGATGCTGGTGAGCGAAACGGAATTTCGCCGGCTCGCGGCCGAGCGCGGGTTCGCCTGGACCGACGAAGTGCGGTTCGGCGCGGACTATGCGCGCACGCTGCGCGAATGGCGCGACAATTTCGATGTGGCGGTGGCGGAAGGCCAGTTGCCATCGGGGTTCGACAAAGGCTTCGTCGATCTATGGCGCTATTATCTGATGTATTGCGAGGGCGGCTTCCGCGGCGGCGGGATCGACGTTCACCAGGTAACGCTGGTAAAGCGCTAGGCGACCGTCCGGAACACGCTGTCGCCGAGGTAGCGGGCGAGGATGTTGTCGTGGACGATCGGGCTGAGCAGCTGGTCGAACGCGCAGCCGGTCAGGCTGTTGTCCCACCAGATCACCTCGCCCTGAAGCGAGGTGAGCCCCGGCAACGTCAGCCAGCACACGGTGTTCGGGTGGACGCGGTTGATCGCCGCGCAGCAGAACCCGCTGATCGACAGATCGTGGACCACGGTCTGAAAACCGCGCCCGCCCGACATGCGTAGCGTGGCCGGGATCGCGATCCGCGTGCGCGGACCACTGCGGTCTTCCTGCGCAGCGGTCATGTACCGGTCGCGCGTCGCCAACAGTTCGCTCATCAGCCCTGGTCCCTGTCTGCCTTAATCGCGGCTTGCGACCCAGGCTTGGCCAACAATGGACGGAGCTGGTTGCGAAGCCCTTAGGCGGACTGGTTAACCGATTCGCAGTGCGGGCTGGCAAACCGTTCACCAAGCAGCGTAACCACACGCGCAGCCACAGCTTCGGGCGGCTTGACCGACGCCGGATCCTCGCCCGGATAGGCGCGGGCGCGCATCTGCGTGCGGGTCGCGCCGGGATCGAGGATCGCGACGCGGACTTTGTCGGTGTTGCGGACTTCCAAGGCGTAGCTTTCGACGAGGTTTTCCGCCGCTGATTTGGTCGCGGCGTAAGCGCCCCAAAACGCACGGGGCTGCGCCGCCACGCTCGATGTCAGGTAAATCAGCCGCGGATCGGCGCTTTTGCGCAGCAACGCACCGAAGCGCGCGATCAGCGCCTGCGTTGCCAGCACGTTGACCGTCAGCGCTTTGTTGAACGCGGGCAGGTCGATATCGCCGACGGGTCCGAGCTGGGGCAGGATCGCGGCGGCATGGACGAGCACATCGAGCGCCGGCCAGCGCTCGCCGACCGCCGCCGCAAGCCGCGCGATTCCGTCGGGCTCGGCCAGGTCGAGCGGGGCGATCGTCGCCGCGCCGCCCGCCTCGAATATGCGCTGCTCGATCCCCTCGAGCGCCTTGGTGTCGCGCCCGGTGAGGATCACGTGCGCGCCCGCGGCCCCGAGCGCCTCGGCGACCGCCGCTCCGATCCCCCGGCTCGCCCCGGTGACGAGCGCGACTTGGCCTGCGAGCGAAGTCACGCGACTTTGCCGACCGGCAGCGTCAATTGCGCAGCGCTTTCCTCGCGCTCGGCCAAGTCGGTCAGGCGCGTGGGGTAATCGGCGGTGAAACAGGCGTCGCAGTGCTGCGGGCAAGCGGCGTTGCGTCCGGGCTCGCCGACCGCGCGGTAAAGCCCGTCGATCGAGACGAACGCCAGGCTGTCGGCGTGGATGAACTCGGCCATCGCGGCGACATCCATTTGCGCTGCGAGCAGCTTCGAGCGCTCGGGGGTGTCGACCCCGTAAAAACAGCTGTGCCCGGTCGGCGGGCTGGCGACGCGGAAGTGGACTTCGGCCGCACCCGCGTCGCGCATCATCTGGACGATCTGCATCGAGGTTGTGCCGCGCACGATCGAATCGTCGATCAGCACGATCCGCTTGCCCTCGACGATCGCGCGGTTGGCGTTGTGCTTGCGTTTAACCCCGGCGTGACGCGCGCCGTCCGATGGCTGGATGAAAGTCCGCCCGACATAGTGCGAACGGATGATCCCAAGCTCGAACGGAACGCCGGACTGCTGGGCGTAACCGATCGCCGCCGGCACCCCGCTGTCGGGCACCGGGACCACGAGATCGGCTTCGGCCGGGGCTTCTTTGGCCAATTCGACCCCGATGCGCTTGCGCACTTCGTAAACCGATTTGCCCCCCATCACCGAATCGGGCCGGCTGAAATAGACGTGCTCGAAAATGCATGGACGCGGCGCTTGCTGGCGGAATGGACGGTGCGAAGTGAGGCTGCCGTCGTGACGCACCTCGATCAGCTCGCCCGGCTCGACCTCGCGCTCGAACTCGGCGCCGACGACATCGAGCGCGACGGTTTCGCTGGCGAACACCACCGCATCCCCGATCCGCCCCATCACCAACGGGCGGATACCGAGCGGATCGCGGCAGGCGATCATCCGCTTGGGCGTCAGGCAAACCAGCGAATAGGCTCCCTCGACCAGCCGCAGCGCATCGACAAAGCGGTCGAGCAGCGTGGGGTAACGGCTGGTGGCGATGAGGTGGATGATCACCTCGGTATCCGAGGTCGACTGGAAGATCGAACCGCGCCGGACCAGATCGCGGCGCAACGTCATCGCGTTCGAGATATTGCCGTTGTGCGCGATCGCGAACCCGCCCGCGGCAAGATCGGCGAACAGCGGCTGGACGTTGCGCAGCCCCGATCCGCCGGTGGTCGAATAGCGGACATGGCCCGCGGCCATCGTTCCGGGAAGTTCGGCGATCGCCGCGCCGGTCGAAAAGTTTTGCGCAACATGGCCGAGCCCGCGCCGCGAGTAGAATTCCTGCCCGTCGAAGCTGGTGATCCCGACCGCTTCCTGCCCGCGGTGCTGGAGCGCGTGGAGCCCGAGCGCGACCACCGCCGCGGCATCGCGCGCGCCGATCACGCCGAACACGCCGCATTCCTCGCGCAATTTGTCTGCGTCGAAGTCCCCATCCGGGTCGCGGAAGGGATGAGTCAGGTTCATTGCAGAATCGCCAGCTCGCCGCTCGGGTGCGTGGCGGCGCTGTGGCGGCGATTGCCTGCGATGGCAAGCACCGCGTTACCTGCAAACCACGCAAAACCCCGCAAACTATGGTTGCGAAACCTTTACCATAGTGGCGCTAGGCTTTGGGCATGGCAACGCCACCGTCCATTACCGCCGCACTTCGCGCCGCCGCCGTCTATGGCGTCTGCGCGGCGATGTCGATCGTACTCAGCCGTTTCAACGGCGGGTTCGCGGTGTTCTGGGTAGCGACCGGGGTGTTCCTCCCGACGCTGCTGGCCGCCCCGATGCGGCGTTGGCCGGCGCTGCTCGCGGGGTCCAGCCTGGCGAGCGCGGCGGCGACCGGATTGCTCGGGCTCGGCTGGGCCGCGGCACCCGGAATGGTCCTGGCCAACCTGGTCGAAGTGCTGATCGGGGCGTTTGCGGTCCGCTGGGCTTATGCGCGGTTTAAGACATACGCATCGGTCGGGTGGATCCTCACGACGTACCTCGCGGGCGGTTTGCTCGCCCCGCTGGCCAGTGGCCTCATATCCGCGGGCGTGCTGTCGCTGGTTGCGGGCCGGGGTTACGGAACCGGACTGGTCGAATGGATCGCGGCGCACGGGCTGGGATTTCTCGCGGTTTTCCCGTGCGCCGGGTTGATCGCCAACGCCCGCCAGCGCGGCCTCAAATTGATGACGCCGGGGCGCAGCGTGAGTTCTGCCGCGATGCTGGCGGCGATCGCGCTGACCGGCGTCGTCTGCTTCGGCCAGTCGCGCATCCCGCTGTTGTTCGTTCCGCTCATGGTCCTGATGTACGTGATGCTGCTGTGCGATCTGGCGGTCTCTGCAGCGGGGCTGCTGCTCCTCCTCGGGATCGCGGGCGCCTTCACTTACGCCGGGCTCGGCCCGCTCCATTTCATCACTCCCGACCGGGCACTCCAGTTCTTTTTCCTTCAGGCCTATTTCGCATGCATGGCGGTGACGACCGCGCCGATCGCGGTGCTGCTCGAACGCCGCCGGCGGTTGTTCGCCAAGCTCGCCGAAAGCGAAGCGCGCTACCGCGTACTCGCCGACTTTTCGACCGACATCATCATGGTCACCAACCTCGACGGGCGGATCCGCTTCGTCTCGCCTTCGATCAGCCAGTTCGGCGATTACGATCCGACAGCGCTTATCGGAACCTTCGGCGCGGCGATGATTGCGCCCGATTACGTTCCGGCGGTCGAGCAGGCGCACCGCGCGGTCGTGGCGCGCCCCGATTCCACGATCAACGTTGAATTCCTCGGAATCACCGCCGGCCAGCACTTGCGCTGGTTCGAATCGCACTTGCGCGCGGTCGTCCGCTCCGACGGGACGATCGACGGGGTGTGCAGCGTGATTCGCGACATCGGCCACCGCAAGCGCCGCGAAGCCGAGCTGCGCGCGGTCGCGCTGACCGATCCGCTGACCCAGCTCGCCAACCGCCGCGCCTTCGAAATGTTCGTCCAGCACGAAACGGGCGTGGAAGGGTACATTGCGCTGCTCGACCTCGATCATTTCAAACGGATCAACGACGCCTTCGGCCACGACTGCGGCGACCGTGTGCTCAAGGCGTTCGCCCGCGCGACGCGCGGAGTGCTCCGCGACGACGACGTCGCGGCGCGGATGGGGGGCGAGGAGTTCGCGGTGTTCCTCGCCGACGCCACGCTCGCTCAAGCCAAGCTGATCTGCGGGCGGCTAACCGAAGCGCTCGCCGCCGAAGCCGCGGCCGAAGTCCCGGTCGGCTGGCGCGTCACTGCCAGCGTCGGGCTGAGCGCGCTCGACGCCCCGCTCGAAGCAGTTCTCAAGCGTGCCGATGCGGCACTCTACGAAGCCAAGGCCGCGGGCCGCGACCGGCTCGCCATCGCGGCGTGAGCGCCATTGCCGTGAGCCGCAACCCCGCCTAGAGCGCGCTGCATTCCTCTGCCTGCGTCAGCGAGCCCCAGTGATCCTCAATCCCTTCGAATGGATGATCGCCAAGCGTTACCTCGTGCCCGGGCGGGGCGAGGCGTTTATCGCGGTGGTCGCGGGGATCAGCCTGGGCGCGGTGATGCTCGGCGTCGCCGCGCTGGTCATCGTCATGAGTGTAATGAACGGCTTTCGCGCCGAGCTGATCGACAAGATCGTCGGGCTGAATGGCCACGCGATCATCCAGGGCTACGGCGGGCGGCTCGACAACTGGCAGGAAGTGCTGCGCGAAGTTCGCGCGACCCCCGGGGTGGTTCGCGCCTCGCCGCTGATCGAGCAGCCGCTGCTGGCGACGCTCAATGGCCGGGTCGAGGCGATCCTGGCACGCGGCAACACCGCCGAGGATATCCGCCGCATCCAGCCCAACCTCAAGATGGGCAGCCTGGCCGAGTTGACACCCGCATCGGGCAACGTAGCGATCGGTTCGCGGCTCGCCGAGAACCTTGGTGCGCGCGTCGGCGATACGATCACGATCATCAACCCGCAGGGCCGCTCGACGCCGTTCGGCACCGTCCCACGCGAGGTCGGCTACCGCATTTCGGCCATCTTCGAGATTGGCGTGTTCGATTACGACGAAGCGTTCGTGGTGATGCCGATCGCCGACGCGCAGCAGCTGATGCTGATCGGCGACACGGTCGGGATGATCGAGGTCAAGACCGCCGATCCCGACACCGCCGCGCAGACGCTCGAGCCGGTCAGGAAACGCCTCGCCGGACAAGCCGTGGTCACCGACTGGAAGACGATCAACGCCAGCCTGTTCGAAGCCTTGGCGGTCGAGCGCGTGGCGATGTTCGTGGTGCTTTCGCTGATCGTGCTGGTCGCGGTGTTCAATATCCTCTCCTCGCTGATCATGCTGGTCCGCGCCAAGACCCGCGACATCGCGATCCTGCGCACGATGGGCGCGCCGCGGCGTTCGGTGCTCAAGATTTTCGTCGCCACCGGGTTCACGATCGGCGCGCTGGGCACGGCCGCAGGACTGATCCTGGGCTTCGCCTTGCTCCACTTCCGCCAGCCGATCGTTCACGGGATCGAAGTCGTCACCGGGCAGAACTTGTGGGATCCCTCGATCCGCTTCATCACGGAACTGCCGAGCCGTAGCGACCCGGTCGAGATCATTGCTATCACCGTGCTGAGCCTCGTGCTGTCGTTCCTGTTCACGCTCTATCCGGCGTACAAGGCGGCGAGCACCGACCCGGTTCAGGTGCTGCGTTATGAGTGAGCCGGTCGTGGAGCTGACCGAGCTGACCCGCAGCTTCACGCAGGCCGGCGTACGGATCGACGTGCTGCGCGGGGTCGATCTCCATGTCGATGCCGGCGAGATCGTCGCGCTGCTGGGGCCGTCGGGGTCGGGCAAATCGACCTTGCTGCAAGCTGTCGGGCTACTCGAAGGTGGCTTTCAGGGGC
>JBBRER010000100.1:0-8436 GCA_038202745.1 Sphingomonadales bacterium
AATTGCGCCCGGTTCGATGCCGCCGAACAGCACCACCATCGCCGAAGAGGGCGTGCTGCTCGAGAACGTGCTGCTGGTCGACGAAGGCGTGTTCCGCGAAGCCGAGCTGCGTGCACTGCTCTCGGCGGGCCCCTACCCGTCGCGCAACGTCGATATGAACATCGCCGATCTCGCCGCGCAAGTCGCCGCTTGCGCGCGCGGTGCATCGGGCTTGCAACGCGCCTGCGACGAGCACGGGCGTGAGGTGGTGATCGCGTTCATGGACCACGTCCACGCCAATGCCGCCGAAGCGGTCCGCGAACTGGTCGGACGGCTCCAAGATGGATCGTTCGCCTACGAAATGGACAACGGCGCGGTGGTCCAGGTCGCCGTGACGATCGATCGCGCCACTCGCCACGTGACGATCGATTTTGCGGGGACCAGCGATCAGCTCGAAGGCAATTTCAACGCGCCGTTCAGTGTGGTCCGCGCCGCGGTGATGTATGTCCTGCGCACGATGATCGACGATCCGATCCCGATGAACGAGGGCTGCCTCTCGCCGGTGACGATCCGCGTTCCCGAAGGCTCGATGCTGCGGCCGCGCTACCCCGCCGCGGTCGTCGCAGGCAATGTCGAGACCAGCCAGGTCGTCACCGACGCGCTGTTCGGCGCGTTCGGCGCGCTCGCCGCGAGCCAGGGGACGATGAACAACTTGACCTTCGGCAACGACCGATATCAGTATTACGAAACGATCGCGGGCGGGGCCGGGGCCGGACCGGGGTTCGACGGTGCATCGGCGGTCCAGACGCATATGACCAACAGCCGCCTGACCGATCCCGAAGTGCTCGAAACGCGCTTTCCGGTGCTGCTCGAAGCGTTCGCGATCCGCCGCGGATCGGGCGGGGCGGGGCGGTGGCGCGGCGGCGACGGCGCCGTGCGGCGGCTGCGCTTCCTCGAGCCGATGGAAGCCGGGATCCTCGCCAACCGCCGCCGCGTTCCGCCGTTCGGGCTTGCGGGAGGGGGCGACGGAGCGCGAGGCGAAACCCGCGTCGAGCGAACCTCAGGCGAAGTTAAGGTTCTCGATTCGACCGCGAGCGTGACCGTCGGCCCCGGCGATGTCATGGTGGTCGAAACACCGGGCGGCGGAGGATTCGGCCAAGTGACGGAAACGCCATGACCGCCTGGGTCCTGATCGGGATCGCGGTGATGGTCGGCGGCTTTGCGCTGCGGCTCAACCCGCTGCTGGTGGTGATTGCCGCCGCGCTGGCGACGGGGCTGGCGGCAGGGATGGCGCCGGCTGCGGTGCTCGCCGCGTTCGGCAAGGCGTTCAACGACACCCGCTACGTCAGCGTCGTGTGGATCGTGCTCCCGGTGATCGGCCTGCTCGAACGCTGCGGGTTGCAGGAGCGCGCGCGGGCGCTGGTCGCGGGGATGCGCGGGGCGACACTGGCGCGGCTGCTGACCGGCTACCTGCTGCTGCGCCAGTTCACCGCGGCGCTCGGGCTGACTTCGGTCGCCGGGCACGCGCAGACCGTGCGCCCGCTGCTCGCCCCGATGGCCGAGGCCGCGGCCAACGCGCCGAACGAGGCCGCCAACGATCGGGTCAAGGCGATGGCCGCGGCGACCGACAACGTCGGGCTGTTCTTTGGCGAAGACTTGTTCATCGCGATCGGTTCGATCCTGCTGATGAAGGGCTTCCTCGAACAGCAAGGGATCGTGCTGGCGCCGTTCGAACTTTCGGTCTGGGCGATCCCGAGCGCCTTCGCCGCGTTCGCGATTCACAGCTTCAGGCTGTGGCGTTTCGGGCGGAGGTACGCCCGATGATCGGACTGGCGCAGGTCTATGTCTTTGCCGGGCTGGTGTTCGCCGCCTGGGCCGCGCTGTCGGCGCGCGATGCGGGCAATCCCAAGCGCTTCGGCAATGCCGCGTTCTGGGGGCTGCTCGCCGTTTCTATGCTTGCGGGCGACCGGCTCGGCGATCTCGGCAACGGGGTGCTGGTGCTCGCGCTGGTCGCGATTGCCGGGACCGGGCAGCTTGGCCGGGGTCCGGCGCCCGACACCGCAGCGGAGCGGGCCACGGGCGCCGCGCACCACGGCAACCGGCTGTTCCTGCTCGCGTTGGTAATCCCGCTGACCGCGCTCGCCGGGACGCTCGGCTTCAAGCGCTGGCCGGGGCTGGTCGACGCCAAGCAGGTCACGCTCGTCAGCCTCGCGCTCGGGGTGATCCTCGCGCTGGCCGCGGGCCATGCTTGGCTCAAGCCGCGAGCCCTGGTCCCGCTCGAGGAAGGGCGGCGGCTGATCGACGCGGTCAGCTGGGCGGCGATCTTGCCGCAAATGCTCGCCAGCCTCGGCGCGGTGTTCGCCGCGGCGGGGATGGGCGGCGTGGTCGGGGGTCTGCTCGCGGGCGTGATCCCGGAGGGTAGCGTGCTTGGCGCGGTGATCGTTTACGCCGTCGGCATGGCGCTGTTCACGATGGTGATGGGCAATGCTTTCGCCGCGTTCCCGGTGATGGCGGGGGCGGTCGGGCTGCCGCTGCTCGTCCACCAGTACCACGGCGATCCGGCGGTGGTCGCCGCGATCGGGATGCTCGCGGGGTTCTGCGGGACGCTGATGACCCCGCTCGCCGCCAATTTCAATATCGTTCCCGCCGCGCTGCTCGAGCTCAAGGACCGCAACGCGGTGGTCAAGATGCAGGTCGGCACGGCGCTCCCGCTGCTGGCGGTCAACACCGCGCTGATCTGGCTGCTGGCGTTCCGGTGAGGCTGACCGCCGATCTTGCGGCCAGGTTCATGGCGCTGACGCTCGGGCACCTCGGGCGCGAGTATCCGCACAAGCTCGATCATGTGCTCACCGAGGATGATGACGCGCAAACGCCGCGCCGGCTTCACCCGGTCTTTCACGGCAGTTTCGATTGGCATTCATGCGTTCACGGTTGGTGGCAAGTGCTGCGGCTGGCGCGGCTTTATCCCGGGCTTGCGGAGGCCGAAGCAGTCCGGGATCGCGCGAATGAAATGCTGACCGCCGACAATTTCGCGACCGAAACCGCGTATCTGGCGCGGCCTTCGGCGCGCGGGTTCGAGCGGCCTTACGGCTGGGCCTGGGCGCTCGCGCTCCATGGCGAGATGGTGCGTCACGATGCGTTATGGGCGCGTTTTGGCGATGGTTTCGCTGCGGCCTTCGCGCAGCGCTTCCCCGAATTCCTGCCGGTTCAGACGTATCCGATCCGCGTCGGGACGCATTTCAGCACCGCTTTCGCGCTGACTCTCGCGCTCGAATGGGCCAAGGAGCACGATTCCGCGCTCGCCGAACTGATCGGCGACCGCGCGCGAGACTGGTTCGGTGGCGACCGCGATTGCCAGGCGTGGGAGCCGGGCGGCGACGAATTCCTCTCGGGCGCGCTCACCGAAGCGTTGCTGATGAGCCGAGTGCTGCCGCGCGGCGAGTTCGCCGTCTGGTTCGACAGCTTCCTCCCCGCTGCCGCCGCGGGCCGGCCGGCAACGCTGTTCACCCCGGCGACGGTTAGCGACCGCAGCGACGGCAAGATCGCGCATCTCGACGGGCTCAATCTCAGCCGCGCGTGGTGCTGGCGGCACATCGCCGCGGCGTTGCCCGCGAACCATCCGCTCGTCGCGCGCGCCCGCGCGACCGCCGCCGCGCATCTTGAGGCCGCGCTGCCGCACCTCGCCGGCGATTTCATGGGCGAGCACTGGCTGGCGACTTTCGCGCTGCTCGCGCTCGAAGCGCCCGCCTGAGGCTCGGCTGATCGCGGCGGGGATGGACTCGGTGCGGCGAAAGGCCGACACATAAAAGAAAAATTGGGTCGCGAATCGCGCAGAACGAATCGCGGGGGACGCAGAATGGTCCGGGGAACTGCAGCATTCCTGATCGCTTTGGCGTGGGCGCTCGCCCCCCAGAGCGCCGCTGCGCAAAGCGCGGCCAGCCGACCGTCGGGCGCGGACAGCTTCGCGATCGGCAGCGGCGGGGCGATCTGCCAGGCGCAAGGCGTCTCGCTGCGCGGCAATCGCACCTCGATCTACGACCGCCGCTGGGCGCTGCTATGCCGCGATGTCGCGCGCCCCGTAGGCACCGCGCTGGCGCTGAAGCGCGGCGAGGATGGCGAGGCGCAGCTCGCCGCGCTCCGCGAAGAGCCGCTGGCTTGCGCCGCCGAGATTTCGGTCGCGCTGGCTCGCGGGCGTGAGGCGGCGGTGCGCGAATGCACCGGCGCGCGCTCGGGAGCGCATTATCGCAGCTACCGGCTGAGCGCGGGGCGGCGCAGCTATCTGGTCGAGGGTATCGCGGGTTACGACAGCGCGCTGCGGCTCGCGCTGCTTAGCCTGGCCGAAGACCGCAGCGTTCCCGGCACGGTCGAGGTCGCCACGCTCGGCGGCGGCGCCGCGGCGGACTTGCTCCGCGCGCGCGCCAAAGTCAGCGATCCCGACGTGACGATCGGCGAAGGCTATCGCCGCAACGCCGCGGGCGCTTATGCCGAAGCGGCCGAGCTGTTCCAGAGCGCGACACTCGATCAACTCCCCACAGGCGCGCCGCGCGATCCGGTCGAGCAAGCCCGTCGCGCGCACGAAGTGACGGTCAACCGCGCGCTCCAGCTCTCCAACCTCGACCAGTTCGACCAGGCCGCGCAATTGTTCGCGCAGGCCGGTGAGATTGGCGGACGCGACCCGGTCCAGGCACGGCTCGGGCGCAACTTCGAAGCGATCGACGCGATCAACCGCGGCGATTTGGGCGCCGCGCTGGCGATCCTGGCGCGCGAGGTCCCGCCCGTGGTCGCCGCGCCCGTGGCGAGCGATGCCAGCGTCACTATCGACCGCGCCACCGCCGCCGACCTCAACGCGGGAAAGCCGGGCGAGCTGGCGGGCGTTCTCGGCCAGGAAGTCCGCCTGACCGCGCCCGAACGTGCGGCGATCATCGACGCCCAGGCCGAAGCCTTGCGCGGCACGATCCTGCGGCTTCAGGGCAATCTGCCACAAGCGCGCAGTGCCTTGAGCGCGGCCGACACCGCCGCGGTCGCAGTTCGCAATGGCCGGGTGGTCTCGATAGCGCGGCTGCGCGCGCAGATCCTCTCCGAACAAGCGCTGGCTTACGAAACCGAAGGCAACACCGGCGCCGCCGAGGGCCTGCTGCGCCAGGCGCTGGGGCTGGTCGAGGCGCAGTATCCCGATAGCGCCTCGCTGAATGCCGCGCGCGCCCGGCTCGCGGGGTTCCTCGTGCGGCGCGGGCGCAAGGACGATGCGCTGACGATCTACCGTTCGGTCACCCAGTCGGTCGTCGGCAATCGCGGCGCGCTGGTCGGGCTGGCCAACCTGATCCGCCCCTATTTCGATCTGCTCGTCGATGACGGAGGGTCCGATCCGCGCGCGGTAGCGGACCTGCTGCTCGCCTCGCAGCTGGTCGAGCGCCCCGGCGCCGCCGATACGCTCGCGCAGCTTTCGCGCCAGCTTGCAGCGGGCGACGGGCAGGCGGCCGGGCTGTTCCGCCAGTCGGTGGGGATCGCGCGCGATCTGGAGCGCAACCGCATCCTCGTCGCGCAAGCCAATTCGGCCGCAGCAAACGGCGGCGGGACCGCCGCGCTGAGCGATCTCCAGGCGCAACAGGAACGCCTGCTCGCGGCGCAGACGCAAGTGATGGACGCGCTCTCCGCTTATCCGCAATTCCGCGCGATCGCGCACAATTACGTTACGCTCGACGAGCTGCGCGCGACGCTCCGCCCGGGCGAGGCCTATCTCAAGCTGACCCGGCTGGGGAACCGGATTTACGCGATTTACGCCGATCCGAACACCGCGCGAAGCTGGCGCGTGGCGCAAAGCACCGACGCGGTCGGCGATCTGGTTCAGGCGCTGCGCGACAGCATCTCGGTGACGATCAACGGCGTGCGCCAGACGACGCCGTTCGATGTCGATGACGCGCTGACGCTGAGCGACGCGGTGATCGGACCGGTGCGCCACGAGCTCGCGGGAGTGACGCATCTGGTGTTCGAGCCAGACGCTGCGCTGCTCCAGTTGCCCCCCAACCTGCTGATCCTCGATCCGAAGGGAGTGACAGCGTATCGCGGCCGCGTCGCGCGCGGGGGCGACGAGTTCGATTTCCGCGGAATCGCCTGGCTCGGGCGCGACCGCGCGATCAGCACCGCGCTGTCCGCCGCGACCTTCCGCGACGCGCGCCGCGCGCCGGCTTCGACCGCGCCGCGCGCCTATCTAGGGCTGGGCGAGAACCTTCCGCTCGGCCCCGTCGCGCGGACGCCCGCGCAGGCTGGCGGTGCGGCGGACTGCGCGTGGCCGGCGGCGGCGTGGAACCATCCGATCGCCGCGACCGAGCTCAAGGCGGCGGCGGCGATATTCGGCCCCGCGCAAGCCCAGCTCCTCACCGACGGAGCGTTCAGCGACACCGCGGTCCAGTCACGGTCTGATCTCGACACCTTCCGCATACTTCATTTCGCCACACATGGTCTGGTCACCGCGCCGCGCGACGGGTGTCCGGCGCGGCCCGCGCTGCTGACCTCGTTCGGCGGCGCCGGTTCGGACGGGCTGCTGCGCTTCGACGAGATCTTCAAGCTCCACCTCGACGCCGATCTGGTCGTGCTGTCGGCGTGCGACACCGCGGGCGCGGCGAGCCTCGAAGCAACGCGCGAGGCGGGGATCACCACCGGCGGCGGGCAGGCCCTCGATGGGCTGGTACGCGCGTTCATCGCCGCGGGCGGGCGCCAGGTCATCGCCAGCCACTGGCCCGCGCCCGACGACTACGGCGCGACCGAGCACTTGTTCGGCTCGTTCTTCGGCCAGCCCGCGGGGACTTCGGTCGGTGCCGCGCTCGAGGCCGCCGAGCGCAAGCTGATGGACGATCCCGAGACCTCGCACCCGTTCTACTGGGCCGGGTTCGCGCTGATCGGCGACGGCGCACGGCCATTCGCGGGCGCGCGCTGAACCGGTGGCATCGGCTCTGGCCTTGCCGGCTCGCGCCCGCGCATTGACGCGCGGCTGGCGCAATCTGCGCCGCGCGGGCTGGCGGCGGCTGGTGATCGCGGCGATTCTGCTGGTCCTCGCGCTGATGCTCACGCGGTTCTCATGGAGCATCCCGGTGGTCGGCGACGCCGAGCGCGCGCTCCACGACCGGCGCGCGTACATGTTTGCCCCGCTGGTCGATCAGGACCAGCGCATTCAGGAGATCGTTTACGACGATCAAGTGCTGATCGATTTGCAAAAACGCTCGCCGCTCGACCGTGGATTGCTCGCCAAGGCGCTCACCGCGCTCGACGCGATGGGCGCCAAGGCGATCGGGATCGACATCCTCTTCGACCAGCCGCAAGTCGAGGATGCGACACTTATCGCGGCGCTGCGCGGGATGAAAACACCCACTTTCGTCGCGTATGCCAACGTCGCGGGCAACAAGAGCGACATCAACTTCGAGCAGCAGCAGTATCTCGACGGGTTCATGGCGCGGCTCAACGGCAGCAACGCGCGGCCCGCGAGCATCCAGCTCGACGATGCCTACGGCGTCACCCGCGACTGGCCCCAGCCCGGACCGGGCGCGCCCCAAATCCTGACCCGCGCCATGCTCGAAGGCGCTCACGATCCGGCGGCGGCCCGCTTCGCCGATTACCGCGGCACGATCCGCCACCGCTTACCCGCGACGCGCGATGCGCCGGTCTATTCCGAACTGCGGATCAATACCTTGGGCATTCCCGAAATCGCGGCGGCGGCGGCGCCCTTGATCTCCGGTCGCTATGTCCTGATCGGCGGCGACATCGTCGATCGGGACAGGGTGACGACCCCGTTTACGAATATCACCGGCGAGACGATCCCGGGACTCGAGGTCCACGCCGCGATGCTCGCTCAGGCGCTCGACGGCGCGGTGCGCACACCGCTGGGCGGAGCGACGCTGTGGGCGGTCGGGCTGCTCGCGGTCGCCGCGGCTTCGCTCACCAGCCTGCTCGAATGGAGCTTGTGGCGGGTGCTGCCGTTCGTCGCGGCGCAAGCGCTGATGTTCGGCGGGCTGCCGTTCTGGCTCGAATGGCGCGGGGTCGATACCACCGGCACCCCCGCTGTCGGCTGGGCCTTGGGCTGGATCACCGCGTTCACCGCGGTCGCAGGCGCGGCGCGCGCGGCGGGGGCCGAGCAGCGCCGGTTCGCCCAGGGCGCGCTCGGCAAATACCTGCCCCGCGACGTCGCCGAGCAGATCCTGCGCGACCCGGCCAAGCTGGCGCTCCATGGCGAGCGGCGCGACATCTATGCGCTGTTCACCGACATCGAGGGCTTCACGTCGATGTGCCAGGCGCTCAGCCCGGAAGAGGTCGCGACGATCCTCAACACCTATCTCGAGACAATGAGCGAGACGGTGCTGGCGCATGGCGGGACGATCGACAAATTCGTCGGCGACGCGGTCGTGGCATTCTGGGGCGCGCCGATCGCACGGCCGAACGATGCCGCCAGTGCGCTCGCCGCAGCGC
>JBBRER010000101.1:0-8227 GCA_038202745.1 Sphingomonadales bacterium
GGTGTTCGCGATCGAAACGACCATCGCCAGGAGCAGGGCCCAGCCGGTGACTGCCGCCCCGACCGGCCCGAAAGCGCGCTCGGCATAATCGTAAGGCCCGCCCGCGCACGGCACCGAAGTGCCGAGCTCGACATAGACCGCGCCGCCGATCAGCGCGATCGCGCCGCCCAGTGCCCACAGCGCGATCATCGCGAACGGCGTGTGAACCGCGCCCGCGACCGCGCCGGGTGTGCGCAGGATGCCCTGCCCGACGACCGATCCGACCACCGCCGCCAGCCCGAAGCCGACGCCGAGAATTCGCAGCAAGTGCCCTTTGGATTGCATCGCGTGTCCCCCGCCGCGCCCCGACCCGCGCGATAGCTAGGCGACCGCGCGCAAGCTGGCAAACTTGGCACCGGGGCGCGCTTGTCCTAACGGTTGCCGCGATGTTGCACTGCCGCCTTGCCGCGACCGATCTGGCCTGCCGGCGTGGCGACCGGGTGCTGTTCCGCGGGCTGTCGTTCGCGCTCGAGCCGGGGCAAGCGCTGCACGTTGCCGGAGCCAACGGCGTGGGCAAGTCGAGCCTGATCCGACTCGTCGGCGGGTTGCTGCGGCCGTTTGCGGGGCAAATCGAGCGGCACGGAGCCGCAGGGCTGGTCGACGAGCACCCCGCGCTCGATCCGCACTTGCCGCTGGCGCGCGCGCTGGCGTTCTGGACGCGGCTCGACGGCGGCGCCGCGCAGTTAGAGCGGCTCGGGTTGGCCGGGCTGGCCGACGTGCCGGTGCGCTACCTCTCGACCGGGCAGCGCAAGCGCGCGGCGCTGGCGCGCCTGCTTGGCCAACAAGCGCGGATCTGGCTGCTCGACGAGCCGCTCAACGGGCTCGACCGTGAGGGCGTCGAACTCGTCCAAGCGCTTACGACCGAACATTGCGCAGGCGGGGGAATCTGCCTTGCTGCCTCGCACCAGTCGTTCGCGGTGCCGGGGATGGCGCGGATTGAGCTCGCGGATTTCGCGCCATGACCGCGCTCGCCGCGCTCCTCCGCCGCGATCTGGCGCTGCTGCTCGGCGGCGGGCGGCGCGGTGGGACGGTGCTGCCGCCGCTGTTCTTCCTCGCGGTGGCGATGCTTTACCCGTTCGCGGTCGGGCCCGACGCGCCGCTGCTGGCGCGCACCGGCGGCGGAGTGATCTGGGTCGCCGCGCTACTCGCCGCGATCCTTCCGCTCGATCGGCTGATCGAGCCCGACCTCGAGCTCGGAATGTTCGACCAGTGGGCGCTGCGCGGAATCGCCGAGGAATGGGTGATCGCGGTGCGCGTGCTCGCCCACTGGCTCGCGTTCGGGCCGCTGCTGATGCTGGCCGCGGTCCCCGCCTCGGCGTTGCTCGGGATCGACGCGTCGACGCTGCGCACGGTCGAACTCGGCCTGCTCGCCGGAACGCCCGGCCTCGCCGCGCTCGGCGTCACCGTCGCCGCGCTGACCGCGGGCCTTCGCGGCGGCGCGGCGCTGGCCGGACTGCTGACGATCCCGCTCGCGGTGCCGCTGCTGGTGTTCGGCGCGGGCAGCCTCGCCCCGGGCGGCGCAGGCGGTATTGCACTGACCGGCGCAGTCAGCCTCGTGCTCCTTGCGATCGCGCCGTTCGCGGGCGGCGCAGCGGTGCGCGGCAGCCGTCAGTAAGGCGGCTTGTCGAGCCTCTTTGGGCTAGCAGTGAACACTTCGCAGCCGTCCTCGGTTATACCTACCGAATGCTCGAACTGCGCCGACAGCGAGCGGTCGCGGGTGACCGCGGTCCAGCCGTCGTCGAGCAGCTTCACCCCGGGCTTACCGAGATTGATCATCGGCTCGATGGTGAAGAACATCCCCGGCCGCAGTTCCGGACCAGTTCCGGCGCGGGCCGCGTGGACGACCTCGGGCGCGTCGTGAAACAGGCGGCCGACGCCGTGCCCGCAGAACTCGCGCACCACGCCATAACGCTGGCGTTCGGCATGGGCCTGGATCGCCGCGCCGATATCGCCGAGCCGGGCGCCGGGCCGCGCTTGCTCGATCCCCAGCATCAGGCATTCGTATGTTACGTCGATCAGCCGGCGGGCTTTGAGCGGCACATCCCCGACCAGATACATCCGGCTGGTGTCGCCGTGCCAGCCGCCCAGCAGCGGGGTCACGTCGATGTTGACGATGTCGCCGTCCTTGAGCGTCTTTTCGGACGGAATGCCGTGGCAAACGACATGGTTGATGGAGATGCAGCACGAATGCGTATAGCCGCGGTAGCCGAGCGTTGCGGGCACCGCCCCGCCGTCGAGAGTCATCTGGCGGACCACATCGTCGAGTTCGCCGGTCGAAACTCCCGGCTGGACTCGATCGACCAGCGCGTCGAGAATTTCGGCCGCGAGCCGCCCGGCCTTGCGCATCCCCGCAAAGCCCTCGGGCCCGTGGAGCTTGATCGTGCCGTCGCGAATGACGGTCTCGTCGGCCGTGATGGTCTGGTATTCGGTCATCGCGCTCACATATGCCTTCAGGTCGCGTTTGGCGAGGCCGGAGCGACCGCGAACGCCTTGCGAAAACGCGGACGGATCGCCGCGATCACCGCGGCGGTGACCGGCAGCTTCACTTCGTAACTGCCTTCGACATACGGACCGGCGGCACCCGGCGGGACCAGCACCGTCAGCCCGTCGAAGTGCAGATCGTCGCTCGAGGCGAGCGCGACCGTGCCCTCCCCCAGCGGTTCGATGCACGCTTCGAACTCGGCCTTGCTCGCGGCGTCGACCGGTTGCCCGCGCTTCTTGCCGCGCATCCGGTCGAGCTCGGCGCAGAACGGCGCGCGGATAGCCTTGGCCAGCGCGCGCGATGAGGCGAACAGCGTCAGCGTCGGCCGCCGCGCCACCGCTTTCTTGTCCCACACGAACGAGCGGAAAGTGGTCATTCCGTGCGCACCGCCGTCAAAGGCGTAAGCGAATGCCGAGAGGCTGGCGAACCCCGGGACCTCGGCAATCGTGCTCCATTTGGTCAGCAGCACGCGGCGGCGGAACGGGATGCGCGCCGCGATCGCCGCGTCGCGAGCCTTGCGCGCGGCGGCGATCAGATGGTCGCGCTTGGCGTCGATATCGTCCTCGAACCATTTGCGCAGTACCGGGCTCGATGCCGCCGCCTCGGGGAACGAGTAGCTGAAATCGTAGTAGTCGCTCTCCTGCTTGACCGCGCGGTCGTTGCCATCGGGCGAGGAACTGGCGGTCGCGGGGACGATTCGGACTTCGGGATCGTCGTCGGTCGGTTCGGCCGAAGGCGTATCGGTGACGAGCTCCGACCCGCTTGGCGCGGGCGTCGGCTCGTCGCCCGAACAGGCGGCGAGCAGCAACGCGAACGGCAGGGCGAAAGGGGCGAAGCGCATCGGCGGACGTTTCCTCTCGCTTCGCACGGGGCGCAAGGGGTAAGCGGCGAGCCCATGACCGACAAGCACGCCCTCGTCCAGCCCGACAAGAGCCAACGCGCCACCCTGCTCCACCTCGTGAACAAGGAGACGGTGCCCGCGTTTCTCAAAACGCTCACCGCTGGACAGCGCGCCGCGCTCGCCGCGCAGAAGTTCGAAGGCGGCGCGTACGAGGTCGGGATCGTCCCCGACGGCGACGCGTGGTTTGCAGCTGGCGGCGTCGCCGATCCCGAGCACTTGTCGAGCTGGTGCATGGCCAAGCTCGCCGAAGCGCTGCCCGCGGGAACGTACCGCCGCGCGAATGGCGAGCCCGGCGCGGCGCTGCTCGGCTGGGTCACCGCGCAGTACCGCTTCGATCGCTACAAGGGCGACGACAAGGCGGAAGGCCCGCGCGTTCTGCTGACCAAGGACGCCAAGTCGATCGACGCGGTGCTGGCCGAAGCGGTGGCGACTGCGCTGGTTCGCGATCTGGTCAACACCCCTGCCGAGGACATGGGTCCCGCGCAGCTCGAGGCCGAAGCCGCGAGGCTGGCCAAGACGCATAAGGCCGAACTCAAGATCACCAGCGGCGACGCGCTGACGCGCGAGTTCCCGATGGTCCACGCGGTCGGCCGCGCCGCAGGCCGCAGCCACGCGCCGCGAATGAT
Source organism: Sphingomonadales bacterium (assembly GCA_038202745.1). Classification (GTDB taxonomy): domain Bacteria; phylum Pseudomonadota; class Alphaproteobacteria; order Sphingomonadales; family Sphingomonadaceae; genus Novosphingobium. The sequence continues at coordinate 4,049 of JBBRER010000101.1, forward strand.
CGAGCTCCATTGGGGCGATCCCAAGCACCCCCGGCTGGCGATCGTCGGCAAAGGCGTGTGCTTCGATTCGGGCGGGCTCGACATCAAGCCGGCGAGCGGCATGGCGATGATGAAGAAGGACATGGGCGGCGCGGCGCATGCCCTCGCGCTCGCCGGGCTGGTGATGGCGCGCGGGCTCAAGGTGCGGCTGCACCTGCTCGTGCCCGCGGTCGAGAACGCGATTTCGGGCAACGCCTTCCGCCCCGGCGACATCCTCGCCAGCCGCAAGGGACTGACGGTCGAGATCACCAACACCGATGCCGAAGGGCGGCTGGTGCTCGGCGACGCGCTGGCCCGCGCGGGCGAGGAGCAGCCCGAACTGATCCTCGACTTCGCCACGCTGACCGGCGCCGCGCGGGTCGCGCTCGGCCCCGATCTGCCCGCGCTGATGGCGCGCCGCGACGAAACCGCGCAGGCGCTGATCGATGCGGGCGATGCCTGCGACGATCCGGTGTGGCGGCTGCCGCTGCCCGAGAGTTACCGCGAATGGCTCAAGTCCGACATCGCCGATCTGGTCAACAGCCACGCCAATGGCTTCGCCGGGGCGAGCGTCGCGGGCCTGTTCCTCGATCGTTTCGTCCCCGACGGAACCGACTGGGCGCACTTCGACACCTTCGCCTGGCGCCCCGCCGCCAAGCCCGGCCGCCCCAAAGGCGGCGAAGCGCTGGGGCTGCGCGCGGCGTGGCACATGCTGCTGGGGCGCTTCGGCTAGCGCTGCGTTTTGCGAAAATTGGTCGTCGCCGGTCATAAGCTTTTAAAAGGCTGAGGCTGGTCTCGGAACGTCGCAGCGTCTAGCATTGTGCTGACGGAGGACGGGGTGGCATGTCGCTCGAGCAGCTCTCGTATCTAGCGCAGGTCATCGCTTCGGCAGGGGTGATGCTGTCGCTTTTGTTCGTCGGCTACCAGTTCCGACAGAGCACAGCCGCGCTGCAACGGGGCGAACACAATTCGACCATGCAACAATGGACGGTGATTCGCATGGCAATCGCCGAGAACCGCGATCTTGCCATCCTCATGACCACCGGGCTCAGCGAAGCCACACCGCTCGATGCGGCCGACCAGATGAGGCTGGAACTTATGCTGAACGAATATGCATGGGCCTCGTTTCACATCTGGGACCGTACGCAGCGAGGCCTCTTTCCACCGGGAACGTTTGAGGTCTCCTGCCGATCCGCGTTGGACGACTTGTTGCGCACGGCTCGTGGTCAAGCTTGGTGGAACAACAAGGCCGCGGCAGCGGGCCTTATCCCACCGTTTATTGCCGCGGTGGACGCAATGCTGTCGGACCGTGGGGAGGTCATCGGCCAGTAGTTGGATGCGGCTCGACCGGGTGCGCTCGCGGCGGACCCGAAAACACCGCGCGCCTCGCCGGGTTCAACATCCCGCACCTTTCCCGATCCTTGCACGGCGGTTCAGCCTGGTGACACTGGGTCAGACGTACACCACTCCCATGACCCGCAAGATCGCCCTTCTCGTCCTCGCCATTTCCGCCGCCACCGTCCCGGCGGCGCTCGCCGCGATGCCGCCTGCGGAAGCATGGGAGATCGGGCCGATGGTGCGCGGGCAGAACTATTCCGTCGGAATGCCCGCGCATCCGAAGGCCGGACCGAACGGCTCGCTGGCGATCGATCTGCCGCTGGCCGGGGCGGGGCAAGTCGATGCGCTGACGGTCGAGGTCGGGCCGCTCAATGGCGTGCGGCAAATCACCATGCATTATCGGATTGATGCCGCGCCAGGGACGCGTTTCGTGGCCGACGAGATGCCGAGCGAGCCCGCGACGGTCTCGCTCTATTTCCAGCGGGCCGGCGACGACTGGAGCGGACGAGGGCGCTATGAGGCCTACCGTTGGTATTCGCCGCAGCAGGGCGTGGTCCCGCTGACTCCGGGCGAGCACACCGTCAGGGTGCGGCTCGACGAAGTCTGGATCAACGTCAACGGGCGGCCCAATGACAGCGAAGGCGCGGGCTTTGCCGCGGCGCTGGCGGACACCGCGCGGATCGGTGTGGCATTCGGCTCGTCGTCGCGTCGCAGCCATGGTGTTTACGCCACCGGACCGGCGCGCTTCACGCTGCTGAGCCTCGATCTCGACTAGCGCGGGACGCGAAGCCGACCCGCGAACCTTGCCCCTGCGCCAACGCGGCGCTAAGCGCGCGCGTTCGCAATTGGGGCTTGATTTGACCGCCACCGCCATTCCCGCCGGGCAGCTCACGCTGTCGGGGCCGAGCCCAAAGCTCGAGGCCGCGCGCTGGCCCGTGCGCGGCGATCTGGCGCACGTCCGGCTGGCGGAGACTTGCTTCGTGCCGCATTATGCGGTGCCGATGCCGCGGGTGCTGGCGCGCGATGCCGCGCTCAAGGTGGCGGGGCACGAGGACGCCGAGACGCGCGAGGAGCTGGCGTCGGGGACGGCGTTCAACGTGCTCGACATCGCGGGCGATTGGGCTTGGGGTCAGGTGGGCGAGGATGGCTGCGTGGGATATGTGCTGGTGAATGCGCTGGCGGAGCGACGAGGCTAACCCTTACCCATTCCGTTCGCCCTGAGCTTGTCGAAGGGCTGTACTTTTCTTCTGCCCCAAGCGCCCAGTCCACGAAGGCACGCAGCCCTTCGACAAGCTCAGGACGAGCGGGGTTTGTTGGTTTAAGGTCGCTTCCATGACCCACACGGTTTTTATCGACGGCGCGGCCGGCACTACCGGGCTCGAGATCGTCGAGCGGCTTGAGAGCCGAAGTGAGTTCGATCTGCTCGTGCTGGGCCGGGCCCAGCGCAAGAACGACGGCGCGCGGCGCGAGGCGTTTCATGCCGCCGATTTCGCCATACTGTGCTTGCCCGACGAGGCCGCGCGCGGGGCGGTCACGCTGGCGAGGGGGAGCAATGTCCGCCTGATCGATGCTTCGAGCGCACACCGGGTCGATCCGGCGTGGGTTTATGGCTTTCCCGAGCTGATCGGGCGCGACAAGATCGCGGCCGCCAGCCGGGTGAGCAATCCCGGGTGCTATCCGACGGGCTTTCTCGCGCTCGTCGCCCCGCTTGTTCGCGCGGGACTGCTCCCGGCCGACTGGGCTTACACCTGCCACGCGGTTTCGGGCTATTCGGGCGGGGGCAAGGCGCTGATCGCGCGGTTCGAGGGCGATCCCGGGATCGCGTTTCGGGACTACGCGCTCGCTATGGATCACAAGCACGTACCCGAGATGCAGAAATATGCCGGGCTGACGCACGCGCCGCTGTTCGCGCCCACGGTGATACCCGCGCACCGCGGGATGGTGGTCGAAGTGCCGCTGTATCTGGCGCTGATGGAGGGTGCCGCGCCAGTGTCGGCGCTGCGCGATTGCTTGGCCCGGTTCTACGAGGATAGCGCGGCGGTGACGGTTCATGCCGACTCGCCCGACGAAATCCTGCTGCGCGCCGACGCGCCGCCGTCCGACAGGCTTGAGCTGTGGGTCTGCGCCAGCGCCGACGGCAGCCAGACGCGGCTGATCGCGCGGCTCGACAACCTCGGCAAAGGCGCAAGCGGCGCGGCGGTGCAGAGTTTGAACCTGATGGCGGGGTTGGATGAGACCGCGGGATTGCGGCTCTAACGCTGCCTCATTCTTGCGCACCCTGCCGCAAATCCGGGCAGCGCAGCGCGCGGCTTGCATCGCAATTCCCGCCGCCTACCATCGCTTCCGCCGCTGGCACGATTCTTGAGTCTCGTGTGGCGGGATATCCGTTTGGCTCCGGACCGCTGTCGCGGCGCCGGCTGTTGGTGCAGGGACACAAGCCCCGTGAAAAAGATCGAAGCGATCATCAAGCCGTTCAAGCTCGACGAAGTCAAGGAGGCGCTGCACGAGGTCGGCGTCTCGGGCATCACCGTGACCGAGGCCAAGGGCTTCGGCCGTCAGAAGGGCCACACCGAGCTGTACCGCGGCGCCGAATACGTCGTCGATTTCCTCCCCAAGGTGAAGCTCGAGGTCGTCGTCACCGACGCGATGGCCGAGCGCACCGTAGAAGCGATCGCCGCGGCCGCGCAAACCGGGCGGATCGGCGACGGCAAGATTTTCGTGATCCCGGTCGAAAGCGCGCTGCGCATCCGCACCGGCGAGCGCAACGACGACGCGATTTAATTCCCCCCGCCCGCTTGCGGGAGGGGGTCAGGGGGTGGGTCA
>JBBRER010000102.1:0-7969 GCA_038202745.1 Sphingomonadales bacterium
CGCGCGCGCGGCTGGCGGAGCTTACCGCCGAAGCCGAACGGATCGACGAACGCTTCGCCGAGCGCGACCGCGCTTACGGCGACGAAATCGCCCGGCGCAGCGGCGAAAGCGACGAGCGCCACGATGCCGCGCTTGCCCGGCTCAACCAGACGCTGGCCGACTTCGATAGCGAAACCCTGGTCCGCAACGACGCGCACCAGGCGCACGCTGGCGAACTCGCGGCCCACGCCCGCGCGATTTCGGGCGAACTCGACGGTTACGTACGGCAAATGGCGGACATTTCCGCGCATGGGGAGCGGGCGCGTTCATCGATCGGCGAAAGCCTGACCCTGCTCGCCGACAAGCTCGCCGGGAGCCGCGAGGCGCTCTCCGGAACCGACACCGCGATCGCCCAGCTCACCGACGGCAGCGTGCGCCTGCTCGAACTGATCCAGGCAAGCGCGCACCACACCGCGGTCGAGCTTCCCGCGGCGATGAGCGCGAGCGAGGCCGCGCTGAGCGGAATCGAGGTGCGCGCGCAGGCGCTTGGCGCGGTCGTCGCCGAAGCCGAGCAGCGCGGAGCCGCGCTCGGGACGCAGCTCGAAGCCGGGCACGCGACTCTGGGGAGCACACTGGCCGAGCTTGAAATCGTCCACGCCGCGCTCGGTCGTCAGACGGCCGAGCAGCGCGACACGTTTGCCGAGGTACGCACCGCGCTCGCCGATGCGCAGGCCGCGAGCACGGCGCTGGCGGAAAGCGCGCAAGGCGAGCTGCGCGACGCAATCGGAGCGCTCGACGAAGCTGCGCGCGGCGCGGTCGCCAACCTCCAGGCGATGAGCGCCGAAGCGGTTTCGCAGCTTGCCGCTCGGCTTGGCGAGGAAAGCGCTTCGGCCATCGACCGGGCAATGCGCGCGCGCGCCGCCGAAGCGGTCGGCAGCCTCGAGCAGGCCGCGGCGCACGCCGCCGGGGTGGGGCGCGAGGCGGCGGTGCAGTTGCGCGACCAACTCGCCAAAGTGGGCGAGCTGGCGGGCAACCTCGAACGCCGGGTCGCTCAGGCGCGAGCGCGGTCGCAGGAGCAAGTCGACAACGATTTCGCGCGGCGGGTGGCGCTGATCACCGAGGCGCTCAACTCGAACGCGATCGACATCGCCCGGGCGATCGACACCGACGTCACCGACACCGCGTGGGCTTCGTACTTGCGCGGCGACCGGGGGGTGTTCACGCGCCGCGCGGTGCGGCTGCTCGATGCGCCCGAGGCCAAGCAGGTTGCGCAGATTTACGAAAACGACCGCGATTTCCGCGATCACGTCGCGCGCTACATCCACGATTTCGAAGCGATGCTGCGCCAGCTGCTATCGACGCGCGACGGTCATTCGCTCGGGGTCACGCTGCTCTCGTCGGACATGGGCAAGCTTTATGTCGCGCTCGCCCAGGCGATCGAACGGCTGCGCGACTAGCCCCCGGATCATTTGGGAGCGCCGGGAAGGTCGCGCGACCAGTCCAGGTCGCCGGTCGTTATCCAACCACCGACGTAGTTCGCGTAGAAAACGGCCAACAGCACCGCGGCGAGCAGCGTGGCGCGCAGCGCGACACGGCCGGGGCGGAAATCTACGGGAGCGCTTTCGGCTTGGCCGGGAATCTTCTCGGCACCGGCTTCTTCGTGCGTACGCACCCCAAAGCGCAGCATGATGAACGCACTCATCACCCACAGAAGCATGTAAATCGCCGAAATCGAGGTCCACTTCACGCAACGGGGCCCGAGATCATCACGCGGACCTGGGGTTTCTTGCCCGACCAGCGCTGCGCGGCCCGGCGCGCGGCGAGGCGCGCTGCTTCGAGAACGGCGTCGCGGTCGCTGCCCCGCCCGCCCTTAAGCTTGCGCAGCGCGGCGGCGACATCGTTCTGGGCCTCTTCGACAAACGCACCGTAATCCTCGTCCAGCGGCAATCCCACCGCCTCGACCTGGGCATGTCCGCCCTTGCCGAGAACCACGATCACCAAGCCCTGCGCGGCGAGGCGGCGACGCATCGCGATCGCCTCGCCATCTGCCGCGGCGACAATGTCGCCGTCGAGCACCAGCCGCCCGGCCCGAACTTCGCCGAACTTGCCCGGCTTGCCCGGCGCGAGGCGGACGAGGTCGCCGTTCTGCTGGACCACGGCCGCCGGGATTCCCGCCTTGCGCCCGACCCGCGCCTGCTCGGCCATATGCCGCATCTCGCCGTGGACGGGAACCAGGATGCGCGGGCGAATCCAGCCGTAAAGCGCCTCGAGCTCGGGCCGGCCGGGGTGACCCGAAACGTGGATGAGGCTCTGACGGTCGGTGACGATGGTTATGCCGCGCGCGGCGAGTCGGTTCTGGATGCGCCCGATGGCGATCTCGTTGCCGGGGATCTGGCGGCTCGAGAACAACACCACGTCGCCCGCTTCGAGCTGGATCGGGTGCTGGCCCTCGGCCACACGCGACAACGCCGCGCGCGGGTCGCCCGGCCCGCCGGTGGCGAGGATCATCACCTCGCCGCGCGGCAGGTCCATCGCGGCGTCCATGTCGACCGGCGGCGGCAGCTCGCGCAAGTATCCGCTTGCTTGCGCCGCAGCAATGATCCGGTCGAGCGAGCGCCCGGCGACGCACAGCCGGCGTCCGGTCTCGCCGGCGACCTCGCCGAGCGTCTGCAATCGCGCAACGTTGGAGGCGAACGTCGTCACCAGCACGCGCTTGCCCGCGTGGCGCGCAACTTCGGCGAGCAGCCCGCGGTGGACTTCGCCTTCGGACCCCGACGGCTCGGGGTTGAAGACGTTGGTCGAATCGCAAACCAGCGCGAGCACCCCGGCATCGCCGATCGCGGTCAGTTCGGCGGCGGTCGTGGGCGTGCCGATCCGCGGTTCGTCGTCGAGCTTCCAGTCGCCAGTGTGGAAGACGTTGCCGAACGGCGTGTCGATCAAGAGCGCGTTGCCCTCGGCAATCGAGTGCGCGAGCGGGACGTAGCGGATGCCGAACGGCCCAAGTTCGAAGCGTTCGAGATCGGCAACAACATTGAGCTCGACCCGGTCGATCAGTCCCGCTTCGTCGAGCTTGTTCGCCACGAGCCGCGCGGTAAACGGCGTCGCGTAAAGTGGGACGCCCAGCTCTTCGGCGAAATAAGGCACCGCGCCGATATGGTCTTCGTGCGCATGGGTGAGCACCACCCCGAGCAAGTTGGCGCGCTCGCGCTCGATGAAATCGAGATCGGCGAAAACCAGATCGACCCCTGGGTACTCGCCGCCCGAGAACGTCATCCCCAGATCGACCATCAGCCATTTGCCGCGGCAACCATAGAGGTTGACGTTCATCCCGATTTCGCCGGAGCCGCCGAGCGCGCAGAACAGCAGTTCGTCTCCGGGGGTCATGTCACGGGTATTCTTCGCACAAAAGTTCCGTTCGTCCTGAGCATGTCGAAGGACGGTCCTTCGCTTGGCGCCCCGCACGCATCGCTAGAAAGGAAAAGCAACCCTTCGACAAGCTCAGGGCGAACGGTGTGAGTTTGGGTTTAGCCAGCCCGCGCCCGCTCCGCCATCAGCGCCAACCCGTCGAGCGTCAGATCGGCATCGACCGCGTCGAAAATCTGCGTGTGCTGCTGGAACAGCACCGCCAGCCCGCCGGTTGCCACCACTTTCGCCGGGCGCCCGATCTCGGCGCGCATCCGTGCGACCAACCCTTCGATCATTGCGACGTAGCCCCAGAACACACCGATCAGCATCTGGTCCTCGGTGTTGCGGCCGATCACGCTGTTGGTGCGCGGGCTTTCGATCGCGATCCGCGGCAGCTTGGCGGTGTTGCCGACGAGCGCGTCGAGCGAGAGGTTGATCCCCGGCGCGATGATTCCGCCCTTGTAAGCGCCGTTGAAGTCGATCGCGTCGAGCGTGGTCGCGGTCCCGAAATCGACCAGGATCAGGTCGCCCGGGTACTTGGCGTGCGCCGCGATGGCGTTGACCGCGCGGTCCGCGCCCAGCGAGCGCGGTTCATCGACGTCGATGTCCATCGCCCAATCGGCGGGAGCTTGCCCCGCGATCAGCGGCGTGACCTTGAAGTACTTCTCGGCAAGCACCTCGAGGTTGTGGAGAGCGCGCGGGACGACGGTGGAGATAATGATCCGGTCGACGTCCTTGCGCTCGAACCCTTCGATCTCGAGCAACTGGACCAGCCAGGTTGCGTATTCGTCGCCGGTGCGGCGCGGATCGGTGGCGATCCGCCAGCGGGTCTTGATCTCGCGGCCTTCATAAAGCGCGAAAACCACGTTGGTGTTGCCGACATCGACCGCGAGCAGCATCGCGTTAGTCCCCCTGCCCGGCCAGCCGGACTTCGCCCGCGTGGATGGCACGGACTTGGCCGTCTTCCAAGCGCAGTCGCAGCGCACCGTCGTCCGCAAGCCCGGCGAATGTGCCGGCGAGCGGCGGCTCGCCCGGCTCTCCGACGCGGAGCAGGGTGCCGAGCGGGTGCGCCGCGGCGAGCCAGCGCGCGACGATCGGCGCGAGGCCGTAGGTGCGCCAGCGTTCGAGTTCCAGGTCGAACGTGCGCGCCAGCTTCGCGGCAAAGTGATCGCGTGAAGGCGCGGGGCCAAATTGCGCGAGAGTGGCGGTTTCTCGGCCGGGCACGACGGGCGCGCGCGCCAGATTGACCCCGATGCCCACGATTACCGCATCGCCCGCGCGTTCGAGGAGAATGCCTGCAAGCTTGGCCGCTCGGATCAGAATATCGTTCGGCCACTTGAGCGTTGCCAAATGCGGCGGTTGGAGATGCTGCGAAACCACCTCGTGAACCGCAAGTCCCGCGACCAGCGCGAGTGTGCCGGGTGGGGGATCGCCGGGGCCGAGCCGGACCACGGTCGAGCCCATGAAGTTGCCCGCGCCATCCTCCCACGCGCGGCCCTGCCGGCCTTTGCCGACGGTCTGGCGATCCGCGACCAGCCACTCGCCTTCGGCAACATGCTCACCCGCCGCGAGCCGCGCGGCAAGGTCGGCGTTGGTCGAACCGGTTGCGGCGACGAAGCGGATCAAATCAGGCGAACAGCGCGGCCGCAGCGCTGTCGGCAAACGCGCCGAGCCACTTGGTCAGCAAATACCCCAGCGGCGACATCGCCAGCGCGGCAATCACAATCAGCGCCTTGTGCGCGAAGTCGCTGGGCGCGGTGACGCGGTTCGCGGGCTCGTCGAAGTACATCACCTTGACGATCTTGATGTAATAGAACGCGCCGATCACGGATGCGGCGATGCCGACCGCCGCAAGCGGAACCATGTGCGCCTGGACCGCGGCCTGGAACACGACGAACTTGCCCCAGAACCCGAACAGCGGGGGGATGCCGGCGAGGCTGAACATCACCATCGCCAGCCCGAGCGCGAGCCATGGGCGAGTGCGCGACAGCCCGGCGAGATCGGCGATCGCCTCGACCGGCTCGCCCTCGGCGTCGCGCAACATCAGCACGGCAACGAACCCGCCGACGGTCATCGCGACGTAGATCGCGAGGTAAACCAGCATCGCCGACGCACCTCGAACGGTCGCGGCGGCGAGCCCGATCAGGATGAAGCCGACGTTGTTGATCGACGAATAGGCAAGCAGCCGCTTGATGTTGCGCTGCCCGATCGCCCCCAGCGCGCCGACAATGATCGAGGCGAGCGCGGCGAACGTCACGACCTGTTGCCACGCCGCCGCCTGCGATCCGAACGCGTCCAATGCGACGCGCGCGGTCAGCGCCAGCGCGGCAACTTTGGGCGCGGTGGCGAAGAACATCGTCACCGGCGTAGGAGCGCCTTCGTAGACGTCGGGGGTCCACATATGGAACGGCACCGCGCTGATCTTGAACGCGAGCCCGGTCAGGACGAACACGACGCCGAACAGCGCGCCTTTGCCCAGCCCGCCTGCCAGCGCGGCGTTTATTCCCGAGAACGCGATCGTCCCGGTGAAGCCGTAGATCAGGCTCACCCCGAACAGCAGGATGCCGCTGGCGAGCGCGCCGAGGACGAAATACTTGAGTCCGGCTTCGGCGGAGCGCTCGTCGGCGCGCAGGAACGAGGCGAGCACGTAAGCGGCGAGCGAGTTCAGCTCGAGCCCGACGTAGAGCGTGAGCAGGTTGGTCGCCGAGACCATCATCCCCATCCCGACCGCGGCGAACAGGATCAGGATCGGGAATTCGGCGCGCATCGCGCGGAACCGGTCGAAGAACGCCGGCGCGACGATCAGCACCGCGCCCGCTGCCGCGTAGATCATGAGCTTGGCGAAAGCGGCGAAGGCGTCGGCGGCGTATTGCCCCCCGAACGCCAACGCCGCGGGGCCGTGGACGCCCTGGCACAGCGCCGGCGCGACCAGCGCGGCGCTCGCGACAAGCGTCGCCACCGCGAGGATCGAGATCGCGCGGGCGGACTTGTCTCCCGCCCATGCCGCGACCATCAGCAACGCCAGTCCGGCGAGGCTGAGCACTTCCTCGGGCGCGATTAGCCACAGCGACCCAGACCAGACCATCAGTGAGCCTCCGCCTGAGGGGCGGGTGCAGCGTGCGCCACCGCGATCATCGCGTCGCCATTGGGCCGCGCCTGCGCCAGTCGCGCATCGAGCGCCGCGATATCGGAACGCATCGGAGCGAGGAAGCTTTCAGGGTAAACCCCCATCCACAGCACAACCGCGCCGATCGCCGCCATGATCCCGAATTCGGCCGCACGCAGATCGGGCATCGCCGCGGCATCGGCGTGACGCTGAACCCCGAACGCGACGCGGGCGTAAAGGTAGAGCATGTACGCCGCACCGAGGATGATCCCGGTGGTGCAGACGAGCGCGACCCAGCTCGACAGCTGGTAGATCCCGAGCAGCGCGAGGAATTCCCCGACGAAACCGCTCGTCCCGGGCAGGCCGACGCTGGCCATCGTGAACAGCATGAAGAACAGCGCATACTTGGGCATGTTGATCGACAGCCCGCCGTAACGGTCGATCTCGCGGGTGTGCAGCCGATCGTAGATGACGCCCACGCAGAAGAACAAAGCGCCCGAAACCAGCCCGTGGCTGAGCATCACGATCATCGCGCCGTCGAGGCCGTGGCGGTTGAACGCGAATAGCCCGGCGGTGACGATCGCCATGTGCGCGACGCTCGAATAGGCGATCAGCTTCTTCATGTCGTGCTGCACCAGCGCGACCAGGCTGGTGTAAACCACCGCGACCATCGACAGCGCGAAGATCAGCGGCGCGAACTGGGCCGAGGCTTCGGGAAACATCGGTAGCGAAAAGCGGATCATGCCGTAGCCGCCCAGCTTGAGCAGCACCCCGGCGAGGATGATCGAGCCCGCGGTGGGCGCCTGGACGTGCGCGTCGGGAAGCCACGTGTGCACCGGCCACATCGGCATCTTGACCGCGAAACTGGCGAAGAACGCGAGCCACAGCCACTTTTGCGCGCCGCCGGGAAAATCGTAGGCCATCAACGTCGGAACGTCGGTGGTCCCTGCCTCGTTGGCCATCCACAGCATCGCGATCAGCATCAGCACCGAGCCGAGCAGCGTGTAGAGGAAAAACTTGTAGCTCGCGTATATCCGGTTCGCCCCGCCCCACACCCCGATGATCAGGTACATCGGGATCAGCCCGGCTTCGAAGAACAGGTAGAACAGGAACAAGTCCTGCGCGCAGAACACGCCGAGGATCAGCGTTTCCATCAGCAGGAACGAGGCCATGTACTCGCCGACGCGTTTGTCGATTGAGGAACTGGCGAGAACGCAGATTGGCATCAGGAACACGCTGAGCTCGATCAGCATCAGCGCGATGCCGTCGATCCCCAGCTTCCAGTCGAACCCCGCGAACAGCGGCAGGTGCTCGGCGAACTGCCACTGCGCGCCGCCGATGTCGTAATTCGCCCACAGCACCACGCCGAGCGCGAAATCGATCAGCGTCGCGACAAGCGCGATCGCGCGCGCGGCTTTGGCTTCCGCCATCAGGCAAGCGGCCGCGCCGAGGAGGGGCACGAGGAGCATCAGCGAGAGG
>JBBRER010000103.1:0-7963 GCA_038202745.1 Sphingomonadales bacterium
GGTGTCGGCATCGCTCGACGGCGTCCACAACACGTCGGCGAGCACGTCGGTGGCGAGCCGGTTCAGCTCTTCGGGCATCCGCCGGTCGCGGCTGCGCAGGCCGGCCTCGAGGTGGACCACGGGCACGTGCAGCTTGGCCCCGGTCAACGCGCAGGCGACGGTCGAGTTGACGTCGCCGACGACCACCAGCCAATCCGGACGATGGCGGATCGCGACGGTCTCATAAGCGATCATCACGCGCCCGGTCTGCTCGGCATGCGAGCCCGATCCGATCCCGAGATGAAAGTCGGGCGCTGGGAGTCCCAGGTCCGCAAAAATGTCGCTCGACATGTTCGGATCGTAGTGCTGCCCGGTGTGGATCAGGACCGGATCGAAATCGTCGGCAGCGCCCAGCGCGTGCCAAAGCGGCGCGACTTTCATGAAATTGGGGCGGGCGGCGGCGATAAGATGGACGCTCGCGCGACGGGTGGGCAAGGCAGGTCCCTTAGAAAGTGGCGATCGCTCAGCCTATTCGCGGCTCAGCGAGTCACGAACAGCAGGATCGCCGCCGGAAGAAGCGCGGCGAGGAGGTAGATATAGAGCCCGGTCGGCCAGCCGAAGCGAAAATTCAGATGGTGATGGAGATGATTGAGATCCGCCGACATCGGCGATCGGCCGCGATACATCCGGGAGAAAGTGAGGCGAAAACTGTCGATGACGGGGATCGCGAAGAGCAGCAAAATCTCCTCGGCGGTCATCCCGCGGCTGATATCGTATTGCGAGCTGTTGTAGGTGCGGATCGCCAGCAGCCCGATCGCAGCGGCCAGGCCATAGGCGCCGCCATCGCCCAAAAACAGTAGGCCGCGCAAGTTCATCACGAGCAGCGCGACCAGCCCTGAAAGCATGACCGCGATGAACGGCGCGTCGCTGGGCGAGGCCCGCGAGCCGATCAGGATCAGCCAGCCGATCGCCAGTCCCGCCACCAGACCGTTCTTGCCATCGGCCATGTTGACCGCGTTGGTCAGGCCGACACAGCAGATCGAGGTAAAGCCGATAGCCAGCCACAACGGCATGCGGCCCGCCGCCACCCCGAACATCGGAAAGTGCAGTTCGCTGACGAGAAACGAGTTGTCGAACGCGGCGAGCCCGCCGAACAACAGCAGACCCAAAACCACCCGATGGCGCGGCGCCAGCGACCGGCGATCATCGATCATGCCGACGATTGTGATCAGCGCTGTGGTCACCGTCAGCAGAAACATCGACGACAGCCCCGGGCCGCGCCAGCCGAGCCAGACCGCGAGGATGGCGAGCGGCAGGATGATCGCGAGCAGCGCCAATCCGCCGAGCAGCGGCGTGCCCGAGCCGTGCTGTTTGCGCGCGTCGGGATGGTCGATCAGCCCCAGTCGCACGCAAACCTCCTCGGCATGCCGCGACAGCAGCGCGGTCAGCGCGAACGCAAGCGCGCAGACCACGAGGATGGAGGAGTGGAGCAGGACTAAGGGCCAATCGATTTTGATGAACGCCCAGCGCGGGGGCGACGGGATTTTCTGCGACAGCCCCTTAGAAGATGGGCCGCTCGCCGTCTAGACCGCTCGCCGTCACGCCTTCGTCGAAGCGCATTTCGGTCCAGCGCTCGAACCGATGGGCCGCGCTGGACGACCGCAGCTACGATTTGAAAACGTTCGGCTCGTGGGGGGGAAAGTCTTTGTCAAAGCGGTATTCGCCGCTAGTGACCCGGTGCCTCCGCCGACCGGGCCGCGGTGTCCTTGCGGCGCCCGGCGCCGCCGGGCGACCCGTTGACGCAAACAGGAATGGAACCGCGTGGCCAAGGATAGAAAAGTCGCACTCATTACAGGAGTCACGGGCCAGGACGGGGCCTATCTGGCACGGCTGTTGTTGGGCCAGGGTTACGAAGTGCACGGCATCAAGCGGCGCTCGTCGTCCTTCAATACCGGGCGCATCGACGACATCTACGGCGACGAGCACGAGGGCGGGAGCGAGCCCAAGCTGCACTTGCACTTCGGCGATATGACCGACGCCACCAATCTCATCCGCATCGTCCAGGAAACGAAGCCCGACGAGATCTACAACCTGGCTGCGCAAAGCCATGTCGCGGTGAGCTTTGAGACCCCCGAATACACGGCCAACGCCGATGGGCTGGGGACGCTGCGGCTGCTCGAAGCGATCCGCATTCTCGGGATGGAGAAGACTTGCCGCTTCTATCAGGCCTCGACGAGCGAGCTCTACGGCCTCGCGCAGGAAGTGCCGCAGCGCGAAACCACCCCGTTCTATCCGCGAAGCCCTTACGCCGCGGCCAAGCTTTACGCCTACTGGGTGGTGGTCAACTACCGCGAGGCCTATGGGCTGCACGCCTCGAACGGCATCCTGTTCAACCACGAGAGCCCGCTGCGCGGCGAGACTTTCGTCACCCGCAAGGTCACCCGCGCGGCGGCGGCGATCTCTGCGGGCCGGCAGGACCGGCTCTACCTCGGCAACCTGAGCGCGCGGCGCGATTGGGGGCACGCCAAGGAGTATGTCCGGGGAATGTGGCTTATGCTGCAGCAGGACGAGCCCGACGATTACGTGCTGGCGACGGGCACGACCACCGAAGTTCGCCAGTTCGTTCGCTGGGCGTTCGAGGATGTGGGCATCGAGATCGAGTTCCGCGGTCAAGGGCGCGAGGAAAAAGGCTACTGCGCCAAAAGCGGGGCGTGCCTGGTCGAAGTCGACCCGCGCTATTTCCGCCCGACCGAGGTCGATCTGTTGATCGGCGATCCGGACAAGGCGTTCCAAAAGCTCGGCTGGCGCCATGAAACCACCGCGCGCGAGCTGTGCCGCGAAATGGTCGAGGCCGACCTCGCCGCGATCCGCGACGCCGGATGAGCAGCGCGCTGATTTGCGGCATCGGCGGCCAGGACGGCGCCTATCTCGCCCGGCTGCTGCTTTCCAAGGGCTACACCGTCTGGGGCACCTCGCGCGACGCCGAATCGGCCGACTTCGAAAACCTCCGGCGCCTCGGCATACTCGAGCAGGTTCGGACGATTTCGATGACGCCGTGCGATTCGCGCAGCGCGCGTGCCGCGATCTCCGCTTGCGAGCCCGACGAAATCTACGCGCTGCTTGGGCAGAGTTCGGTCGGACTGTCGTTCTCGATGCCCGTCGAGACCATCGAAAGCATCGTTTTGAGCACGCTCAACCTGCTCGAGGCGATTCGCGTGGCCGGGCGCGGGACGCGGCTGTTCCACGCCAGCTCGAGCGAATGCTTCGGCGATCTGGGCGGACGCCCCGCCGATGAAGCGACCCCGTTTCGCCCGCGCAGCCCTTATGGCGCGGCCAAAAGCTCGGCACACCTGCTGGTTGCGAACTACCGCGACTCCTACGGTTTGTTCGCGGTCAATGGCATTTTGTTCAACCACGAATCGCCGCTCCGCCCGGAACGGTTCGTGACCCGCAAGGTGACCGCGGCGGCGGTGCGGATCGCGGCGGGATCGAACGAGCGGCTGCAGCTCGGGCGGCTCGACATCTCGCGCGATTGGGGCTGGGCGCCCGAATACGTCGAGGCGATGTGGCGGATGCTCCAAGCCGGCGAACCCGACGATTGCATCGTCGCGACCGGGCGTTCGCATCGGCTCGACGAATTTGTCGATGCCGCCTTCGCCAGTGTCGGGCTCGACTGGCGCGCGCACGTCGACGCCGATCCTGGCATTCAGCGACTTTCGGAGCTCGAATGGAGCGGCGCATCGCCAGCGCGGATAGCCGAGCGGGTTGGCTGGCGGGCAACCGTCAGCATGGCCGAGGTCGCGCAGCGGATGACGGCAGCGGAGACTGGGGAGCCGCTTTAGACCAGCGCGATATCGGGCGCGTCTTCCTGCTTCATGCCGACCGTGTGGTAGCCGGCATCGACGTGGTGCGTCTCGCCGGTCACTCCGCTCGCCAGGTCCGACAGCAGATAGAGCGCGGCCCCGCCGACATCGTCGATCGTCACGTTGCGGCGGAGCGGAGCGTTGTGCTCGTTCCACTTGAGGATCAGCCGGAAATCGCCGATCCCCGACGCCGCCAGCGTTTTGATCGGCCCGGCGCTGATCGCGTTGACGCGCAGGCCTTGCGGGCCGACGTCGTTGGCGAGGTACTTGACGCTGGTTTCGAGCGCCGACTTGGCGACGCCCATCACGTTGTAGTGCGGGACGACCTTTTCCGCGCCGTAGTAAGACAGCGTCAGCATCGCGCCGCCCGGCTCCATCATCGCGGCGGCGCGGCGCGCGACCGCGGTGAAACTGTAAACGCTGATGTTCATCGTCATCAAGAAATCGTCGAGCCCGATGTCGAAATATTTGCCGCGCAGCGCTTCCTTGTTGGTGAAGCCGATCGCGTGGACGACGAAGTCGATCATCGGCCAGCGCGCCGCGAGCGCCGCGAAAGCGGCGTCGAGATTGGCCATGTCGGCGACGTCGCAGTCGATCAAAAAGTCGGACCCGAGTTGTGCCGCGAGCGGGCGAACGCGCTTTTCCATGACCTCGCCCTGGTACGAAAACGCCAGCTCGGCGCCGTGTTCGGCAAGCTTTTGAGCGATTCCCCAAGCGAGCGACTTGTCGTTGGCAAGGCCCATGATCAGCCCGCGCTTGCCTGCCATCAATCCGCTCATCGAGTATCCTGCCCGTCTCTCATGCGCTTGCCGCGCGCGCCCGGTTGTCCGCCTGGCCGACCATGTCGCGCTCCTCCGGGGTTTCGGCCAGCGAGGCGTTGAGTTCGGCCCCGACCACCATCCCTAGTCCGACCAGCCAGAAAAAGAAAAGCGCGATCATCACCCCGGCCATGCTCCCGTAAGTGAGATCGTACTTGAACACCCAGCGCAGCAGCACCGGCAGCGCGACGCTCACCGCGACCCACCACAGCGTCGTGAACAGCGCCCCGGGCCACTTGGGATAGCGGCGCTTGCGATAGGCGCTGGGGGTGAGCGAAAGGAACAGCAGATAAAGCGAGGCGTAAAGCACGAATCCCGGGATAAACCGCGACAGCGCGAGGCTGTGGAGCGCGCTCGAAAGCCCGGGCGCGCCGGTATCGATTCCGGCCTCGACCGCGCCAATCAGCACTTGCGCGATCAGCGAAATCAGCAGCAGCGCCACCGCCACCAGGATCACGCCCGTGGAGATCAGGCGATAGCGCCAGAACGCCTGGGTCGCCTGGGTTCCGTAGGCGCGGCGCAAAATGTCGCGGATCGTCTCGACCAGGCTGCCCACGGTCCACAGCCCGACCAGCCCGCCCGCCCACAGCAGCCAGCCCGAGCGCGCGTCGATGACGGTGCGCGCAACCGGCTCGATCACTTTGGCGACCACCGGGGGCAGCGCGATCAGGATGGCGTTGATCGAAGCGGCGCGCTGGCTTTGTTCGCCGATCGCGGAGAACACCGCGGCCCCGACGATAAAAAACGGAAACAGCGCGATGATCGCCATGTAGGCAAGGTTGCCGGCGTGGATGAAGCCGTCGTTGTAAACGCCGGTCCAGACCCGCGCGAGGATCGTCCGGGCCTTGGTCAGCGTATCGGCATTGCGGTCGATCGCTTCTTGCAAGCCCGCGCGCCAGCGCAGCGCGTCCTTGCGCCGCGCTTCGGGCGAAAGATCGGGAACGGTCAGCGCGGGCGCGCCCGGCTGGGTGCGGACCGTGGCGATCGGCCGTTCCTCGACGCCGGGGACTTCAGGCACTCAGCTTGCCTCGCAGATCGCGGCCGTCGCGCCACCCCTCGAGCCGCGCGGCGAGCTCGGCGGGATCGTCGGGGAGGTGGATTTCGAGCGTGACCAACTGGTCGCCGCGGCTGCCGCCCTTGCGGCTCATCCCTTTGCCGCCCAGCCGCAACGTCTTGCCCGAGCTCGATCCCGGCGCGATGGTCAGCATCACCGCGCCCTCGACCGTCGGCACGCGAATCTTTGCGCCGTTCACCGCCTCGTCGAGCGTGACCGGCAGATCGACCCGAAGATTGTCGCCGTCGCGGCGGAAGAATGCGTGCGGCTGAACCTCGATCGTTACCAGCGCGTCGCCCGCTCCGCCGGGACCCGCCTCGCCTTTCCCCGCGAGCCGCATCTGGGTGCCGTCCTCGACCCCGGCGGGCAGTTTGAGGTCGATCGTCTTGCCGCCCGCGAGCGTTATCCGCTGGGTCGCGCGCGTCGCCGCATCGGGCAGCGTGACGCGCAGGCGGTACTGGACGTTGGCGCCTTTGGGTGCGGCGCGGGCGCGGCCACCACCCATTCCGGCGCCCATGCCACCACCTCCCATCCCGCCGCGCCCGCCGAACAGGCCGTCGAAGATGTCGCCGATGTCGATGCCCTCGGCGCCGTCGAATCCGCCCATTCCCTCGCCGGGGCGGAACCCGCGCTGCGCTCCGCCCCCGAAGCCTGCCCCGCCTCCGCCGTAGCCGAACGGCATCGCCGGATTGCCGTCGATGTCGATCTCGCCGCGATCGAAGCGCGCGCGCTTGTCCTTGTCGGAGAGCAGATCGTAGGCTTTGGTCACCTCCGAAAAGCGCTCGGTAGCCTTGGGATTGTCGCGGTTGCGGTCGGGGTGAAGCTCTTTGGCGAGCTTGCGATAGGCCGACTTGACGTCCTTTTCGCCCACGCCGCGCGCCACGCCCAAGATCGAATACGGATCGGCCATCGGCCCTAGCTAGGAAGGTCGGTCCGATGCGGCAAGCGGAGACGCGCTTTCCTACACCGTGCAGCCTCGCTATGCGGGCGGCCGATGGATGCTGACCAAGCCCGCACGACAATCCCCGAGGAAGACCCGCTAGCGACGTTCGCGCTGTGGCTCGTGGAGGCGCGCGCGCGCGAGCCCAGCGACCCCGATGCGATGGCGCTGGCCACCGCGACCGCGGAGGGCAGGCCGTCGGTGCGGATGGTCCTGCTCAAGGATTTCGGCGCCGACGGCTTCGTCTTCTACACCAACGCCGAAAGCCGCAAGGGGCACGAGATACTCGCCAATCCCGAAGCCGCGCTGCTGTTCCACTGGAAGTCGCTGCGCCGCCAGGTCCGCGTCGAAGGTCCGCTCGCCGAAGTCGATTGCGCCACCGCCGATGCCTATTTCGCCGGCCGCAGTCGCGATTCGCAACTAGGCGCGGTGGCTTCCGATCAGTCCGCGCCGTTGGGCGAGCGCGCGACGTTCCTTGCGCGCTATGGTGAGGCCGACGCGCGGTTCACCGGTGCGCCGGTCGAACGCCCCCCGCACTGGACCGGCTTCCGGCTCGTGCCCCGCGCGATCGAGCTGTGGTGCGACCGGCCGCACCGGCTCCACGAGCGCCGCCGCTTCACCCGCCGCGCCGACGGCGCGTGGACCAGCACGTTGCTTTATCCGTGAGCGCCCACGCGCATCCGCACCCCGTTTCGGCCGCACACGCCGGCACGCTCAACCGTAGCGCCGCGTTCGCGAGCATCGCGGTGGCATTGCTGCTCGCCGGCATGAAAGGCTGGGCGGCGTGGGCTACGGGTTCGGCCGCGATGCTCGGCAGCCTGGCCGATACCGCGCTCGACCTGGTCGCCAGCATAGCGACGCTGGCGGGGGTATGGATCGCCGCGCAGCCCGCCGACGACGATCACCGCTTCGGCCACGGCAAGGCCGAGGCGCTGGCGGCGATGTTCCAGGTCGTGCTGATTTCGATCTCGGCGCTCGGCTTGGCGGCGCGCGCGCTCGGCCAGCTGGCCGGAGGAGCGCGGACGGCGGCTGCGGGCGACGGCATCCTGGTTTCGGGAATCGCAATGGTCGCGACCTTGGCGCTGCTGTGGTGGCAACGCCACGTGATCGGCCGGACGGGCAGCATCGCCATCGCTGCCGATCACCTCCACTACAAGTCTGACCTCGCGCTCAACCTCGCGGTCATCGCCGCGCTCGCGCTCGATCAATACGCCGGGGTCGCGGGGGCGGACGCGCTGTTCGGGCTGGCCATCGCGGCGTGGCTCGGCTGGGGTGCCTGGCGCGCCTCGCAGGCCGCGATCGAACAGCT
>JBBRER010000104.1:0-7952 GCA_038202745.1 Sphingomonadales bacterium
GTCCCGTTGATCCACTTCGATCGTCTCGTCGGCGTCGCAGTGCTCGCCCGTCCGCAGCTCGCGCGGGGACTCGACTGGGAGGACTTCGACCTTCTCAAGGTGGTCGGACGCCAGCTCGCCAGCTACCTTGCCGAGCAGGCGGGCCACGAGGCGCTGCTCGAGGCATCGCGGTTCGACGAGTTCAACCGCCGCATCGCCTTCGTGATGCACGACATCAAGAACCTCGCCAGCCAGCTTGGTCTGCTCGCGCGCAATGCCGAACTTCACGCCGAGAACCCGGCGTTCCGCGTCGACATGCTGGTTACGCTGCGCAACGCCGCGGACAAGCTCAACGTCATGCTCTCCCGGCTGTCGCGTTACGGGGCAAGCTCTGACGAAGCGCTGGGCGAAATCGATGTCGCGCGGTTGGTGAGCGAAGTCGTCGCGCGCGAACAGCTCGGCCATCCGGTCCACCTCGTCCGCGCCGACGCGTGCCTTGCCGCCGCGCGTCCCGAAGCGCTCGAGCAGGCGGTCTCGCATCTGTTGCGCAACGCCATCGAAGCCTCGCTGCCGGGCGAGCCGGTGTTCGTTTCGCTCGCCGCCGGCGCCACGCATGCTTCGCTGGAAATCGTTGATTCCGGGGCGGGAATGAGCGCCGAGTTCGTGCGCAACCGGCTGTTCAAGCCGTTCGTCTCGTCGAAGCAGGGCGGGTTCGGGATCGGCGCCTACGAAGCGCGCGAACTGATCCGCGCGATGAACGCTCGGCTCGATGTCGAATCGCGCGAAGGCCTCGGCTCGCGCTTCATTATCCGGCTCCCACTCGCCGCCGCGGCCGAATTGATCGGCCAGGCCGAGGGAACCGACAGGAGGACCGCATGACCAGTGAAGCCAAGCCCACGCTGCTGATCGTCGAGGACGACCCCGGGCTCCAGGCGCAGCTCAAGTGGGCCTATCCCGATTTCGAGGTCGTCGT
This sequence comes from Sphingomonadales bacterium, assembly GCA_038202745.1. Taxonomy (GTDB): domain Bacteria; phylum Pseudomonadota; class Alphaproteobacteria; order Sphingomonadales; family Sphingomonadaceae; genus Novosphingobium. Next base: position 953 of record JBBRER010000104.1, read on the forward strand.
GGCAAGCGACCGGGCGAGCGCGCTCGCCGCGCTGCGCGCCGACGAGCCCGCGGTGATCACGCTCGATTTGGGTCTTCCGCCCGATCCCGACGGCACCAGCGAAGGCTTCGCCGTCCTCGACGAGATCATGGCGCTCAAGCCCGACACCAAGGTGATCGTCGCCTCGGGCCACGGCGCGCGCGAAAGCGCACTGACCGCGATCGCACGCGGGGCCTACGATTTTTATCAAAAGCCGGTCGATATCGAGGCGCTCGGGCTGATCGTGCGGCGCGCCTTTCAGCTCCATGCGATCGAGCGCGAGAACCTTTCGCTCGCCGGGCGCATCGGCGAGGACAATCGCGTGCTCGGCCGGATGATCACCGGCGCCCCCGAGATGGTCCGCGTTGCGCGGACGATCGAGCGGGTGGCCAATACCAACGCCTCGGTGATGCTGCTCGGCGCGAGCGGGACGGGCAAGGAGCTGCTCGCGCGCGGCCTTCACGACGCCAGCGACCGCGCAGCGTGCGCGTTCGTCGCGATCAACTGCGCGGCGATCCCCGAAAACCTGCTCGAAAGCGAGCTGTTCGGGCACGAAAAGGGCGCCTTCACCGGCGCGATCAAGACCACCGAAGGCAAGATCGAGCAAGCCGCCGGAGGCACGCTGTTCCTCGACGAGGTTGGTGACATCCCGCTCCAGCTCCAGGTCAAGCTGCTGCGCTTTCTGCAGGAGCGCGTGATCGAACGCGTGGGCTCGCGCAAGTCGATCCCGGTCGATACGCGGATCGTGTGCGCGACGCACCAGAACCTCGAAGCGATGATCGCCGAGGCGCGGTTCCGCGAGGACTTGTTCTACCGCCTCGCGGAAATCGTCATCAAGATCCCCGCGCTGAGCGAGCGCCCCGGCGACGCGCCGCTGCTCGCCAAGGCGTTCCTCGCGCGCTTCGCCAAGGAGATGAACCCGCAGATCAAGGGCTTTGCGCCCGATGCGCTGGCGGCGATCGACACGTGGCCGTGGCCGGGCAACGTCCGCGAGCTCGAAAACCGGGTCAAGCGCGCGGTGATCATGGCCGAGAGCAAGCTCGTCGCCGCCGCCGACCTCGATCTCCATCTGCCCGACGCGGGTCAAGCAGTTGCGCTCAATCTCAAGTCGGCGCGCGAGCAGACCGACCGCAAGCTGATCCGCCACGCGCTCGCGCGCAGCGAAGGCAACATCTCGAGCACCGCCAAGTTGCTCGGGATCAGCCGCCCGACGCTCTACGACCTGCTCAAACACTACGAGATGCAGGCATAGACAACCGCCCGCTCACCCGGCATCGCTCGGTCATAACGATGGAGCGATGCGATGGCGGGTGTACTTGACGGGGTGACAGTAATCGAGCTGGCGGGGATCGGCCCCGCGCCGTTTGCCGGGATGATGCTCGCCGATCACGGCGCCCGCGTGATCCGCATCGAACGTCCGGGCGTCGAGGGCCGTCACGGCATCGCCCGCAATCGCGACATCCTCGGTCGCAACCGCGAGCGGATCGAACTCGATCTCAAGCAGGGCGAAGCGATCGCGCAAATCAAGGAACTGGCGAGCGAAGCCGACGCGTTGATCGAGGGCTATCGTCCGGGTGTGCTCGAGCGGCTGGGGCTGGGACCCGAGGTGCTTCACCAGGCCAACCCCAAGCTGGTGATCGGGCGGATGACGGGGTGGGGTCAGGACGGGCCGATGGCCCCGCTCGCCGGGCACGACATCAACTACATCGCGCTGTCCGGTGCGCTGCATACTTATGGCCGCAAGGGCGAGCAGCCGACGTTTCCGGTCAACGCCGTCGGCGATTTCGGCGGCGGGGGAATGATGCTGGCGTTCGGGGTCGTCGCCGCGATTCTCCATGCGCGCGGCGGTGGGCCGGGACAGGTGGTGGATTGCGCAATGGTCGATGGCGCGGCGATCCTCTCGGCGATGACCTGGAGCATGCACGGCAACGGCCGCTGGCGGGACGAGCGCGGGGTCAACCTGCTCGATTCGGGCGCGCACTTTTACGACACGTACGAGACAATTGACGGCAAGTGGATTTCGATCGGCTCGATCGAGCCGCAATTCTATGCACTGCTGCTCGAGAAGACCGGCCTCGCGGGCGATCCCGACTTCGCGCAGCAGTTGGATCCGGCGGGCTGGGACGAACTCAAAAGCAGATTGAAGGCGCTGTTCCTGACCAAGACCCGCGACGAATGGTGCGCGCTGATGGACGGCACCGACATCTGCTTCGCGCCCGTCCTGAGCCTGGGCGAAGCCCCGCACCATCCGCACAATGTCGCCCGCGGTATGTTCGTCGAAGACGGCGGGCTGATCCAGCCCGCGCCCGCACCCCGGTTTTCCGCCACGCCCGCGCCTCCGGTCACGCTCGCCGGGCTCTGATACAGCCGGTGAGTCGCATCGATCCGATGGTGCGGCTGCTGATCGCGGCGATCGTGCTGGCGCTGCTCCTGCCCGCCGCGGGTGAGGCGCGCGCCACCGCGCAATGGGTCTCGAACGGCGCGGTATTCCTGCTTTTCCTGCTCAATGGCTTGCGCCTGCCGCGCCGCGAGGTCGGGCAGGGGCTGCGCGATTGGCGGCTGCTGCTGCCGCTCGCCGCGTGGTGCTTCGGCGCGATGACGCTCGCCGGCTGGGCGCTGTGGCAAGCGGCAGCGCCGTGGCTACCCGCGCAACTCGCGCTCGGCTTCCTGTTTCTCGGCGCACTGCCCTCAACGGTCCAGTCGGCAACCGCGTACAGCTCGCTCGGCGGCGGGAACGTCGCGGTCTCGGTGATCGCTGCGGCATTGCTCAACGTGCTCGGGGTGTTCGTCACCGCGCCGCTGTTTTCGCTTCTGGCAGGGAGCGGGGCGGGCGCGTTTCACGCCGCGGGCCTCGCTAAAGTCGCGGGGCTGCTTCTCCTCCCGTTCGCCCTCGGCCAGCTGCTCCAGGGGCTGCTCGGCGGATGGGTCGCTAACCACCGCGCGCTCGTTACCTGGATGGACCGGACCTCGATCGCGATCGCGGTATATGTCGCGTTCTCGGGTGCGGTCGAGCAACGTTTCTGGACGCGGGTCGATGAGGCGGGTTGGGGTGGACTGGCGGGCGGCACGGCCTTGCTGCTCGCCTTCGGGCACATTGGCGCGTGGCTGGTGAGCGGAATGCTGCGGCTGCAGCGCGCCGATCGCATCTCGTTCCTGTTCGCGGGCGCGCAGAAAAGCATTGCGATGGGCGCGCCGCTGGCAAGCGCGCTGTTCGCGCCCGATGTCGCGGGGATCGTACTGCTGCCGATCCTGCTTTACCACCTCGCGCAATTGCTCCTTGCCGCTCCGCTCGCACAGCGCCTCGGATCAAGCGGCTGATTTCTTGGCGCGGGTCTTGGCGGCCTTTTTCGCGGCGGCCGAGCGGTGGGCGGTTTCAAGCCGCCGATTGCGCCGGATCGACCACCAAAGCGACGCCGCGATCAGCACCGCGCCGATCAGCCCGGTCACCGTTTGCGGCACTTCAAACCGTGCCGAGATCAGCATGATCGCGCCCAGCGCGATGATCGCCCAGAACGCGCCGTGCTCGAGGTAGCGGTATTCGCCCAGCGTGCCCTTGCGCACCAGCACGAGCGTCATCGAGCGCACGAACATCGCCCCGATCGACAGCCCCAGCGCGATCACCACCATGTTGTTCGACAGCGCGAACGCGCCGATCACAGCATCGAAGCTGAACGAAGCATCGAGCACGTTGAGGTAAATGAACCCGCCTAGCCCGGAACGCACCGCCGATCCCGCCAGCCGCAGCCGGTCCTCGCGCAGCTCGAGCGCCTTGCCGAGCGCGTCGACGGCGATGAACAGCACGATGCCCAGGATGCCTGCGACGAGGAACGTGTGGTCCTGCCCGGCCGGCAGCAGGCTGGAGATGCCCCACAACACCAGCAGCAGAAGCCCGATCTCGATCGCCGGAAGGCCGGAAAACTTGGCCAGCGTCGCTTCGACCGCGTCGATCCAGTGGACGTCCTTGTCTTCGTCGAAGAAGAACTTGAGCCCGACCAGCGACAGGAACGCTCCGCCGAAACCGGCGATCCCGACGTGGGCGGACGAGACGATGCGCTTGTACTGCTCGGGGTCTTCGAGCGAGAGCCGGATCGCCTCGAACGGGCCGATCCCCGCCGCAACCGCGACGATCGCCAACGGGAAGACGATGTACATGCCATAGACCGCGAAAACCATGCCCCAGGTCAGGAAGCGCTTGCGCCAAACCTCGTCCATCCCTTGCAGCACGGTGGCGTTGACCACCGCGTTGTCGAAGCTGAGCGAGACTTCGAGGACCGACAGCACCGCCACGATCCACAGCACGCGCAGCATCCCGGCGAGCGTGTGTTCCTGCGCGAAGCCATACCACGCGGCGAGCGCGAGGCAGACGGCGGCGAAAATCAGCGAGCCGCGGAATTGGCGGAGCAAAGCGAGGTCCTTTGTTGGGTTAACCTACTTCGGCTGATAGGTCTGTTCGATGCCCGGAAACGTCCGCGCGCGCACCTCCCCGGCGTAGCGTTCGGCCGCAGCGGCGATCGTCGCGGCGATCTCTTCGTAGCGTTTCACGAACCGCGGCACGCGTTCGAACATCCCGAGCATGTCCTCGGTCACCAGCACCTGGCCGTCGCACTGCGCCGAGGCGCCGATCCCGATCGTCGGGCAGGCGACCGCGTTGGTCGCTGCGATGGCGATCGGCTCGACCACACCCTCGATGACGATCGCGAACGCGCCCGCCGCGTCGAGCGCCTGTGCGTCGGCGACGATCTTCGCCGCCTCCGCGTCGCCGCGCCCGCGCGCGTTGTAGCCGCCGAGCACGTTAACCGCCTGGGGGGTCAGACCGACGTGGCCCATCACGGGAATACCGCGCGCGGTCAGGAACGCGACAGTCTCGCCCATCGCACCCCCGCCTTCGAGCTTGACGCCCGCGCAGCCGGTTTCCTTGAGCAGCCGCGCGGCACTGGCGAAGGCTTGCGCGGGCGAGACTTCGTAAGTGCCGAACGGCATGTCGACGATCACCGCCGCGTGCCAGCTGCCGCGCACCACTGCCGCGCCGTGCGCCGCCATCATCTCGAGTGTCACGGGCACGCTCGAGGGCAGCCCGTAGATCACCTGGCCGAGCGAATCGCCAACGAGCAGCAGATCGCAGTGCGCATCGAGCAATTGCGCCTGACGCGCGGTATACGCGGTTAGCATCACGATCGGATCGGCGGTGACGCCGTTCGCCTTGCGCCCGCGCAGCGCGGGGATGGTCAGTCGCTTGACCGGCGTGGGCACGGGGTGCGCGCGGCTCGTGGAGGTATCGATCTGGAAGGTGCTCGACATGGCCGCCAGCCTAGACGCTGCGGCAAAGCGGGGGAAGGGCGCACATCGGCACTTGCCATGCGGGGATGCGCCGCTAGCTTCGCCGCCAGGGAATGACATGGCCGGGCCAAGCACCGGACCGCAAGTTTAGGGGATAGAGATGTTCGGTCGCGTCAAGTCGCTGGACGCCATTCTGGCGACCGCCGAAAGAAAATCGCTCCATCGCACGCTCGGCGCCTTCCAGCTCACGCTGTTCGGTATCGGCTGCGTAATCGGCACGGGCATTTTCGTGCTCACCGCGGCGGGCGCGCAGAAAGCCGGGCCCGGCTTGATGCTCGCGTTCGCGATTGCAGGGGCGATCTGCATCGTTGCGGCGCTCTGCTATGCCGAGATCGCGGCGATGATCCCGGTGGCGGGGTCGGCCTACACTTACACTTACGCGACGATGGGCGAGCTGCTGGCGTGGACGGTGGGCTGGGCGCTGGTGCTCGAATACGCGGTCGCCGCTTCGGCGGTGTCGGTCGGGTGGTCGGGGTATTTTACGGGCACTATCCTCGGTCAAACGTTCGGGATTCATTTGCCCGCATGGATGGTCGCCGGGCCATTGGCGCTGGGCGGCGCGCCGGGGGGTCTGATCAATCTGCCCGCCGCGGGCATCGCGATGCTGGTGACGTGGCTGCTGATGATCGGCACGACCGAAAGCGCGCGGGTCAATGCGACGCTGGTGGCGGTCAAGGTGCTCGCGCTCACCGCATTCGTCGTCCTGACGCTACCCAAAGCGAACAGCGCGAATTTCAATCCGTTCCTGCCCGCGGGCGTATTTGGGGGATTTGGCACGGGGGTCGGCGCGGTTGGCGCGGCCGCAACGATCTTCTTTGCTTATGTCGGCTTCGACGCGGTTTCGACCGCGGCCGAGGAAACCAAAAACCCGCAACGCAACGTGCCGATCGGGCTGATCGGAAGTCTGCTGTTCTGCACCGTGTTCTACATGCTCGTCGCCGCCGGAGCGGTCGGCACGATCGGCGGGCAGCCGATCATGGGTCCGGGTGGCGTGCCGTTCCCTGCCGGGTCGGAAGAGCTCGCGCGCCAGTGCGCGCTGCCGCAGTACGCCCAGCAACTCGTCTGCTCGAAGGAAGCCTTGGCGCATGTCCTTCGCCAGATTGGGTTCGGTACGGTGGGCAACATGCTTGGGTACGCTGCGGGACTCGCATTGCCCTCGGTGATCCTGATCCTGCTGTTCGGCCAAACGCGCATCTTCTTCGTGATGGCGCGCGACGGGCTGCTCCCCGAGGTGTTGTCCAAAGTCCATCCCAAGTGGAAGACGCCTTATGTCGTGACCGCGCTGACCGGGATCGGCACCGCAATCGCCGCAGCATTCCTGCCGGTCGGCCAGCTTGCCGACATCGCCAACGCCGGGACGCTCTATGCGTTCATGATGGTGGCGATCGCGGTGATGATGCTGCGCCGAACCGCGCCCAATCGGGCGCGCAGTTTCCGCACTCCGGCGTTGTGGCTGGTTGGTCCGCTGACCATCGCAGGATGCATCTTCCTGTTCTTCAACCTGCCGTTCGCGGCGATGCTCGTGCTGCCGATTTGGGGCGTGCTCGGCCTCGCGATCTATTTCCTTTACGGGTACCGGACCAGCCACGTCGGGCGCGGGCTGGTAGAAGTGCACGAGGCCGAACTAGATGCGCTGAGGCCGCAC
>JBBRER010000105.1:0-7941 GCA_038202745.1 Sphingomonadales bacterium
AGAGCAGCGCGGCATCGATGATGCGGTCCGGGTACAGCACTTCGAGCGCGGCGGCATAAGCGCCCATCTGGCGCAGGATCGCGGACGGCACTTCGGCGAGCGATGCGGGCACGCGGCGCGCGGTCTTGAAATCGATCAGCCGAACGCGGCCGGGGGCGACCACCAGCCGGTCGATCGTCCCGGCGATGACTTGCCCGGCGACCGTCGCCGCGATCGGCACTTCGGCGAGCGCGCCGGGCGCGAACAGCTCGGCCCAGTTGGGGTTGGCAATCACGCTTATTGCCGATGAGGCTAGTTCCGCGCGGTCGGCTTTGGAAAGATCGGCGGCATTGCGCGCGAGCCAGCGGGACGCAGCGCCTTCGCGCTCGGGCTCGGCGATTTCGGGAAGGCGTTCGAGCAGCTTGTGGAGCAGTATCCCGCGCCGCGCCGCCGCCGCTCCCGCGCCCGGCGGAAACGGCGGATCGGGCGCGTGGTCTTCGCCCAGCGACGACGGCGCGAGGGGGCGCGGCGGGCGCGGCTCCGCGGCGGGCGCGGCCTTGAGCCAGGCGGGCAGATCGGCAAGCGGTTCCATGGCCGATGCGACACCCGTCAGAATCGCAGGCGGCGGCGCGCCATGTTCTAGCCGCCAGCCCCACAGCGGGTCTTCGCGCATCGCGTCGGGAGTGAACAGCCCGGCTAGCCGCGCATACCAGCTTTCGGGCGCGGGCTCGGTCTCGCGCAGCCCCAGCGCGCCGCCGACGAACAGCGCCTCCTCCGTCCGCGTCATCGCGACGTAAAGCAGCCGCCAATGCTCTTGCGCGTCGGCAATCCGCGCGTGCGCTTCGGCTTCCGCAGGCCGTCCGAAGCGCTCCTCCTTGCGCAGCGCGGGCAGCGGGATCGTGCGCGGCTCCTCGACTCCCGGCAGCTCGGGTTCGGCCAGATCGAGCGCGCTGCCCCGCCCCGCGTCGGGATTGCCCGCGGCATCGGCGAGGATCACGATCGGCGCCTGCAGACCTTTCGCTCCGTGGACGGTCATCACCCGGACCAGCCCGCCCGCGCCGTCGGCTTCGCGCTTGAGCTCGCCGGTCCCCGCATCGAACCAGGCGAGGAAGCCGTCGAGGCTCGGGGTTTGCGTCGCGACATACGCGTCGGCCGCGTTGAGCAGTTCGTCGAGCGGATCGTTGGCCTCGCGGCCCAGCCGCGCGACGATCCGCCGCCGCCCCTGCCACGGCCCGACGAGCAGCCAGTGGAGCAACGCTTGGGGCGGCTCGAAATCGGCAAGCGCGAGCAGCGCGCCCAAATGCGCGAGCGTTTGCGCCACCAGCGGCTGGCGCGAGCGGCGCAAATGCTCCCACAACCGTACGCGAGGCGGGCGATAGCCGTGCTCCAGCAATTGCTCCTGTGTCCACCCGACCAGCGGCGAGACGAGCAGGCTGGCGAGGTTGAGATCGTCCAATGGCTGCGCGGCAAAGCGTAGCGCGGCGAGCATGTCGCGCACCGCGAGCGGCGCGCCGAGCCGCAGCCGGTCGACTCCCGCGACCGGCACGCCCGCGGCATGGAGCCGCGCGACGATCAGCCCGGCGAGCTCGCGGCGCTTGCGCACGAGCACCATGACGTCGCCCGGCCCGGCGTTGCGCGGCGGAACGGGCTTGTGCAGCGGATAGCCGTCATCAAGCCAAGCCTTGACCTGGCGTGCGATGCGATCGGCCATCTCGCGGTCGGGACGCGAGAGCCAGCCTTCGCCCCCGCTCTCGCTTTCCTCCTCGGCCTCATCGCCACCGCGAGCGATCGGCTTCCACAGCACGACCTGGCCCGGGCGCTCGTCGCCCACATGCGGCTCGGGCGAATCGGCGAGCCCGAACCCGGCATTGCCGACCGCGTCGATCGCCGCATCGACGAAGTCGAGCACCGGCTGCGCGGTGCGGAACGAGCGCCCGAGCCCAAGCTCGCGCAGTTCGCGAGGGTCGGGCGCGCCGCGCTGGCCCGACGCACTCTCGACCGCGGCGTGCATCAGCGTCTTGACTCGCCGCCGCGCCGCTTCGAAGTTTTCCGGACTCGTCCCCTGGAATCGGAATATCGCCTGTTTATAATCTCCTACAACGAATAACGTACGCAACTTCTCGCCATGCTGGCCGATCCCGGCGAAGAAATCGCCGGTCAGCGCGTCGATGATCCGCCATTGCGATGCATTGGTGTCCTGCGCCTCGTCGACCAGGATGTGGTCGAACCGCCGGTCGAGTTTGAAGCGGATCCACTCGGCCATCGCGCTGTCCGAAAGCAGGCGTGCCGCCTCGCGGATCTGATCGTCGAAATCGATGAACCCTTCGCGCGCCTTGGCCTCGTCCCACGCCAGCGCGAACCGCCGTCCGAGTTCGAGCGCCGGGGTAAGCCATTCGGCGAGCGCCAGCAGCGCGCGCCGTTCGCGCACCGCCTCGACCGACACCGCGACGCGCGCGATCGCCGCGCCGTAGCCGGGATCGATCTTCTCCATCGCGGCTAGGTTCTTGGGCTCGCCCTTTTGCGTGAACAGCGCGCGGACCAGCGTATCGAGCATCTCCGCGCGCAGCGGCGCATCGCCCGCGAGCCAGCCGTCGATCGCCGCGCTCGCCTCGCGCCCGGTCTTGGTCGCCCAGCCGCGATAGACCGAAAGGCATTCGCGCAGCGCCGCGCAGTCGAACCCCGGCTCGCCGCACAAGTCGTGCAGGCCCGCCTCGTCGGCATCGGCTTCGAGCCCGAGCAGAGTATTGACTCGCGCGCGCAGCGGCGGGGTCCACGCCCCCGCGCCGAACCACGCCTCGCGCGCCCCGGCGCAGCGCAGCAGGAAACGCTCGACCTCTTCGGGCGCCATCCGCAGCGACAACGCCGACAGTGCCTCGATCACCGCCGCGTCGCCCGTTTCTTCCGCCCCAGCCGCAAGTTCCGACAAAACCTGCCGCGCGAGCAACGCGCGATCGCGGTCCTCCATCGCGCGCGTGCCCGGCGAGAGCCCGGCTTCCTCGGGAAACGCCGAGAGCAGCCACTGCGCGAAGGCGTGGATCGTATCGATCCTGAGCCCCCCGCCCGGGCAATCGAGCACCGCGGCAAACAGCGTCCGCGCCCGCGCGACGGTCTCGGGTCCATGGTCGGCACCAATTGCGATCAGGCGCGCGGCGAGTTCGACCGCCGGCAGCCGCACCCATTCGGCCAGAGTCGCGTTGATCCGCGAGGCCATTTCGGTCGCGCCGGCCTTGGTGAACGTCAGGCACAGGATTTGCGAAGGCGTGACGTCGCTCTGGAGCAGCAGCCGCAGCACGCGCGAGGCGAGCACCTGAGTTTTGCCCGTCCCCGCCGAGGCGGAGAGCCACACGGTCTCCTCGGGCGCGACCGCGCTCAGCTGGTTATCGACGAGCCGCGGTACGCTCACGCGGCGTCCTCCTTACCGAGCGTGAAGATCCACTCATCGAGCCGCATCAGGTGGTCGTAGTCGTTATAGCCGCCCAGATCGGGGTTGAGCCGCGCGGTGAAGGGCTCCGCGCCCACGATCCATTTCTCCAGCGCATCGTGCAGATAGCGTTCGGTTTCGGGGAGGAAATCGCCGAGCGCCACGCCGGTGCGTCGGTTTCCGCCGAGCACCGGGGTCGAAACATAGCCGAAGTCCGCGCGCCGCGCATCGCGCGCCAGCGACCAGTATTCGAACGCATCGGGATCGCCGCGCAATCCCTCGAACCCACCCTCGCGCGCGATCAGCCCGAGCAGCCCGAGCTGAAGCGCGAAGCCCTCCTCGACCCGCCGCGCGCTGGGCGGAGCGCCGGTCTTGTAATCGACAATGCCGAGCGTTCCATCGCCGGTACGGTCGATCCGGTCGGCGCGCCCGTGGACGCGCACCGCCATCACGCGAATCTCGCCTTTGGCCTCGGTCGCGAGCACGGCGCGGCCCTCGTCGCGCAGCCGCGCGATTTCGCCCGCGATCCAGTCGAGCGCGCGCAGCAGCCGCGGCCGCCACAAGCTCAGCGTCAGCGGATGCGCGCCCATCGCGCGCAGTTCGTCCTCGGCGATGGCGTGGAGGCGGTCGGGGCGGGCGCCGTCGCGATGCCAGCGGTCGAGGATGGCGTGCGCGGCGATCCCCTTCATCGCCGCGGTCGGCTCGGCATCGAGCGCGTCGAGCGCGGCGAGCCCGAGGATCTTGCCCGCGTAGAACTGGTACGGATCGCTGCGCAGCCGGTCGAGCCCGGTGGCGGAGACATCGACCAGCCGTTGCTCGGCGCTTGGCCGCGGCTGCGGGCGCGGGTGGTGCGGCGCGGGATCGGCGCGGTCGATTGCTTGCGCAAGCTCTACCGCGCGCCTCTCGCGATGCGCGTCGCTCAGCTTGGCCCCAAGCATTGCCTGAACCCGCAGCACGAAGCGCGAGGGAATCACCGGCCCGGCCTCGTCGCGCCGCGACCAGCTCAGCACGACTTCGGGCGCACCGAGCGCTCCGGCGAGATCATGCGCCGAGAGCCCGATGCGAAAATCGCCACCGGGAACGCCCAGCCGGCGCAGCAGCGCGGGCGGCAGCAGCGGCTCGGCGGCGGGCGGCGCGGGCCAGCTACCCTCGTGCAGCCCCGCGCAGATCACCAGATCGGCCCGGCTCATCCGCGCTTCGAGCAGCCCGTAAATCGCGATCCGCGGATGCCCGCCCCACGGCGGGCGCACCGCGACGCGGTCCATCGCGTCGCGCAGAACGACCGGAAGCTCGTCCGCCGCAACCGGCAAAGCGTCTTCGAGTGCGGCGGCGGCGCGCAGTTCTTCGACGAAAGCCGACAGCGCGCGGCCATCGGCTTCGCCCCACAGCGCTCCGCCGCACAGCGCCTCGCCCGCCGCAGCCAGCACGTCGAGCCAGGCGTCGAGCGGAGCTTGCTCACCGCGCGAAAACAACGGTTCGAGCAGCGCCGCCGCCTCGGGCCACCATTCCGCGAGCTGCGGACGCCCGGCGATCCGCTCGCCAATCGCGCCGAGCCCCGGCGGCGGGCGCGGGCCGCGCAGCGCGCGATCGAGCAGCCGCACGCGGTCGAGCCACGCGGCGCGCGCTTCGCCCCGGTGCACTAGCGGGTGGCCGAGCAGCGCGAGAAGAGCGACCGGCGCGGCCTGTTGGGCGATAACGTCGGCGAGCAGCAAGAGCACGCGCCCCGCCGCGGTCTGCGGCAAGGGAAGCCCGGCGCTGTCGTCGGCGGCAATCCCCCAGCGGCGCAAATGCGCGACCACGCGCGCGGCGAGCCCGCGATCCGGCGTAATCAGCGCGGCGCGGCGCTCGGGGGTTTCGAGCGCCTCACGCAGCAGAATCGCGACCGCTTGCGCCTGTTCGGCGGGGGTCGCGCTTTCCATCAGCCGCACGCTCGCAAGCCGGCGTTGGTCGTCGGGCAAATCGACCCACCGCGCCGACGCCGCGGGAGGCAGGAACAAGTTCGAGATCGCGCGGCTGCGCGCGGGCGGCGCGGCGCCGATCCCCGCGCGGTGCCATGGGCGCACTTCATCGCGCGCGATCCCCATGCGGTTGAGCAGGAGCTTGAGATGGTATTGCGGATGGGTGGCCGCGTCGCGCGCGCGGACCGGCGGGCCTCCGGGCTCCTCGGGGAGCCCTGCGCGGCCGAGCGCGTCCCACACCTCGTCGTCGAGCGCCAAGTCGAGATCGGGGAGGATCACCGCGCCGCCGGGCAGCTCGCTCACCGTGCGCAGCAGCGCAGCAAGCGCAGGGGAAGCGCTCGTCACTCCCGCCGCGACGATACGGGTCGGCGGCGGGCTTTCCTGCCAGCGGCGGGCGGTGCGCGCGAACAGCAGGTTGCGCCGCGCGGGCGCGTCGATCTCGCCGCGCGCCGCAAGTTGCGCCCGCCAATGCGCATGCGCGGTCAGGAAAGTGCGCGTGCTCGCTTCCCAATGCGCGGCCTGGTCGCCAACCAGCGCGACGATCTCGGCGTCGAGCAGCGCCGCCGGATCGATGCCTTCGACCAGCAGGCGGTCGATTGTGCTGCCGATATCGCGCGCCTGGCGCAGCAGCGCCGCGCCGGGCAGATCGGGTCCGCGCAGCTCGCGCAGGATTGCCGCGAGCCGCAGCCAGCGCCGCGTCGGATCGGCGGCGGGAGGCACGTCCGCACCCGCGCCAAGCGGATCGAGCAGCGGGCCGAGCGTCTCGTCGAGGTCGAGATCGCCGACCACCGCCATCCGCGGGAGGAGCAAACCGTCCCCCGCGAGACGGACGAATGCCTCGGTTACCGTGCGCACCGCACGGCGGCTCGGCAGGAGCAGCGTCAGCCGCGCCAGCCCGACGCCATCCTCGGCGTAGCGCGGCCCCAGCCCCGCGACGAGCGCGTCGGCAAAGCCGCGGTGCGCGGCGATCGAATAGACGTTGGGCTTGCGCGCCTCAGCCACCGGCCAGGCGCGCCTCGGTCATCCCGATTGCCGCGGGGTAACCGACATCGAACCAGTCGCCGTCGTGGACCAGCCCGTAACATCGCCCTTCGGCGATCGCCCGGTCCCAGAACACGTTGGTCGAAAACGCCATCGACGGCGGATCGGTCACGATGCGCTTTGCGAGCAACTGAATCCCGGTCCACACGAATGGCCGCGCGCGCTTGCCGCCTTCGCGCGAAAGCCGGCCCTCGGCGTCGAGATCGAAGTCGCCCTGCCCCTGGGTGTTGCCCGCGCGGCCGAACGGCACGACCAGCATCAGCACGTCCATCCGCCCTGCATCCCACATCCCGGCCATCCGCAGCAGCGCGTGGACCTCAGTATCGGCGAACCAGTTGTCGGCATTGACGCAAAAGAACGGGTCGCCCGCGATCAGCGGCAGCGCCTGGATCAGCCCGCCGCCGGTATCCAGCAGGAGTTCCCTTTCATCGGAAATGCCTACGGCAAAGTCCTGAGCATGTTTGGCAAGATGCGCTTCGATCTGTTCGGCATGGCAGTGAACGTTGACCACTATCCGCCCGATCCCGGCATCGCGCAGCAAATCGAGCACGTGGTCGAGCAACGTCGTTCCCGCGACCTCGATCAGCGGCTTGGGCGTGTTCAGCGTCATCGGCATCATCCGCGTGCCGAGTCCCGCGGCCATGATCATCGCAGTGCCGGGCACGCTCATTCAGGCCACGCGCCGCCGCCCGCCGCGCGCAATTCGGCGGGGATGTTGGCGTCCATCCACCGCGCCACGGGGGCAAGCGCCGGATGCTCGAGATCGCGCTCCATCAGCGCCCACACGCGGGGGATGAACGACAGGTAGCGCGGCTTGCCGTCGCGCTTCCACAGCCGCGTGAAAATCCCCACGATCTTGGCGTTGCGCTGCGCCCCGAGCCGCGCGTAATCGGCGAGGAAATCGCCGCCCTGCCCGGTTGCGGCGACGTAGCGATCGAACATCGCGGCTTCGAGCTCGGGCGCGACGTCGCGCCGCGCGTCCTGGAGCATCGACACTAGATCGTAAGCCGGGTGTCCGACCAGCGCGTCCTGGAAATCGAGCAGGCCTTGCTTGTGGAGCGCGCCCAATAGCATCACGTTTTCGGCGTGATAATCGCGCAGCACGGTCACCCCGGGGCGCTGGCGCGGCATCATCGGGACGAGCGCCGCCTCCCATGCCGCGGCCCACCCGGCGCCGTCTACCGCCAGGCGCTGCGCGGGGCAGTACCAATCGACCAACAGCCGCGTCTCGCGCTGGTACTCGGCCATCGAATAAGCGAGGAACGGCCCCGGTGGCAGCTTGTGCAGCGCGATCAGCGTATCGACCGCGGCTTCATAGATCGAGCGCTCGTCTGCGGGCCACTGGTCGAGGTATTCGCGCATCCGGACGTCGCCGAAGTCCTCGATCAGCACTAGACCGCGCGCGGTGTCCTCGTGGAGCACCGCGGGCGCGCGCCGCCCGGTGGCGGCGCGCCCCGTGGGGGCGCGGAGGCACGGCACGGTATACGCGTGCGGCGGCGGAGCGTCCATCAGCCTCGCGGTGCCCGCGGGGCGCGCGACGCG
>JBBRER010000106.1:0-7913 GCA_038202745.1 Sphingomonadales bacterium
CGCGACCTCGATCTGCTGACCGAGCTGGCGCGGCTGGGGCTAGTCGCGGTCGGCATCTCGGTTACCAGCCTCGACCCGAGGCTCTCGGGGCTGCTCGAACCGCGCGCTTCGGCCCCGGCCAAGCGGCTCGATGCGCTGGGCAAGCTCACCGCCGCAGGCGTTCCCGCGCACGTCTCGATCGCGCCCGTTATCCCCGCAATCACCGACGAATTCCTCGAAGACATCCTGCGCGAAGCCGCCCGGCGCGGCGTCACATCCGCAAGCTGGATCGTGTTGCGCCTGCCCCACGAGGTTGCCCCGCTGTTCCGTGAATGGCTGAGCGCCCACTTCCCCGATCGCGCCGACAAAGTCATGAATATCGTTCGCTCGATCCGCGGCGGGCGCGACAACGATCCGTCGTTCTTCACCCGGATGAAGCCCCAAGGCACTTGGGCCGACCTGTTCCGCGCGCGGTTCCGCATCGCGGCCAAGCGGCTGGGGATGAACGCGATGAAACTCGAGTTGGATTGCAGCGGCTTCCGGCGACCCGAGGTCGATGGCCAGATGCGGCTGCTCTAGAAGTCCGCCTTGCCGAAGCGCACGGTGCCCTGGTTGACCCCGGGCGGATCGAGCACGGTGAGATCGAGTTCGAGCGGTTCGCCGATCCAGTGCGCGAGCGTGGTGTGATCGGCAAGGTCGTCGTCGGTCAGCGGATGGACGAGCGCGCACAGTCCGGAAGCTTGGATCATCGCGACCACCTCGGCGCGTTCGCTCGCGACGAAATGAACCTCGAACTGCGGCAGCGGATGCGGGCCCACCGGGCCATCGGCCATCCGCCCGACGAAGCCGATGCGGGGCAGCGCGTCAGCCCCGGTCAGGCCACGAAACGCAGCGTGGAGCTGGGCCGCGCGCGAGCGATCGAACTCGCCGAAATAGATGTGCGCGTGAAAAGGGGCGTCGTCAGTCATCGCTCGACCTCACTCGCCGAACCGGATCAGCGGTTGCCCGACTTAGCCGCCAGCTGGGCGATTTTACCGCGGCATATCGCCCATCTCCCACAATAACCTGGATTCCCAACAAGGCCAGCCAAACAAGCGGCAACTCGGCACCCGCGCCGGTGAAATAGAATCCCTTGCGAACCAACCAGAACTGCGCGGCGCCGGCCATCATCGGGATCGCATAAAGAGCGACGTGACGGGTCAGGATGCCGGGAATCAGCAAGAGCGCGCCAAGCACCTCGGCCGATAGCACATACGCGGGGACAAATGAGGGATAGCCGGCGGCTTGCAGGTTGCTCCACCAAGTCGACAGACCGCCCGACAGAACTGCAATTTTCCAATAAAGGTGCGCCGAGAAAAGCAACCCCAGCAACACCCGCAGCAGGAACGCGCCGATCGCGGGTTGCTCATCACGATGTCCGTCCATCGCGCTAAGCGCCGAACCGGATCAGGCGGCTGTCGGCCACCGCCGCGGTACGGTGCACAATGACGTCGGCGCCGTAGTCGGGATCCTTGACCAGCCCCATGAACGCGGCGCTGTCGGGATAGCCCATCACGAAGGCTTCGTCCCATTCGCCGGCCGGGCCAGTCACGGCGCATTCGAGCGGACCGTGCCAAACCATCGCCGCGCTCAGCCGCCGGAGGATCGGAGCGATGCCGGTCTTGTACAGCGCGTATGCCTCGCGCCCGGTCAGCCCCTTGCCATGGTTGGGATGGCTTGCGGGATACTCCGCGTTTTCCTTGAACTTGATCAGGTTGAGCATTCGGATCGGCCTGTCGCGCGGGAGCGACTTGAACGTCTGCCAGTTTTCCGGGCTCGGATCGACATACGCAGTCATGCTGCGCCCTCCAGCTTGTAGTCCTTGAACCGCTCGCGCAGATCCTTCTTGCTGATCTTGCCGGTCCCGGTGTGGGGAATGTCGTCGGCGAACTCGACCGCGTCGGGGAGCCACCATTTGGCGACTTTGCCTTCGAGAAACGCGCGGATCTCCGCCGCCGTAGCCTCGGCGCCGGGCTTTTTCACCACCACCAGGATCGGGCGCTCGTCCCACTTGGGGTGATAAATCCCGATCGCCGCCGCCTCGGCCACCGCGGGATGCGCGACCGCCGCGTTCTCGAGCTCGACCGAGCTGATCCACTCGCCGCCCGACTTGATCACATCCTTGGTCCGGTCGGTGAGCTGGAGCGTCCCGTCCGGGTGCAGCATGCCGACATCGCCAGTGTCGAACCATTGTCCCTCGCCGACCGCGTCGGCATCGGCCTTGAAGTAGCGCCGGATCACCCACGGCCCGCGCACCTGCAGCGTACCCGAAGTCTGCCCGTCGCGCGGCAGGACTTTGGCCGGATCGTCGAGATCGATTGTCCGCAGTTCGACCCCGAACGGCACCCGCCCTTGCATCTGCTTGATGTCGATCTGCGCGTCGAACGGCAGCGTGTCGAAGTCCCAGGTCTTGGCCCCGGTGGTGCCGATCGGGCTGGTCTCGGTCATCCCCCAGGCGTGCGCGACGGAGACGCCCATCCTGGCCAGCCGCTCGAGCATGAAGCGCGGCGCGGCCGAACCGCCGATGATCGCGTGGCGCAAATCGGGCAGCGCCTCACCGGTCGCGTCCATATGCTGGAAGATCGCCAGCCACACGGTCGGCACGCCGGCCGAGTGCGTGGCATGTTCGCGGTTCATCAGATCGCACAGCACCGCCGCATCGTTGACCGCGCTGAACACGAACTTGACCCCGGCCGCCGCGCCCGACCACGGCAGCCCCCAACTCGCGGCGTGAAACATCGGCACCACGGGCAGCATCACGCTGCGCGCGTCGAAATCGAAGATTGCGGGCTGCAGCCCGGTGATCGCGTGGAGCATCGTCGAGCGGTGCTCGTAGAGCACGCCTTTGGGATTGCCCGTCGTGCCGCTGGTGTAGCACAGCATGCACGGGTCGCGCTCGTTGCCGCCGGCCCATTCGGCGTCACCGTCCTCGGCGCCGATCCAAGCCTCGAACTCGCTGTCGTCGAAGCACACGTAACGCTCGATCGTCGTCCATTTGGCCTTCATTCGCTCGACCAACGGCTTGAACGCCGCGTCGTAGAGCAGCACGCGGTCTTCGGCGTGATTGACGATGTATTCGAGCTGGTCGTCGAACAGCCGCGGGTTGACCGTGTGGAGTACGCCGCCGACCCCGACCGCCCCATACCAGGCAACCAGATGCCGCGCGTGGTTCATCGCCAGCGTCGCGACACGCTCGCCCTTTCCCACGCCCAGCCGGCGCAGCGCCTGCGTCATCTTGAGCGCGTCGCGGCGGATGCCGGCCCAGTTCGTGCGCGTCTCGCTGCCGTCCGCCCAGTGCGTGACGATCTCGCGCGCGCCGTGCTCGCGCGCGGCGTGATCGATCAGATGGGTGACGCGCAGATCCCAGTCCTGCATCGCGCCGAGCGCGGCCCCAATGGGCTGTCCGGTCATATGCCTCTCCCGCGCGGCCTTCAGGCGACGAGGCGCAAATGCCCACCCGTGCGCTTGGCCGCCAGCGCTACATTGGCGACACCTGCGATGCTTGCCAAGCGTTCCGCGAGTTCGCCATCGAGCACGAAGTCGCGCCCGAGGCGGACCTGCGGCTCGTCCTCGCCCCCGGTGCGCAGCCGCGCGATCACTTCGCCGCGGCCTTCACCCCCGCCGGGCAGAGCCAGCGCCAGTTCGGCGAGCGCTTCGGGCCGCTCGATGTCGAGCCGCAGCACCATCGTCGCGCCGCTTTTGACCTCGGCCAAAGGGCGCGCCCCGCGCACCGTGACGCGCGGCGGCTCGTCCGGACTGGGCGAATCGAGTTCGACGTTGAGCAGCAGGCAAACCCCTTCGGCCGCCCACCGGGTCATCGGCTCGACCAGCGATTCCTCGAAGCAAGAGGCTGTAAACTGGCCGGTTTGGTCGGAAAACGTCGCGACCACGAAGTCGCGCCCGGCCCTGGTGCGACGGCGGTTCACGCCTTCGGCAAGCGCGGCCATCACGCCGGCGACGCGGCCCCCACCGGACGCGCCGCTCTCCATCAGGCTGCCGTAGCTGCGCGCGCCGTTCGCGCTCGCCACCGCGCGGTACTCCTCGACCGGGTGCGCGGCGAAGTAGAACCCGAAGTTCTCGCGCTCCTTGGCCATTGCCTCGGCGCGGCTCCACGGGTCGGCTTCGGCCAGGCGCAACGCAGGCGCGGCGTGATCGTCACCCCCGAACAACGCCGCCTGCCCGCTCGTGCGGGTGCGCTCCGCCTCGTCGGCGACCGCGAGCAGAATGTCGGCATTGGCAAGCACAGCCGCGCGGTTGGGCTCGAGATCGTCGAACGCGCCCGCCGCGGCGAGCCCTTCGAGCGCGCGCCGGTTCATCGCCCCGGGCGGAGCGCGCCGGAACACGTCCTCGAGGCTTTCGAACCAACCGCGCGCCTCGCGCTCGGCTACAATTGCCTCCATCGCTTTTTCGCCGACGTTGCGGATGCCCGCGAGCGCGTAGCGCACAGCGTGGCCATCGTCGGTGCGCTCGACCGAGAACTCCGCCTCGGAGCGGTTCACGTCCGGCCCCGCGAGCGCCACCCCGCCGCGGCGCATGTCATCGACGAAAATCGCCAGCTTTTCGGAATTGTGCATGTCGAAGCACATCGAGGCGGCGTAGAATTCGTGCGGGTAATGCGTCTTGAGCCACGCGGTCTGGTACGACAGCAGCGCGTAAGCGGCGGCGTGCGACTTGTTGAAGCCGTAGCCCGCAAACTTGTCGATCAGGTCGAACAGCTCGTTGGCTTTGCCCGGCTCGATCCCCGATTCGGTCTTGCAGCCGTCGACGAAGCGCTGGCGCTGGGCGTCCATCTCGGTCTGGACTTTCTTGCCCATCGCGCGGCGCAGCAGGTCGGCCTCGCCCAGCGAGTAGCCCGCGAGCACTTGCGCGGCCTGCATCACCTGTTCCTGATAGACGATGATCCCATAGGTCTCGGCGAGGATTTCTTCGAGCTTGGGATGCGGATATTCGATCCGCTCGGCGCCGTTCTTGCGCCGCCCGAACAGCGGGATGTTGTCCATCGGCCCGGGGCGGTAGAGCGCGCCGATCGCGATGATATCGCCGAAGCCCGCCGGTTTGACCGCCGCCAGCGCGCGCCGCATCCCTTCGGATTCAAGCTGGAACACGCCGACCGTGTCGCCCGCCTGGAGCAGCCGGTAGACCGCCGGATCGTCCCACGCGAGCGTATCGAGATCGATCGTTATCTCGCGCTTCTCGAGCAGCTGAACCGCTTTCTTGAGCACCGACAGCGTCTTCAATCCGAGGAAATCGAACTTCACCAGCCCCGCGTCCTCGACATATTTCATGTCGAACTGGGTGACCGGCATGTCCGAGCGGGGATCGCGGTAAAGCGGGACGAGCTGAGCGAGCGGCCGGTCACCGATGACCACACCGGCGGCGTGGGTCGAGCTGTTGCGCGGCAAGCCTTCCAATTGCATCGCCAGGTCGACCAGCCGCCTGACCTCGTCGTTGGTGTCGTATTCGCGCTTGAATTCGGCAACGCCGTTGAGTGTGCGCGGCAGCGTCCACTGGTCGGTCGGGTGGTTGGGCACGAGCTTGCACAGCCGATCGACCTGGCCGTAGCTCATCTGGAGGATGCGCCCGGTGTCGCGCAGCACCGCCCGCGCCTTCAATTTGCCGAATGTGATGATCTGCGCGACGTGATCGTGCCCGTATTTGGCCTGGACGTAACGGATGACTTCGCCGCGGCGGGTTTCGCAGAAATCGATGTCGAAATCGGGCATCGACACGCGTTCGGGGTTGAGGAAGCGTTCGAACAGCAGCCCAAGCTTGAGCGGATCGAGATCGGTGATCGTCAGCGACCACGCGACCACGCTCCCCGCGCCCGAACCGCGCCCCGGCCCCACCGGGATGTCCTGCGCCTTGGCCCATTTGATGAAATCGGCGACGATCAGGAAGTAGCCGGCAAAGCCCATCCCGTTGATGACGTCGATCTCGAATTCAAGACGGTCTTCGTAAACCCGCCGTTCCTCCGCAGGCATCTCGCCGAGCAGCGCGAGCCGCGCGGCGAGCCCCGCGCGCGCGTCCTCGGCGAGCAACCGCGCTTCGCCTTCGGCATCGCCCGCCAGGCTGGGGAGGATCGGATCGCGCCGCGGCGGGGCGAACGCGCAGCGCTGCGCGGCGACAAGCGAATTGGCGGTCGCCTCGGGCAAGTCGGCGAACAGCTCGGCCATCATCTCGCCGGCCTTGACCCAATTCTGCCGCGACGAGCGCGCGCGATCGGCAGCGTCGACATGGCTTCCAGCGGCGATGCACAGCAACGCATCGTGCGCGCCGTGGAAGTGCGGATCGCCATATTGCGCGGGGTTTGTCGCGACGAGCGGCAGATCGCGCGCGTAGGCAAGCTCGATCAGCGCGTCTTCCGCCGCTTCCTCGATCGCCTCGCCGCGCCGCGCCAGTTCGATGTAAAGCCGATCGGGGAACAGCTCCTGAAGTCGCGCGCAATAGTCGTCGGCCTGCTCGCGCCGGCCCTCGGCGAGCAATCGCGTCAGCGCGCCCTCGCTCGCCCCGGTCAGCGCGATCAGGCCATCGGTGCGCCCGGCCAAGTCGGCGAGCGTGACGTGCGGATCGAGTTCGAGCGGGCGGTCGAGATGCGCGCGGCTGACGAGGTGGCACAAGTTGTGCCATCCGGCCTCGTCCTGCGCGTAAAGCGGCAACCAGTCGATTGCCCCCGCCGCCTCGCGCTGGACCCCAAGCAGAGTCCCGACGACCGGCTGGATGCCGTTCTCGCAGGCGGCATTGGCGAACGCCACCGCGCCGTAGAGCCCATTGCGGTCGCAGATCGCGATCGCCGGAAACCCGCGCTCCTTGGCGAGCTTGGCGATCGCCTTGGGATCGATCGCGCCTTCGAGCATCGAATAGCTCGACATGACGCGCAGCGGGACGAACGGGACGAAAGCCATCGCCGCGTTATGGGCTCGCGCGCACCCCGGCATCAACCGATTCGGAACTCCTGTCCGCAGCAAATTTGCGCCGCATCAAACGCGGGAGCACTCGCCGCCGGACCACCGCCACGACGACCGCCAGTGGGAGCACGACCATCGAGAGCGAGGCGAGCGGGACCACCAGCATGGGCAGGAACAGCAGCGGCATCGCCAGCGAGCCGAGCGCGCGCGTCCAGCGGTATTCTGCGGTCACCTCGGCGCGCATGACGCCCGGCGCGGCGGCGGCGTAACACCACAACGCGGCGTTGAGCACGCCGCACGCGGCCATCGTCGACGCGTAAATCCTGAGGCCGGCCTCGGGGCCATGTCCGGCTATCCCGGCCACCCCGAGCGGGATCAGCGACACCGCGAACAGCATTGCGAGCGTCAAGGCGGTCAACGGGCGCGTGACCCTCGCAATCCGGGCGAACAAGTCGCGGCTGCTCAACCAGAACACCGCGATCACCGCGAAACTGATGATGTAGGCGGCGAGCGGACGGCGGATCGCGATCAGCACTTCAGACGGATCGTCGATGCGGTCGGGAAGCTTGATTTCCAGCGCCGCGAGCGTGGTGGCGATGGCGAAAATACCGTCGGACAGCATGATCAGCCGGTCGTAGGCATGGCGCGCCAGGTGCTTGGCCAGCCCTTCGTCGGTCGCGAGGCTTTCGGGCTCGCCCATCAGAGCAGCTTTTCGATGTCCCTGGCGATGGCTTCGGGCTTGTCGGTCGGGGCGTAGCGGCGCACCACGCGCCCCTCACGGTCGATCAGGAACTTGGTGAAGTTCCACTTGATCCCGCACGTCCCCATCAACCCCGGCGCTTCGCTCTTCATCCAGTTGTAGAGCGGGGTTTCGTTCGCGCCATTGACGTCGATCTTGCCCATCAAGGGGAAGCTGACGCCGAAATTGAGCTTGCAGAAGCTCTCGATCTCGTCCGCCGATCCAGGTTCCTGCCCGCCGAACTGGTTGCA
>JBBRER010000107.1:0-7838 GCA_038202745.1 Sphingomonadales bacterium
GATCCCCGCGGGCCTTTTCGTTCGCGCGTGCTCCGATTAGAAGTCGATAGCGACGCGTCCGTAAAGGAACCGGCCGTTGAACCCGAACGGCGAGAAAGTCGAATAAGGCAGGAACTGCTGCGTTGCCGGATACTGTCCGCCGATCGCCGCCGGTCGCGGGCCGAACGGCGAGCGATCGGGATAGACGTCGAACGCATTGTCGACGCCCGCGGTCAGCGTGATCCGGCTGATCGGCTTGAACCGCAACTCGAAGTCGGTGATCCATTTCGGGCTGAGGAAGATATCGTCAGGCCCGAAAGCGGTCAGGCTGGTGGTGTTGCCGATCGGCGCGGCGGCTCCCGGCGAGATCACACGCCCATAGCGCGTCGTGCGCGCGCCGAAGCCGAACATGCCGATGTCGCCGTCGAGGTTGAGCACGATTTTGTCGCGCGGCTGACCTTCGGTGAAGCGAAGCGATTCGATCCGCCCGAACAGCGCCAGCCCGGGGATCGTCGCCAGCGGACCGAGATCGTTGTGATACTTGAGGATCTTGGTCTTGTTGTAGTTGTAGGCGGCGGTCAGCGTCCACTTGCCAAGCCCTTCGCCCAACGGCAGCCGCCAGTTGAGCACCGCGTCGACGCCGTGGGTGCGGGTGTCGAGCCCGTTGATGAAGAACCGCGCCGCGCCGACCGAGGGGAAGCCGTTGGCGTCGAGCACCGCCTTGACCGCGGCATTCTGCGTCGCGGTGCCTGCGCCGGCCGAGCCGAGATTCTCGGTCAGCACCACGCGATCGGTGATCTTGATGTTGTAATAATCGACCGTGAAAGTCAGCCCGCGCAGCGGATTGGCGGTGAAGCCGCCCGAGAAGTTGACCGACTTTTCGGGCTTGAGCGGCTTGGAGCCGAGCGCGGTCGCGACCGGGCTTGCCACCGCGACGGTCGAGACGTCGATCAGCTGGCCGCCGATGATGTTGGTCGAGGTGGTGGTGAAGAACTGCTGATGCAGCGAGGGCGCGCGGAAGCCGTTCGAAATCGAGCCGCGAACCGCGAACCCGGGAACGAATTCATACCGCGCGGCAAGCTTGCCGGTGAGCGTATTGCCGAAGTCCGAATAGTGCTCGAACCGCCCCGCAGCGGTCACGGTGAACCTGTCGAACAGATCGGTGTCGAGTTCGACGTAGCCCGCAATGTTGTCGCGTTTGACGTTGGTCCGGCTTGCCGCGGGGATGCCGGGGAAACCCTGCGCGCCAACCGCCGCGGCGCGGCCCGGGAACGAACAGGTCGTCCCACTGAAAACCCCGCCCTGGATCGTGCAATTCGCGGCGGTCGTATTCACGATCGACGCACGGAAGAATGGACCCGCGACGTAGGACGAAGGCTCGCCCGGGCGCTCGCCGAAGCGCTCGACGCGGTATTCGGCGCCGAACGCCAGCGTTAGCGGTTTGGCGAACCCGGCGTCGAAGTCGCGGCTGACATCGAGCGTGGCGAGGTACTGGCTGTAGCGCAGCCCGCCGGCGTCGAACGAGCGCTGCGGATTGGGTCCGAAGCTGGTGTTGAGCGAGTTTTCGACCCGATAGTCGAAATCGTTGTGGCCATAGCTGAACGCCGATTCGGCGCGCCATTCGCCCGCCGTAGTGCGCAGGCCCACGGTCCCCGAATAATCGGTCAGGTCCGACTGGATCATCGGCAGGAAGCCGTCCGGGGTGAGCGCGACGAAGTTGGCGGGATTGGGCGCCTGGTTGGGCGCCAGCGCCGAGAAATCGCGGTTGTTGCCGCTCGACTGCTGGCGATAATTCGCCGCGCTCAATGAATCGCGCTGGTTGAAGCTGCCGTAAGCGAACAGCTCGAGCGAATCGCCGACCGGCACGCCCGAGTTGACGAACAGGATGTAGTCGTCCGCCGCCGGGTCACCGAAGCGGTATTCGAGGCGGTTGAAAGTGAGTTCGCGCGCGTCGAAAGCCGCGGTCGGTCGATTGTAGTTGGGCCGCAGATCGAACCCCTGGCGGTTGGTGTAGCCGCGGTGGCGATACTCGGCGGTGACGTTGATGTAGCCGTCCTGGTTGCCGAAGAACGGCAAGCCGAGATTGCCAGATGCGGTGTAGGTCTCACCGTCGCGGGCGTGGCGCTCGCCCGAGGTGTTGGCGAGAAGATAGCGCGACGGCTGAGTGGCGCTGGCGTCGGCGGGGTCGAACCCAGGTTGTCCGCCCGTCGACTGGAGCCCCGTCACGTTGGCGACCCCATCGAGCGTGGTGTCGTACTTACCGTAGCTGGCGGTGAAGCGTCCGCCGTGGTTGGCGGTCTTGAGCCGCAGGTTGATTACCCCTGCAATCGCGTCCGAGCCGTATTGCGACGACGCGCCGTCGCGGAGCACTTCGATCCGGTCGAGCGCGATCGTGGGAATCGAGTTCATGTCGACCGCCGCCGAGCCGCGGCCGACCGAGCCGTTGATGTTGAGCAGCGCCGAGACATGGCGGCGACGGCCGTTGACCAGCACTAATACCTGATCGGGCGAAAGCCCGCGCAAGGTCGCCGGGCGGATGGCGTCGGTGCCGTCGTTGATCGCGGGCTGGGGGAAGTTGAAGCTGGGCACGAGCTTGTTGAGGATCTTGTTGGTCTCGCCCGAGCCGCTGGTGGTCAGCGCCGCGTTCGACAGCACGTCGACCGGCACCGGCGAATCCTGCACCGTGCGGTTGGCCGCGCGGGTGCCGGTGACGATGATCTGTGGCGCGGTGGGATCATCGGCGGTCGTGGCGGCCGGGGTGTCTTGGGCAAACGCCGGTGCGGCCAGCGACAGGACGGAAAGCGAAGCCAAAAGGCCGGCGCGAAAGGTCTTCATGATCGGCTAACTCCCTGTTGGCCCCGGCCGCGTACGGCGATGCCCAGCCTCCTCATAACCTCGCAGGATTCCACGCGATAGACGCGGCACAACTATTTTGCGCGGCTGTTGCCTTGCGGACACGATTCTGTCGCCTCATTCCCCATCAGGAAAACATCGCGCGGCGCGGGCCGAGGTAACCGAACAGGTAAGCCCCGACCTTGCGCATCTGAATCTCTTCCGCGCCCTCGGTGATGCGGTAGCGGCGGTGGTGGCGGTAGATGTGTTCGAACGGTTTGTGCCGCGAATATCCGATCCCGCCGTGGACCTGCATCGCCCGGTCCGCGGTCTCGCACACCAGCCGGTTCCCCCAGTAGTTGCACATGCTGACTTTGTCGGAGAGCTCGCGCTCGATCGCGGCATGTTCCGTTCCGTCCATGTCCCACGCGGTCTTGTAGATTAGCAGCCGCAGCATCTCGACTTGCGTCGCAAGCTCGACCAGCGGGAATTGGATCGCCTGATTGCGCGCGAGTTCCTCACCGAAGGGCTTGCGCGCGCGTGCGTATTTGACGCTTTCCTCGATGCAGAACGTCGCCGCACCCAATGAACTCGCCGCCTGGCGGATGCGGTTCTGGTGGACGAAGCTTTGCGCCAGGCTGAGCCCGCGGCCTTCCTCGCCCAGCATCGCGGTTTCTGGCACCCAGACGTTGGTCAGGCTCAGCCGGGGATGATCGGTGGGCATGTTGAAAGTCCACATGTACTCTTCGATTTCCAGCCCGGGGGTAGGATTGGGGACGAGCAGGCAAGTGATCCCGCGCGCCTCGCCGTCCTTGCCGGAGGTGCGCGTGAACAGCGCGCAGTGCGTGGCGACGTGCATGCCCGTAATCCACATCTTGCGCCCGTCGATCCGCCAGCCGGGCACGCCGTCCCGGCTCTCGCGCACCGCGCGGGTTTCCATGAACGTCGCGTCCGACCCGTGATCGGGCTCGGTCAGACCGAACGCGACGCGGCGCTGGCGGGCGAACCCGCCGGCGATGAATTCCTCCTGCTGCGCCGCGGTCCCCCACTCCTCGAACATCGCAACGAACGGGAAGTTGCCGACGATCGAGTGCTCGTTCTGGAGATCGTTGTGGAGGCCCAGTCCTTTGGCAGCGAACCGATCGCGGATAACCGCCATCCATAAGTTCGAGCCGTCCTTGCCGCCCCACTTGCCGGGCGCGGAGAAACGCCAGTGCCCCGCGGCATCGGCGCGCCGCGTCGCCTCGCGCAGCAGCTCTTCCCACTCGTGGCGCGGCAAGCCCTGGTTTTCGAAATCGGTCCGCGCGTATTCGCGGCGGTGGTCGAAGAAGCGGACGTTGTCGTCCTGCGCCTCTAGCGGGGCGATCTCGGCGGCGATGAACGCGTCGAGTTCGGCAAGGTAGGAGACGAGGTCGGCAGGGAGCGCGAAGTCCATCAGGCGGGTCCTTCCCATTGCGCCCGCGCCAAGGCCAGCGCGGGATACTTGGGCATGTCGGCGGCAAGCTTGTCGAGCGCCATCCGGCGCAACCTCGCGAGCAGCCCGGGCGTGGCGAGGTTGGCGCGGCCTTCGAGCAGCGCCGCGGCAAGCGCTGGGTCGTGCGCCGCAGGGCGTTGCACCAACTCCCGCGCGACGATGCCGAGCGCGTTGCGCGCCACCGCGAGATCGAAGCGAGCGCGCCCGCTGACCAGCGGCTTGATGTCGCTCGCCAGCCATTCCGAAACCGCGGTTGCGATCTCGGCCGCGTTCGGTTCGCCGCGTGGCTCGGCCAGCATCTCGCCCGGAAGCGGCAGCGCGCGCGCGCGTTCGGCCTCCGGCGCTTCGGCTTCGAGGAGCAGCAGTAGGTCGAGCTCCTGCTCGGGGCAACGACGGGCGACCACCACGCGCTCGACCGAACGATCCGCGCCCGAACGCCAGATCGCGCCCATCTGCAAGCAGCCCAACGCCCACCAGCAGGTGCGGTAGATCAGCCAGAAGCGAAACCGTGCGCGATCGACGGGTGAGCCGCCGTTGCGCTCGTACGCAGCGATATATTCCTCGATGCCGCCCAGCCCCAGCGCCGGCCGATCGGGCCGTGAGAAGCGCCACACGGTCATGCAGCCGTAAGCCAGATCCTCGTGGAAATCGCCCGCATGAGCCAGCTCCCAGTCGAGTACCCCCTCGAGCAACCCGTCATGCGCCAGCAGGTTGCCCATGCGGAAATCGCCGTGAACCAGCCCCGGCGCGATGGGTGCAGGCAAATTCGCCTCGATCCACGCCAGCGCCAGCGCGATCACCGGGCGATCGCCGCCATAAGCGAGAAACCGGACTTTCAGTTCGGCCAACGCGGCGGCGGCGTCCATCGTCGGCAGACCCGGAATGGCGGGATCGATGCGATGGATATCGGCCAGTACCGTCGCGATCTGGGCGAGCAGCCGACCGGGATCGGACAGCGCGAGAATGGCCGTGGGGTCGGCCGTTCCGCGCAGCGCACGCATGACGAAGCCGCTGCCGATCCCGTCCCCCGGTTCGAGTTCGACGACGACGTCGGGCGCTAATGCCGTGGCGGTGTGCGCGGCCCGGATCACCCGCGCCTCGCCCGCGTGGTCGAGCGGGCGCCCGGCGATCATGGCCGGGGTCGGCGCGCGGCGCAGAACGAAAGCCTCGCTTCCCGCGCTAAACCGCCAGGATTCCATATTGGCGCCGCCTGAGAGCCGTTCGAGCGCGCGGGGCGCGGATAGTCCCGCGCGGGCCAAGGCGCGGGCGAGTCCCGCGGTGAGGTCATCGGCGCTCATATCGTCCGATGGTGGCGTGCGCCGCAATGACTGGCAAGGTCCATTTAACCGTCCGGTTAAACGCCGCGCAAAAGAAAGGGGCGCCGGAATTGCTCCCGGCGCCCCGAACTTTGCCGTGCGGCGAAGATTACATCTTCTTCGCAGCGTCCGAAGCAGCCATCGCGGCATCGCTGGCCGAACCCGAAGCAGCCATCGCGGCGTCGGTGGCGGCCATCGAAGCGCCGGCGGCCGCCGAAGAGGCGCCCATCGCGGCGTCGGTCGCGGCGCCCGAAGCAGCCATCGCGGCGTCGGTCGAGGTATCCGAAGCGGTCATGGCCGCATCCGAAGCAGTGGCGTCGGCAGTCTTGTCCGAGCAGGCCGAGAGGGCGAGCGCGGCGCCGGCGGCGGCGGCGGCGAGAACGATCTTGCGCATGAGTGGTAATCCTTGAACAGCGAGTGGACCACGCGCGGCAGCGTCGAACGCAACCGCGCGGAAAGACTACCGCTTCGGTAGACTTCGCCGCGTCAATTAATCGCCTTCCAAATCGGATGCAAGCGAATGTCGCGCGCCGTCCCCGGACCCGCGCTATTCCGCCGGTAATTTGCTGTCGAACAGCAATATGGCGCGGATATGACGAGGCTTGGATGAACCCGGTCTGACCCGCGAATCGCTCTTCGGGTGTCGCCACAAACCCACTCGCGCCTGCCGTACGCCGCTGCTAGTCCCCAGCGATGGACGCCAAGCAGCATCTCTACCTGGTCGACGGGTCGGCCTATATCTTCCGCGCCTACCACCGCCTGCCGCCACTGACCAACCCGCGCGGCGTGCCCGTGGGCGCGGTCTACGGCTACACCACGATGCTGTGGAAGCTCGCCGACGATCTCAACAAGGCCGACGGCCCCACGCACCTCGCGGTGATCCTCGACAAAGGTTCGACCAGCTTTCGCAACGCGCTTTACGACCAGTACAAGGCCAACCGACCGCCCCCGCCCGAGGACCTGGTGCCGCAATTCCCGCTGATCCGCGACGCCACGCGGGCGTTCAGCCTGGCGTGCATCGAGGAAGACGACCTCGAGGCCGACGACCTTATCGCCAGCTACGCCCGCGAAGCCACCCGGCAGGGTTGGGATGTGACCATCGTCAGCTCGGACAAGGACCTGATGCAGCTCGTCGGCAAATGCGCAGAGGGCGGGGAAGGGGACGACAAACCCGGCGGCGGCTGCATCGACATGCTCGATACGATGAAGAACCTGCGGATCGACATTCCCGAGGTCGAGGAAAAGTTCGGTGTCCGTCCCGAACTGGTCGGCGACGTGCTCGCGCTGATGGGCGATGCGGTCGACAACGTCCCCGGCATCCGCGGAATCGGGCCCAAAACGGCCTCGAAGCTGATCCAGGAGCACGGCGACCTCGAAAGCGTGCTCGACGCCGCGCCCGATATGAAACCGGGCAAGTTGCGCGAAAGCCTGATCGAGCAGGCCGAGATGGCGCGGCTGTCGCGCGTCCTCGTCCAGCTCAAGGAGGACTGCGAGCTTCCGCTCCCAATCGAGGATTTCAAGCTCGGCAAGATTCCGGAAGCCCCGCTCGCCGCGTTCCTGACCGAGCACGGCTTCACCAGCCTGCTCAAACGGCTCGATGACGGGCGCGGTAGCCCGGGTCCACCGACGCAGCTTCACTCCGCCGCGCCGATCATGCCCGGAGCGTCCGCCGCACCGCAGGGCAGCCGCCAGCCGCTGCCCGATTGGCCCGCGATCGACCGCTCGGGCTACGACTGCGTCCAGACCGCCGAAGCGCTCGAGCGCTGGGTGGCTGATGCGTTCGCCGCCCGGCTGGTCGCGGTCGACACCGAAACCAGCTCATTGGACGCGATGCGCGCGGACCTGGCCGGGATCAGCTTGTGCACCGGCCCCGGCGCGGCCTGCTACATCCCGCTCGGCCACGGCGGGAGCGACATGTTCGCCGAAAAGCCCGTGCAAGTCCCGCTGGCAACCGCGCTCGCGCTGCTCAAGCCGCTGCTCGAAAGCGAGGCGGTGCTCAAGGTCGGGCAGAACATTAAATACGACATCAACATTCTGGCGCGCCACGGCATCGATGTCGCCCCGGTCGACGATACGATGATCGTCAGCTTCGATCTGGACGCTGGACGCAGCCTCGACGGGATCGGCGGCGGGCACGGGATGGACGAACTCGCGGTGCGGCACCTCGGCTACACCACGCTGACTTTCAAGGACATCTGCGGCACCGGCAAAAAGGCAATCCCGTTCGGCGAAGTCCC
>JBBRER010000108.1:0-7774 GCA_038202745.1 Sphingomonadales bacterium
CTGCTCGACAAGGCCGAGGTGCTCGAAGGCGGGTTGCCGCTGACCGGAGAGGCGCGCGCTGCGCTGCTCGCGACCGCCGACGGCGACGGGCGGTTCCTGCTCAACC
Organism: Sphingomonadales bacterium; assembly: GCA_038202745.1. Lineage (GTDB taxonomy): Bacteria > Pseudomonadota > Alphaproteobacteria > Sphingomonadales > Sphingomonadaceae > Novosphingobium. The sequence continues at coordinate 107 of JBBRER010000108.1, forward strand.
AGGCCGAGACGCTCTATGCCGCCGGCCTCACCCAGCCGCTCGATGCGGCGGGGCTCGGCAAGTTCCTCCAGCGCCGTGTCGCGGTTTACGACAAGGACCGCGAGGGTCACTACAACCTGATCTCGGCGCTGCACAAAAGCTTGCGCGGGTCGGACCCGCAGGCCTCGCTCTATTACCTCGCGCGGATGCTGACCGCGGGCGAGGAGCCGCTGTTCGTGCTGCGGCGGCTGGTTCGCGCCGCGGTCGAGGATGTCGGGCTCGCCGATCCGCAAGCGCTGGTCCAGTGCCTCGCGGCGAAGGACGCCTACGACTTCCTCGGCAGCCCCGAAGGCGAGCTGGCGATCGTCCAGGCGTGCCTCTACCTTGCCACCGCGCCCAAATCGAACGCCGCCTACGCCGCGCAGAAAGCCGCGTGGAAAAGCGCGCGCGATACGGGCAGCCTGATGCCTCCGCAGAACATCCTCAACGCTCCGACCAAGCTGATGAAGGACATCGGCTACGGCGCGGGCTATGCCTACGACCACGATGCCGAAGGCGGCTTTTCGGGCGCGAACTACTGGCCCGAGGAGATGGAGCCGCAGGACTTCTACCGCCCGGTCGAGCGCGGCTACGAACGCGAGGTGCGCAAGCGGATGGAATGGTGGGAGACGCGCCGGCGCGAGTCAGGCGGCGATGGCTGAGCGCATCGACAGCTTCGCCAAGGCGCTCGACTTCGCCATGACGCTACCTGGGGTCGAGCGATCGAGCAGCTATGGGCAGCCCGCCGCAAGGGTGAGCGCCAACCGCCGCGCCTTCGTCAACGTCGGGCACGAGTCCGGCAGTTCGTTCGTCCTTGCGCTCGATCGCGACGAAATCGAAATCCTCATGGAAACCGGTGCCGAAACCTTCTGGCAGACGCTGCACTACCAGGGCTGGGATGCGGTGTTGGCGCGCTTCGACAGTCCCGATCCCGAACGCGTGCGCGAGGTGATCCGCCGTTCGCGCGACTATGCAGCGGCCAAGAAGCCGGCACGCCCGCGCAAGAAGTGACGCCGCCGCGCTTCAGGCATTTCGCCGCGATCGACTGGTCGGGCGCGGTCGGCGAGCGTCATCGCGGGATCGCGGTGGCAATTTGCAGCGAAGGAAGCGCTGCGCCCAAGCTGATCCGCCCGCACCCCCACCGCTGGTCGCGCGGCGAGCTTCTGGACTGGTTGCTGACCGGAATGCCCGCGAACACGCTGGTCGGGCTCGACATCAGCACCGCGCTCGCCTTCGCCGACCGCGGCGCTTATTTCCCGGGCCACAACGACAGTCCGACCAATGCTCGCGCGCTGTGGGCGCGGGTCGAGGCGATTTGTGCCGACGAGCCGCATCTCGGCGCAAATTCGTTCGTCGATCATCCCGAGTTCGCACCGCATTACCGCCGCCACGGCGGGCGCGAGGGCGCGCTGTTCGGAGGCGGCGGGGGACGGCTGCGCGTAACCGAGCTTCACCAGCGCGCGCTAGGCTGCAAGCCCTATTCGAACTTCAACCTCGTCGGCGCGGCGCAAGTTGGCAAGGCCAGCCTCACCGGCATGCGCGTGCTCCACCGCCTTTCCGGTAAGCTGCCGCTGTGGCCGGTCGATCCGCTGCCCGAGTCCGGCCCCGTGGTCGTAGAAATCTACACCACGGTCGCCGCAATCGCCGCCGGGCGCAGCGCCTCGCGTGCGAAGATGCGCTCCTACGCGGAGCTAAACGCTGCGCTGGTCGCGCTCGAGAGTAAACCGGTGCGCGGGAGCGGAGCGATCGACGATCATTCGAGCGATGCGCTGCTCGCCGCCGCGTGGCTGCGGCACGTTGCGCACCGCCCCGAGCTCTGGGCGCCCACCGCGATGACCTACGCCATCGCCGCGACCGAGGGCTGGACCTTCGGCGTCCCTTGACGCTAAGCCCGGCTTCGCGCCGGCTTAGCTCAGTTGGTAGAGCACCTGATTTGTAATCAGGGGGTCAGGGGTTCGAATCCTCTAGCCGGCACCAGCTCTTGAGGAGACTCCATTGCTCGCCGAGACCATCGAGCGCCTGCTGACGGCTCGCTTCGACGACAAGGCGCAGGCGCGCGCCCGCGCGGGCGAATGGCTCGCCGCGGAGTGGGACGAACTCGCCGAAATGGGGCTGCCGTTGGTCCTGCTTGACGAGGACCAGGGCGGTTTCGGAGTCTCGAGCGACGAGCAAGGCGAGGTTCTGCGGCTGCTCGGCCGCCACGCGGTGCCGTTGCCGGTGGCCGAGACAATGGCGGCGAACCGCCTGCTCGCCGCCGCGGGGCTGCCGCTGGCCGAAGGCGCGACGGGGCTGGCGGTGGCGGATTCGCTCGACGGCACGGTGGCGCGCGTCCCGTGGGCCGAGCACCTCGATTGCCTTGCGCTCGCGGTCGGCGACCGGCTCTATCGGGTGCCGCGTTCCGCTTGGACGATCGCCGAGCCCGGCCACGCGCTCAACGCCCTCCCGCGCCCGACGATCGCGCTCGACTGGGCGGCGGACGAAGGCGCGCCGTTGCCGCATGACGTTCTCGCCGAGGGCGCGACCATCCGCGCGTTTCAGATCGCCGGAGCGCTCGAAGCCGCACTCGACCTGACACTCGAGCACACCGCCACACGCGTCCAGTTCGGCAAGTCGTTGCAGAAGTTCCAGGTCGTCCAGCACGAATTGGCCAAGCTCGCGGGCGAGCTCGCCTGCGCCACCGCCGCCGCCGATCTCGCCGCCGACGCGCTGGCCCGCGGCGACATCGCGGGCGTCGCCGCCGGATCGCTGCGCGCGCGCGAAGCCGCGGGCGCGGGGGCGAGCATTGCCACGCAGATGCACGGCGCGATCGGCTTCACGCTCGAGCACCCGCTGCACCTGTTCACCACCGCGCTGTGGACCTGGCGCGACGATTTCGGCGGGCAGGTGCAATGGGCCAAGCTGCTCGGTGGGGCGGCGCTCGATGCCGGGCCAGACGGCTACTGGCCGATGGTGACATCCTTATGAGTTGCTTTGGGCCATGAGCGCGATCCCCTTCCCCTCCCCCCCCGCCGACAGCGACGCGGTGCTCGCGCTGCGGGCCGAGTTCCGCGCGTTCCTCGCCGCGCAGCTCGCCGGGCGCAATGCGCGCCAGCGCTCGGACAACTGGTACGGCTACGACCGCGGCTTCAGCCGCGCGATGGGCCAGGCCGGCTACCTCGGGATGACCTGGCCCAAGCAGTACGGCGGGCACGAGCGCAGCGCATTCGAGCGTTACGTGGTGGTCGAGGAATCGCTCGCCGCGGGCGCTCCGGTCGGCGCGCACTGGATCGCCGACCGCCAGAGCGGGCCGTCGATCATCAAGTACGGCACCGACCACCAGAAGGACACGATCCTCCCCGGCATCGCCGCGGGTGAGCTGTCGTTCGGGATCGGGATGAGCGAGCCCGATTCGGGTTCGGACCTCGCCGCGACGCGCACTCGCGCGGTGCGTGACGGCGACACCTACCGCGTCACCGGGACCAAGCTGTGGACCAGCTTCGCGCACGAAGCCGACTACGCGATCGTGTTCTGCCGCACCGACGGCACCGCCGCCGACCGCCAGCGCGGGACCAGCCAGCTGATCGTCGATCTCAAGAATACCCCGGGACTGACGATCCTGCCGATCATTGATCTGGCGGGCCAGCACCACTTCAACGAGATGCATTTCGAGGACGCGGCGGTCCCCGCGAACATGCTGCTCGGCACCGAGGGCCGGGGCTGGGAGCAGGTGATGAGCGAGCTCGCGTTCGAGCGCTCGGGGCCGGAGCGGTTCCTCTCCTCGATCGAACTGCTTTACCGCCTGATCGACGTGCTGCGCGGCCGCGAAAGCGACGCCGCGCAGATCCTGCTCGGCCGCATCACCGCGCGGCTGGCGGTGCTGCGGCGGCTGTCGCGCTCGGTCGCGGCAATGCTCCAGGCGAAGCAGGACGCGGGGCTGCAGGCGGCGATCGTCAAGGACGTCGGCGCGCTGTTCGAACAGGCGCTGCCCGATCTGGCGCGAGAACTGGTCGATTGCGAGCCCGACCCGCGCGCCGCCAATGCCTACGCCGCGGTGCTCGGCAACATCGTGCTCAACGCGCCCAGCTGGTCGCTGCGCGGGGGCACGCGCGAAATACTGCGCGGAATCATCGCGCGCGGGCTGGGGACGCGCTGACGTACGTCGAACGGGGCCTTGCCCTCGCCGCGCGAAGCCGCCAGCACCCGCGCAACGATAAATTCGGGAGAGTCGCCAATGGTTTTTCGCCGCACGCTGCTGACGCTGCTCGCGTCCGCCTCGCTCGCTTCGTGTAACATGGCCGGCGCCGGCGCCCAGCCGCAGCTTCCCTGGGCGAAGTTCACCCAAGCGACGATCGACGGCTGGCTCAAGATCGATCCGGGCTTCGCGGTCTATGAAGGCGCGCATCAATACGACGGCAAGTTCCCCGACTGGAGCGCGGCTGGCTTGAAGTCGCGCGGCGATTTCTTGCGCAAAGTGATCGCGGACGCGGGCGCTTACGGCGATCTCAAGGGCCGCGACAAGTTCGCGCATGACTACATGATCCAGGTCGCCAGGGGCCAGCTGTTCTGGCTCGAAGTCGCCGACCAGCCGCACACCAACCCCGCATGGTACGTCGGCGCGCTCGATCCCAATGTCTATTTGACCCGCGAATACGCGCCCAGGCCGCAACGCGCGGCGGCATTGGCGAACTTCCTCGAGGGCATCCCCGCGGGTGCGGCGAACATCAAGGCCAACCTGGCTGGCCCACTGCCCGCGCCGTTCGTCACTTACGCCGCCTCGGCATTCGGCGGTTATGCCGGGTTCTACGGCAAGGACGCGGTGGCCGCGTTCGCCGATGTGGGCGATCCCGCGCTGCAAGCTCGGCTCAAGGCGGCGGGCACGAAGGCGGCGGCGGCGATGGCCGACCTCACGTCGTGGCTCAAGACGCGACAAGGCGACAGCGCGACATATGCGCTGGGCGCGGGCAAGTTCGCGCAAATGCTCAAGGACACTGAGGCGGTCGACGTGCCGCTGGCTCAGCTCGAGCAAGTCGGCGAGGCCGATCTCAAGCGCAACCAGGACGCGCTGAAGGAAGCCTGCGGCCAGTTCGCGCCGGGGGCGAGCATCCCCGACTGCATGGCCAAGATGAACGCGCACAAGCCGGCGGGCGGCCCGGTCGCCGAGGCCACGAAGCAAATCCCGATGCTGCGTGCATTCGTCCAGGCCAAGGACCTGGTCACAATTCCCGGCACCGAGCAGGCGCTGGTCCGCCAGAGTCCGCCCTACAACAGTCAGAACGGCGCCTACATCGATCCCCCGGGGCCGTACGAGCACGGGATCCCGTCGATCTATTACATCGCCGCCCCCGATCCGACGTGGACGCCCGAGAAGCAGGCCGACTACATTCCGGGGGTGGACGATCTGATGTTCACCTCGGTCCACGAGGTGATGCCGGGGCACTTTCTCCAGTTCCTCCACGCCAACCGCGCGCCGTCGTTATTCGGACGGCTGTTCGTGGGCTATGCGTTCGCCGAAGGATGGGCGCATTACGGCGAGGAAATGATGTGGGAAGCGGGGCTCGGCAATGGCGATCCCGAAGTCCACATCGGCCAACTTACCAACGCGTTGCTGCGCGATTGCCGGTTCCTTTCGGCGATCCGGCTGCACACCGCGGGGATGACCATCGACCAGTCGAAAGCGCTGTTCATGCAGGCGTGCTTCCAGGACGAAGGCACCGCCGAGCAGCAGGCGCGGCGCGGGGCGTACGATCCGGCGTATCTCAACTACACGCTGGGCAAGTTGATGATCCGCAAGCTGCGCGCCGACTGGACCGCGAGCCGCGGGGGGCGGCCGGCGTGGAAGCAGTTTCACGATGCGTTCCTCGACTACGGCGGCCCGCCGATCCCGCTCGTCCGCCAAGCGATGATGGGCGAGGACGCGCCGAGGGCGGTGTTCTAAATCCTCCCCCGCCGGGGGAGGTGGCGGCGCGAAGCGCTGACGGTGGGGGCTCACCACGAACGCACGGCTGCATCACGCGGCGAGCCCCCTCCCCCGCCTGCGGCGGTCCCCCTCCCCGTGCCGGGGAGGATTGCAATTGTGCGCACCGCAGAGAATGAGGCGTCATGACCTCGCCCCCCATGACTTATGCGCGCTATCTCGATCTCGACGTGCTGCTCGGCGCGCAGCATCCGCTGTCGGATTGCGACGACGAGATGCTGTTCATTCTGATCCATCAGACCAAAGAACTGTGGCTCAAGCAGTTGATCCGCGAATTGAAACTCGCGATCGCGCAAGTCCGCCAAGACGCGCTGATCCCCGCCTACAAGGCGCTCGCCCGGGTCAGCCGGATCCAAGCGGTGATGACGCTCTCGTGGGACGTGCTCGCGACGATGACCCCGTCGGACTACTCGCGCTTCCGGGACGTTCTGGGGCCGAGTTCGGGGTTCCAGTCGGACCAGTTCCGCACGGTCGAATACATGCTCGGATTGAAGGACGCGCGGTTCCTCGATCACCACGCCGATCGGCCCGAGGCGCGCGCGGCGATGCAGGCGGCGCTCGATGCGCCTAGCCTGTGGGACGAGGCGATCCGCGCCGCAGCGCGCGCCGGGCTGGCGATCCCCGCCGAAGTGCTGAACCGCGACGTCACCCAGACCTATGTGGCCAATCCGGGAGTCGAGGCCGCGTTCCTCGAGGTCTACCGCGATACCGCCCGCTATTGGGACCTCTACCAGCTCTCCGAGAAGCTCGTTGATATCGACGACGCAACCGCGACCTGGCGGCACAAGCATGTCCTCACGGTCGAGCGCGTGATCGGCGGCAAGCGCGGAACCGGCGGCACCGCGGGAGTCAGCTATCTCCACTCGACGCTGAACAAACGCGCGTTTCCGGAATTGTGGTCGCTCAGGACCGCGCTGTAGAGCGGGCGATCTAGCCTCTGCCCCGATATCCGCTCACCCCTTGCTCGGGCACCCACAGCCCCTCCGGCGCCGCACCCGATTGCCAGAACACGTCGATCGGTATCCCCCCGCGGGGGTACCAGTAGCCACCGATCCTCAGCCATCTGGGCTGCATTTCTACAACCAGCCGCTGCCCGATCCCCACGGTCACGTCCTCGTGAAACCCCGCGTGGTTGCGGAAAGCCCCGAGAAACAGCTTGAGGCTCTTCGATTCGACGATCGTCGCAGCGGGCGCGTAGTCGATCACCAGATGCGCGAAATCGGGCTGGCCGGTCACCGGGCACAGCGAGGTGAACTCGGGCGCGGCGAAGCGGACGAGGTAAAGCGCACCGGCGCGCGGGTTGGGCACGTAATCGAGCACCGCCGCCTCGGGCGAGGCGGGCAGATCGCTCGACCGCCCAAGATACAAGGGAGCGCCAGGTGTGTCCGCCATGCCACGCGCCATGCCTCTATCGTGCGCGGCGCACAAGACGCCGGTTGGATGCGGCGGGTTCAATCCCTATTCACCCCCTCGCGCCGAGCCACGCGCGCGGGATGGCCATGAACCGGGCAAGCACTTTGAGGATCGCATTGACCGCCGCGAGCGCCGCATTGGTTCTGGCGGCCGCGCCGGGGTGGGCGCAGTCGACGAACGACTTCCGCCTGCCATCGAACTCGCCCACGCCGAACAAGCGCGCCCAGGGGCCGGTCGATCCGGACAATCCGGCCGTCGTCACGCCGCGCCCGACTCCGGCGCCG
>JBBRER010000109.1:0-7649 GCA_038202745.1 Sphingomonadales bacterium
CGAGGCCGAGCACACCGAGGCCTCCACGAAGCAGGCCGAACTCCCCGACCCCGCTAGCGGGCGCGCGCAGCTCGAAGCCGCGCAAGCCCGGCACGATGCCGCGCGGCAGGGACTCCAGGCCGCGACCGCCGCGCTCGCGGCGCACGATCAGGCGCTCGCGGTCGGGCGCGAGCGGGCGCAGGCGCAGCGTGCCGACATGCGCGGCTGGCAGGCGCGCGCGGGCGATGCGTCGGCGCGGCTCGCCGAAACCGCGCGGCGCTTCGAGGAAATCGCGGAAGAGCGCGCGGTGACCGCGGCCAAGCCCGCCTCGCTGATGCGCGAGATCGAGGCGGGCGACGAAGTGCGCGCGCGCCTCGGCGTAGAACTCGCCGCCGCCGAAGCGCGCGTGGCCGAAACCGGCGAGGCGGCGCGTGCTGCCGACGCTGCCTTTTCCACCGCAAGCGAAGCGCTGGCGAACGCGCGCGAAGTCCGCGCCGGGGCTGCCGCGCGCGCCGAGAACGAAGAAGCGCGCCGCGCCGAAATGGCGGCGATCTCGGGCGAGCGGTTCCAAGTGCCGCCGCCGCTGCTCCCCGAACGGTTTGCGTTCGCCGCCGACGAGGTCGCCGCGGCGGGCGAGGAATCTTCCGCACACGACAAGCTCGTCGCCGACCGCGAACGGCTCGGCCCGGTCAACCTCGTCGCCGCCGACGAACTCGCCGCGATCGAGCAGAAATCGGCCGAAAGCGTCGCCGAACAGGCCGAGCTGACCGAAGCGGTGCACCGCCTGCGCGGCTCGATCGGCAATCTCAACCGAGAGGGCCGCGAGCGCCTGCGCGCCGCGTTCGAGGCGGTCGACACGCATTTCCGCCGGCTGTTCACGCGGCTGTTCGAAGGCGGACAGGCGCACCTCGCGCTGGTCGACAGCGACGACCCGCTCGAGGCGGGCTTGGAGATTTTCGCACAGCCGCCGGGCAAGCGGCTGCAGTCGCTGACACTGCTATCGGGCGGTGAGCAGGCGCTGACCGCGATCGCGCTGATATTCGCGCTGTTCCTCACCAACCCCGCGCCGATCTGCGTGCTCGACGAAGTCGACGCGCCCTTGGACGACGCCAATATCGAGCGCTTCTGCGACCTGCTCGACGCGATGGTCGCCGAGACCGAGACGCGCTACCTGATCGTCACTCACAACGCCGTGACGATGAGCCGCATGCACCGCCTGTTCGGGGTGACGATGGTCGAACAAGGCGTCAGCCGCCTGGTCAGCGTCGATCTCGGTGGCGCGGAAGAGCTGATCGCGGCGGAGTGATGTCCGCTTTGGATGTTGAGAGATTGGGTGAAAGCGGCGGTCATTGCGACTGCTGCGGAAACGACAGCCACATGGTATGGGGACTAGTCCATAGCGATAAGAAGACGTTGGCCGCCTATTGGATGAGTTGGTCGGATGGGCATCTCGCGGATATCGGCGCTAGTCTTGAAATGGTAATCGGCGCTTGGGGAGACGAGGCGTCGCCATCCCAACGATCCTCGGTTTCGCTTTGGCATAAGGTTGGTCCTGACGGCTCACCGGCGGTTATGGTAGTCGATGCCGCACCGAAAGAAGGCCTTTCCGCTGTCGGGCTCCGACGAGAAGAGGTAATCGAGACCCCCTTGGCAAAGCACGTATTCGCGTTAGTCGATGCGATTTACGAGCAGGACGGCAGGTTCTTCTAAGACTCGGCGTTGCAAAGCTCTTGCTGGCAGATTCCGCCGAGTCAGCTTGTCGCAACCTCACCCCTGCGCCGCGATCCATTCGTTCACCCGCCGCTCGAGCACCGGGAGCGGCTGCGAGCCCTCTGCGATGATCAGATCGTCGAACGATCTGACGTCGAACTTCGCCCCCAGCGCGGCCTCGGCCCGGCGGCGCAGCTCGACGATCTTGAGCATCCCGATCTTGTAGCCGGTCGCTTGCCCCGGCAGCGTGATGTAGCGGCGCACTTCGGATCGCGCCTGATCCGCGCCGAGCCGCCCGGTTTCGGTCATGTAGGCGATCGCGCGCGCCTCGGTCCAACCCTGAGCGTGGATGCCGGTGTCGACCACCAGCCGCGCGGCGCGGAACAGCTCCTGGTCGAGCCGCATGAAATCGGCGGCGACATCGGGGTAAGCGCCCATCTCCTTACACAAAAGCTCGCCGTAAAGCGCCCAGCCTTCGTTGAACGCGACATAGCCGCCCGAGCGGCGGAACTTGGGAGTGCCGGTCTGGCGCACCTGGATATCGCCCGCCATGACGTGGCCGGGAATGCCCTCGTGGCACATCAGGTCGTAAACCCCCGCCGGGTCTTCGGCCTGCCCGGCGAGATGGACGAACACCCGGCCCGGGCGGACCCCGTCGGGGCTCGGCCCCGAGGCGTGCGCGGCGCCGCCGGCGACCTCGCTGAACGCAGGCTCGCGGACGACTTCGGCGCGGTACTGCGGGAGGGCGTGGAACCGCGCGGGGAGCAGCGTGCGGTTGTGCGCGACGACTTCGTTGGCGGTGCGCAAGTAGTCGGCGCGCAAAGCGTCGGTCCACGGCAGCGGCGGGAAACGTTTGGCGCGATCGACGTAAAACGCGTTGCGATCCGCGAACCCGGCCTGGCGCGCGAGCGCATCCTGCTCGGCTTCGATCCGCCGCACTTCGCCAAGGCCGATGGCGTGGATTTGCGCGGCGGTGAGATCGAGCGTGGTGTTGAGCTTGAGCGCGGCGGCATACCATCCTTTGCCGCCGGGGAGCGAGATCGCGCCGACTCGTCCGCTCGGCGCGGTCGGCAACTCACTCGTCGCCCACGCGATCACCCGGTTGTAGCCGGGCTTCATCGTCAGCAACGCGGCGCGCGTGTCGGCGAGCAAGCGCTCGGCCTCGGCGGGCGAGACTTTGCCCGACGCTTCGAGCTTGCCGACTTTGCCGCGCGCATCGGCCCACAGCGGCGAGTCCGCGCCCGTGCCGAACGGCGCCCCCGCAATCAGCGTGCGGCTGCCCTCGATCACGCGCTCGATCTCGAACTTCGGCGCGCGCACCCCCGCGCGGTCGGACAGGCGCGACTGCGCGATCGCGGTGTCGAGCGCGGCCGGAATCGCCCGCACCCGCGCGTTGTACGCGCGCATGTCGGATGCGTTGGAGACGGTGTGGGTATTGATCAGAAAATCGGGCAGGCTCGAGTGCGCCGAGTAAAGGAACGAATAAAACGGCGGTTGGTAGCGCCGGTAGCGGTATTGCAGCTCGGCGCGCGCGAGTTCCGCCGCCCAGATATCGTAGTTGGTCTGCCCGGCCGACGAGAGCTTGGCGCGATCGAATTTCGCATTCATCCGCGCCACGCTCGCGCGTCGCGCTTCGAGCCGCTGCAATTGGCCCGCGTCGCTGTTATCGTCGAGCCGGTCCTCGCCGTCCTTGAGCCCGAGCCGGGTGGCGAGCTGCGGGCGCAGCTTGAGGTCGGCGGCGAACTCGGCGTCGAGGAACGCGGTCAGCCGCGCATCCTCGCTCCGCGCGGATTGCGCAGGGGACGCCGCGATGGCGCCCGGCACGAGGGCAACGGGCGCGAGCATCAAGCCCGCGAGCATCCACCAAGACTTGCGCATGTGCGGCCCCTTTGTTTTATCGTTCGCGCTCAGCCTAGCCGCAACGGCTTGACGGGCAAGCGCCTAGATTGCGCGATCAGCCCAGAACGAACCGCGGCCCCGGCCCCGCCGCGGCAGCGCGGTCCTCACGATTGTAGAGCTGGCAGCGCTGGAGGCTCAGGCACCCGCAGCCAATGCATTCGTCGAGCTTCTGCTTGGTCCGGGTCAGCAGCTGAATCTTGGCGTCGAGTTGCGCGCGCATCGAGCGGCTGATCCGCTGCCAGTCGGTCAGCGTCGGGGTGCGGCCCTGCGGCAATTTGGCCAGCTCGCTTTCGATTTCGATCAGCCCCAGCCCCAGCTTTTGCGCGATCAGGATGAAGCTCAGGCGGCGGATGTCGGAGCGCAGGAAGCGGCGCTGGTTGCCGGTGGTGCGCATCGCCTGGACCAGCCCTTTGGCCTCGTAAAAACGGATCGCCGAAACCGCGAGCCCGGTGCGCCGCGCGAGCGCGCCGATCGGGATCAGATCGTCTTTGGTCAAGTCGCCCTCCAGCGCGATTTTGCTTGACCTCAAGTTAGCTTGAGGTTGCACAAGGTTCAAGCGCAATGATTCGATATTGCGGCAAAATATTGCATAGAAAGGATTTCACATGCCGAGCGGTTTTCTCGAACACGCCAACATCACGGTCAGCGATCCCGATCGCTCGTCCAAGCTTCTTCAACGGCTATGCGGCTGGCACGAGCGCTGGCGCGGTCCGTCGCAGCTCGGGGGGTGGACGATCCACGTCGGGGGCGAGCGCGATTACGTCGCGGTTTACACCAACGACAATCCGCGCGAGCGTTACGCCAAAGGCGTGCCGCTCAATCACCTTGGGCTGGTCGTCGACGATTTGGGCGCGGCCGAAGCGGTCGTCGTCGCAGCGGGTCTACAGCCCTTTAACCACGCAGACTACGAGCCGGGCCGGCGGTTCTACTTCTTCGACTGGGACGGGATCGAGTTCGAGGTCGTCAGCTACGCCTGACGCCTCCGCGGCTTTGCAGAGCGCCGGCGAGCGCCTATGACCCCGCGCGGCATGGACGTCACCGACCTCAGGATCGCGCTGTTCAGCGGCAACTACAATTACGTTCGCGATGGCGCCAACCAGGCGCTCAATCTGCTGGTCGAGTATCTGCTGCGCCAGGGCGCCGCGGTCCGCGTCTATTCGCCGACGGTCGACAAACCGGCGTTCGCCCCGACCGGCGATCTGGTCAGCGTCCCCTCGATCGCGTTTCCCGGGCGCGGCGAATATCGTGTGCCGCTTGGGCTGTGGTGGAAGGCCAAGCGCGATCTCAAGGCCTTCAAGCCCAACGTGATCCACGTCTCCTCGCCCGATCCCAGCGCGCACCGCGCGGTGAGCTGGGCGCGGATGCGGCGGCTGCCGGTGCTGGGTTCGGTCCACACCCGCTTCGATACGTATCCGCGCTATTACAACATGGCATGGGCCGAGCCGCTACTGACCGCGTACCTACGGCGTTTCTACCGGCGCTGCGACGCGCTGGTCGCGCCTTCGGAAAGCTTTGCTCAGGTTCTGCGCGACCAGCGGATGAACTACGATATCGGGCTGTGGTCGCGCGGGGTCGATCGCGGACGGTTCGACCCCGGACGGCGTGACATGGCGTGGCGGCGAAGTCTGGGCATCGCCGACGACGACGTCGCGATCGGCTTCCTCGGACGGCTGGTGATGGAAAAAGGCCTCGACGTGTTTTCCGACGCGATCGACGAACTGGTCGCGCGCGGCATCGCGCACAAAGTGCTAGTGGTAGGCGAAGGTCCGGCGCGCGAATGGCTCGAGGCGCGGCTGCCGCAAGCGGCGTTCGCGGGGTTTCAGGGCGGCGACGATCTGGGCCGCGCGGTCGCCTCGATGGACGTGCTGTTCAATCCTTCGGTCACCGAAACCTTCGGCAACGTCACGCTCGAGGCGATGGCTTGCGGGCTGCCGGTGGTCGCCGCCGCCGCCACCGGGAGCGAGAGCCTCGTCGACGATCACGGCTCGGGCCGGCTGATCCGCCCCGGCGCGGTCCACAGCTTTGCCGAGGCGCTGCGCTGCTACATCGAGGATCCGGCGCTGCGCGCGCGCCACGGCGCCGCGGGCGAAGCGCGCAGCAAAAGCTTCGGGTGGGACCGGATCAACCGGGCGGTGGCGGACACCTACCTGCGGTTGATCCGGCAAAAGGCGCGCGGCGGGCGCTAGCTCAGCGCAGATAACCCTTCGCTGCGGCACGGCGGCAGTACCACCACAACCCCGCGACGATCGCGATGATCACCAGCGGGATCACCTTGTTGAACGTCGTGTCGAGCTCCGACGGGACGGCATGGGTAAGCTGGTAGCCGAGGCTGACCACCGCGCCGGCCAGCGACACCAGAAACGCGCTCACGGCATGACGCGAGCGGATCAGCATCAGCACCGAGCCCAGAACCGATCCCCACACGCCGAAGCCCCAACCCACTTGCGCCCACAGTGGGAACGTGTGGATCCAGTCGAGCATCACCTGCGGATCGCCCATCTGGCTGAGGTATTTCATGTTTTCGGTGCGCGTCATCAGGTAGTCATAAGCGCCGTAAGCATTCCACAGCGCGCCGAGCGCGGTGACGATCCAGAAGCTGACCGGGACTTTGGCCGGTTCATCGGTGACATATGTGGTGTCGGACATTGGCATGGCTGGTCTCCCCGGGCAGGAGGCTACCACCCATGCCGCAGCCGCGCAAATCGCGCCTAGAGCCGCTCGATCTTCTGCGCGAGTTCGTCGATCAGCGCGACGATCGCATCGCGTTCCTCGCCCGGCGAACCGTCATGCAGCTTGTGCATCAGCACCTGGCGCAAATTGCCCATAGCGCGGCGAACCGAGCTGGAATCGTTGCGCGACCGGGCCTCGCCAAGCTCGCCGAGCCGCGCCATCAGCGCGGCGACTTCCTCGGCGCGCTCGATTAGATGCGCTTCGCCCGCTGGCGTGATCGCGAATTGCTTCTTTGCGCCCTCGCCCGGCTGCTCGGCGATCAGGTCCATTTCCTCGAGCAGCGTCAGCGTCGGATAAACGATCCCCGGGCTCGGGGCGTAAGCGCCGTGCGTCAGTTCCTCGATCTCGCGGATCAGGTCGTAGCCGTGGCGCGGGGTATCGTCGATCAGCTTGAGCAGCACGAGCCGCAGCTCGCCCCCGTCGAACATCCGCCGCCGCATCCGCCCGCCGGCATGGCCGGGGCCGAACTCCCAGTTGACTTCGAACGGCCCCCAGTGCCCGCGTCCGCCCCGGCGCCCGGTAGCATGCTGACCGCAGCCGCCATGGTTGAAAAACATGCGCGTTCCTTTCAATGTCAAGATAGCTCTAAGATATATCATATACGCATCGTGACAACCCATCCGTGCAAATTTTTGCGCTGCGCCTATCTTGTCCAGCGATGGCCGACCTTTTCGCCGACGATCCCCCGCAAGCCGCATCTGCCGAGCCGCGCTCCGATGCGCCGCTCGCCGACCGGCTGCGGCCCCGGTCACTCGGCGATGTCGTCGGGCAAGAGCACCTGACCGGGGCCGAAGGCGCGATCGGGCGGATGGTCGCGGCGGGGCGATTGTCGTCGATGATCCTGTGGGGGCCGCCGGGCACCGGCAAGACCACGATCGCGCGGCTGCTCGCCGACGCGGTGGGGATGCGCTTCGTGGCGATCAGCGCGGTATTCTCCGGCGTCGCCGATCTCAAACGCGTCTTCGCCGAGGCGGACAAGGCGGCGCAGGCGGGACAGCGCACGCTGCTGTTCGTGGACGAGATTCACCGCTTCAACCGAGCCCAGCAGGATGGCTTCCTGCCGTTCGTCGAGCGCGGGACGGTGACGCTGATCGGCGCGACCACCGAAAACCCGAGCTTCGAATTGAACGCGGCGCTGCTCAGCCGCGCGCAAGTGCTGATCCTGCGCCGGCTCGACGAGGCCGCGCTGGCCAAACTGTGCGAGCGCGCCGAAGCGCTCGAAGGGCCGCTGCCGCTGACCGCCGAGGCGCGCGGCGCGCTGGTCGCGACCGCCGATGGCGACGGGCGGTTCCTGCTCAACCAGGCCGAGACGCTTTGTGCGACCGAGCTGC
>JBBRER010000110.1:0-7409 GCA_038202745.1 Sphingomonadales bacterium
CGTCACACCGACCCCGAGCGCCTCGGCCACAGCATCGACGGTGATGTCGTCGTGCGTCGGTCCAATCCCGCCAGTGGTGAACAGATAGTCGGTCGCGGAGCGCAGCGCGTTCACCGCCGCGACAATGGCCGCGGTGTCGTCCGCCACGACGCGCACTTCGCTCAGGCGGATGCCCTGGACTCCGAGCCAGCTCGCGACTTGCGCGATGTTCTTGTCCTGCGTGCGGCCCGAGAGGATTTCATCCCCGATCACCAACAGCGCGGCGGTCCAGATGCGGTCGGGGTCGGGCATTGGGTGAAGGGTTAGGGGAATGCGCGCGCCGCGCAAGCTACTCCGCCGCCTCGCGTAACTCCGCATCCTCGTCCGCCCTGGCGAACACCAGCACCCCGTCGTCGATGGGCGCGGCGTTCAAGTCCTTGCGGTCCTTGCGGTAGTCCTGGTTGAGCCGCCACGGCAGCGCCTGCGCGCTTTTGGGCATGATGTGCTTGCCGCGCTGGATGTAGCCCGAGGAGAAGTCGAACAGGTCGTCCTCTTCGAGCGCGTGATCGTCCGCCAGCACGGGGACCGCGACGTCGCTCGCGGTCGAGCGCATGTGGTTCAGCACCTTGCACACGTATTCGGAATTGAGGTCGGCGCGCAGCGTCCAGCTGGCGTTGAGATAGCCGAACACCGCCGAGAAGTTCGGCACGTTCGAGAACATGCAGCCCTTGTACCAGAAATGGTCGGCGAAATTAACCGGCTTGCCCTCGATGCTGACCGCCATCTTGCCCATCGCGGCCATCGTCAGCCCGGTCGCGGTGACGATCACGTCGGCGGCGATATGCTCGCCCGACTGGAGCAGAATTCCGGTTTTGTCGATCGTCTCGATCCGGCCCGTCACCACGCTCGCGCGGCCCGCCTTGATCGCCTCGAACAAGTCGCCGTCGGGCACAAGGCACAGCCGCTGGTCCCACGGATTGTAGGGCGGGGTGAACGCGGCTTCGTCGTAATGCGAGCCCAATGCGGCCTTGATCCGTTTGGACAGCGCTTCGGCGACTTTCTGGGGTTTGTTGCGCGCCAGCTTGAAGAAATAGTCCTGCATGAACACGTTCTTGGCGCGCGTGATCCGGTAGGCGAGTTTTTCGGGCAGGACTTTGCGCAGCGTGTTGGCGAACTTGTCCTTGGCCGGGCGGCTGCCGTACCACGTCGGGGTGCGCTGGAGCATCGTCACGTGCCCCGCGCCCTGTTCGGCGATTGCCGGGACTATTGTTACCGCGGTCGCGCCCGATCCGATCACGACGATCTTCTTGCCCTTGAAGTCGAGGTTTTCGGGCCAGAACTGCGGGTGGACGATTTCGCCGGCAAACCGTTCGCGCCCCGGTATCTGCGCGTCGTGCGGCGCGTCGTAATCGTAGTAGCCCGAGCCGAGGTAGAGCCAGCTCGCCAGCACCGTCCCGCGGCGGCCTTCGCCGTCCTCGGTCGTGACTTGCCACACCGCCTCGCCCGAGTGCCAGTCGGCACTGACGACCTTGCGCCCGAAACGGATGCGCTTGCGGATGCCGCGCTCGTCGACGATGCGACCCAGGTAATCGAGGATCGCGGGGCCGTCGGCGATCGACTTTTCGTGCTTCCACGGCTCGAACACGAAGCCCAGCGTGTGCATGTCGCTGTCCGAGCGGATGCCGGGGTAGCGGAACAAGTCCCACGTCCCGCCCAAGGCCTCACGCCGCTCGACCAGCGCGAAGCTGCGGTCGGGGCAGCGCTGCTGCAAGTGCGCCGCCATCCCGATGCCGGAGATGCCCGCGCCGACGATCAGCACATCGACGCTTTCGATACCGCTTGCCGGCGCGTTCATCGCCGCTCTCCTGTCACTCGCAATTTACACCAATGTAAGTTTTGTCGCGCTACCGAATCAAATGGCGCATTGCCAGCATCATCGCGCTTTGCCAGACGAAGGCAATGGCGATCGTCGCAGCGCGCAGATACGAGAGCGGCCGGGTCGCCGACGACGCGCTGGCGGTGGACGGCGCCCCGCGCGAGACGCTTGCCCGGCACTGCTTCGACTGGGTCGGGCTGGCCGAGCCCGACGCGGCCGAGATGGAGCGGGTCCGCGCGCAGTTCGCGCTCCATCCGCTGGCGGTCGAGGATGCGCTCAATCCCACGCAGCTCCCCAAAGTCGAGCTTTATCCCAACCACCTGTTCATCGTCGCGCGCAGCGCCGAGATCGCGGATGGCGAGAACATCGCCTATGGGCAGACCGCGATCTTTCTTGGCGAGGATTTCGTCGTCACCGTCCGCTTCGGCTCGACGCGGCACTTTAAGGACCTGCGCGCGCGGCTTGAGGCGGACAGCGAGCGGCTCGCCGAAGGCGCCGACTACGTCGCGCACGCGGTGCTCGATTTCGTGGTCGATGGCTACGCGCCGATCATGGAGAAGCTGGAGGAATCGCTCCAGGGGATTGAGGAGCGCGCGATCGATGCGTTTCCAAAGCAATCGACGATCCGCCGGGTGTTCCGCCTGCGCCGCCAGTTGCGCCGCTTCCAGCGCGTGATCGCGCCGATGGAGGAAGTCTGCGACCGGCTTGCGGGAACCGAGCTGAGCTTCGTCGATCCGGGCGCGCGGGTGTGGTTTCGCGACGTGCTCGACCACGTCCGGCGCACGCTCACTTTCAGCGACGCGATCAAGGAGACGCTGGCCTCGATCGTCGAGACCGCGGCGTTGCTCGAACAGCACCGCCAGGGCGACACCACCCGCAGCCTCGCCGCGTGGGCGGCGCTGCTCGCGGTGCCGACCGCGATCGCCGGCATTTATGGGATGAATTTCGAATTCATGCCCGAACTGCACAGCCGCTGGGGCTACCCGGTGGTGCTAGTGGTGATCGTGACGATCTGCGCCGGACTGTATGTGCGGTTCAAGCGCATCGGGTGGCTCTAGCCGTCGGGCATCACCAGGAACTGCTCCCAACGTCCGTTCGCGCCTGGCTCGGCGTAAGTCGAGAGTAGCAGCGAGCGCTTGGCGTAATGCACGCGGAACACGCGGTTGACGAATCCGCCGCGCAACCGCGGCGCGCGCAGCGCTTCGATCGAACGCAGCGCACCCAACGGGCGCAAGCTGGCGCGGTAATCGGCGAGCGTTTCGGGGGTGAAGTAGTAGCGCGCGTTGTCGGTGAACTTGGCGGGCGCGTACTTGCCCGCTACCAGCGCGGCGAGCGTCGCGCGGGCCTCGTCTGTGCGCGGCGCTTCGTCGACCTTCGCCTGGACCGCCCGCGGCAGCACCACCGCGGCGACCTGGCGCGTGATCGTGTCCTGCGCGCCGGCGAAATCGCCGTTGGTGAGCACCACGACCGCGACATGATCGTCGGGCCAGACGCTGTTTTGCGAAAGGAATCCGACCGATTCGCCGCCGTGGTCGATCACCCAGCGCCCGTCGACGAGGTGCCTGGAGACGCCCAGGCCATAGCCGTTGGTGGTTCCGTCGGCCAGCCGCACGGGGGTTTCCTGCACCGCCCAGTCGCTGTCGGGGAGCAGCTTGCGATCGAGCCGCGCCAAGTCCCACTTGGCCAGCTCGGCGGCGGTCATGCTGAGCTCGCCCGCCGCCCACAACCAGCCGCGCGCGGGCGGGGTCGCCACGCGCACCGGGCCGAGCGCATTGCGGTGATAGCCTTGCGGGAAGGCGGCGCCGTTGGTCTCGTCGAGCGGGTAGGGATGGATCCCCAGCGGCTTGAACAGCCGCGCTTCGAACTGCTCCCACAGCGGCCTGCCGCCCGCCTTCTCGGCGATCAGCCCGGCGACGACGTAGCCGGTGTTCGAATACTGCCAGCGCGTCCCCGGCGCATAGTCGAGCGGCTTCCTCGCCCACCGATCGACGATCTCGGCGGGCGCGACCGGGCGCTCCATCGCGGCGAAGGAATAGTCCTGCGGCCAGAAGTCCTGAAGTCCCGAAGTGTGCGAAAGGAGCTGGCGGATGGTGATGCGCTCGCCGCCCGAAATCCCCGGTAGCCATTTGGCGACATGGTCGTCGAGGTCAAGCTTGCCGTCGTCCTCGAGGAGAAGCATCAGCGCGGCGAGGAACTGCTTCGAGTTCGAGGCGATCTGGTAGGGCAGATCGGCGCGCGCGAGCGGGATCGCGCCCGAGGCTTTGCCCCACGCGCGATTGAGCACGATATCGTGCCCGCGCACCACCGCGACTTCGGCCGAAGGGATGCCGGTTTCCTTGAGCGTTTGGGTCACCGCCTTGTCGATCGCGGCGGTTTCCTCGGGCGTCAGCGCCTGGGCGAAAGCGGGGAGGGGCAGGGCGAGCGCGGCAAGCGCGAGAGCGTGGCGAAGCATGGCGTGAGTGGGTAACGCCTTGGCGCGCGGCGTCAAACTCCCAAACCCTTCCCGTCATCCTGAACTCGTTTCAGGATCCATCGCGCCTCCGGGTCCAGGGTGCGGGGGGAGAGATGGACCCTGAAACAAGTTCAGGGTGACGACGGTTGTTGTTTGTGTTCGGCCCACGCTAGGGCGCGGCCAAGACGGATTCTTAGGAGCAAAACGCAAATGGCCGCCGGCTCATCCCGTACCATCCTGATCGCGCTGGCGGCCAACGCGGGGATTGCGGTCGCCAAGTTCGTTGCCGCGGCGATCACCGGATCGTCGGCGATGCTCACCGAAGGCGTCCACAGCCTGGTCGATTCGACCAATCAGCTGCTGCTGCTTTACGGTCGCCGCCGCTCGGTTCGCCCGGCCGACGTCAAGCATCCGTTCGGCTACGGGCGCGAGCTCTATTTCTGGAGCTTCGTGGTCGCGATTCTGGTGTTCTCGCTCGGCGCGGGGGTGTCGATCTACGAAGGCGTGCTGCATATTCTCCATCCCGAGCCGGCGGTCAGCCCGCTGGTCGCGTTCGCGGTTCTGGCCTTCGCGTTTGCGCTCGAAGGCTGGTCGACGCTCGCCGCGCTGGCCGATTTCAACGCCAAGCGCCGCGGCTCGATCTGGCAGGAGATTCGCGACACCAAGGACGCGCCGACGCTGGTGATCCTGCTCGAGAATTCGGGCGCGATGGTCGGGCTGGTGCTCGCCGCGCTGGGCCTCGGGCTCAGCCTGGTGACCGCCAACCCGCTGTGGGACGGGCTCGCCTCGGTGCTGATCGGCGCGGTCTTGGCCGTGCTAGCGGTGTTGTTGCTCCACGAGGCCAAAGGGCTGCTGATCGGCGAGGCGGCGGACCCCGAGCTGGTCGCCGCGATCCGCGCCTGCGCGGAAGGGCATGCGGGGATCGAGGCCGTCCACAACGTCATGACGCTGCATTCGGCGCCCGACATGGTCACCGCGATCATCAGCGCCGATTTCACCGACACGCTCACCGCGCGCGATGTCGAGACGATCGTCGCTGCGATCGAGCGCCACGTCGCCAAAGGTTTCCCGATCGTCGCGCGCGTTTACGTACGCCCGCAGGACCGTTCGGCCACCGGCTAGCCGACTGTCATACAGTTGTCATGAAACCGTCGCACAGGGGCGCTGCGCTTGTCGCGGGGGTTCGCCTCGCCTAGCCAGCGCAACCGCAGCGCGGCGATTCTGTGCCGCGTTTCGAAAGGGGCTTTTCGATGTTTGCCTGGTTCCAGCGCCTGCTGCCCAAGTCCGGCGATTTCTTCGCCTTGTTCGAGCGCCATGCGGCGGCGATGGTTGCCGCCTCAGAGGCGGTCGTCACCCTGACTGCAGGCGGGGGCGACCGCGCCGCGCTGGTCCGCAAAGTGCGCGACGAGGAACATGCGGCCGATGAGGTGATTCGCGAAACGCTCCACGAAGTGCGTCAGACGTTCCTCACCCCGTTCGACCGCGGCGCGATCACCTCGCTGATCGGCGCGATGGACGATACCGTCGATGAGATGCATGCCACTTCGACCGCGATCCAGCTTTACGAAGTCGAGGATTTCACCCCGCAGATGCGCGAGATCGCGCTGCTGATCTGCGAAGCGAGCAAGCTTATCGCCGAGGCGATGCCGCTGCTCCGCGATGTCGCGCGAAACGGCCGCCGCCTGCATGAACTGACCGGGCGGATCGTCCAGCTCGAAGGCCAGGTCGATGGGCTCCACGACACCGGCATGCGCGCCGCTTACGTCGCGCAGAAGGCCGCCCCCGACCCGCTCGGGTTCATGGTCAGCCGCGAGATCTACAAACATCTCGAGCGCGTGGCGGACGCCTTCGAGGACGTTGCCAACGAGATCGACTCACTCGTCGTCGATCACGCGTGATGGAGCTTTTGTCGCACTGGCCCACCCCCAACCCCTCCCGCATGCGGGAGGGGAGCGAGACTTGCGCTCGCCTCGCGGGCGCTAGTCGCAGCCGGGTGGGTTTTCGCCATGCATGAGCTTGCCTTTCCGCTGCTTGTCGCGCTCGTCGGCATCGCGCTGGCGTTCGATTTCCTCAACGGCCTGCACGACGCGGCCAACTCGATCGCGACGGTCGTCTCGACCCGGCTGATGCCGCCGCTCGCCGCGGTGGCGTTCGCCGCGTTCGGCAACTTCGCGGCCTACTGGCTGGTCGGGCTCCATGTCGCCGAAACCGTCGGCAAGGGGATCATCGACAAGGACGTCGTCACTCCCGGGGTGGTGTTCGGTGCACTGATCGGGGCGATGTTCTGGAACGTCGTCACCTGGGTCAAAGGCATCCCTTCATCGTCTAGCCATGCGCTGATCGGCGGGCTGCTCGGCGCGGGGATCGCGCACGCCGGGTTTGCCGCGGTGGAAAGCTCGGGCACCACCAAGACGCTGATCGCGATCGTGATCTCGCCGGTGATCGGGTTTATCCTTGCGATGGCGCTGATGCTGATCACCACGTGGCTGTTCCGCGGCTTCTCGCCGCGCCGCGCCGACGGAGTGTTCAAGCTGATGCACCTGTTTTCGTCCGCCGCGTATTCGATCAGCCACGGCGGCAACGACGCGCAGAAGACGATGGGGATCATCGCGGTGCTGCTTTATTCGACCGGGCACATGAAGGGCGAATTCCACGTCCCCGAATGGACCGTGATCGCGTGCTACACCGCGATGGCGCTGGGCACGCTGTCGGGCGGGTGGCGGATCATCAAGACGATGGGCACCAAGCTGACCAAGCTCAATCACCACTCGGGCTTCTGCGCTTCGACCGCGGGCTCGATCGTGGTGTTCTCGGCCAGCGCATTGGGGGTTCCCGTCTCGACCACGCACGTCATCACCGGCGCGGTCGTCGGCACCGGCACCGCGCGCCGGGCAAGTTCGGTGCGGTGGGGGGTCGCGGCCAACGTCGTCGCGGCATGGATTATCACGATCCCGGCCAGCGCCGCGGTCGGCGCGCTGTTCTACGTCCTCACCCAGATGTTCTGAGCCCCACCCGTTTCTAACCGGCGCGTTAAGGTAAGAAATTGTCGCAGCGCGAATTTACGGTTGGTAAGCCGCCGCCGATGACATAGCCTCGCGGCTT
>JBBRER010000111.1:0-7377 GCA_038202745.1 Sphingomonadales bacterium
CAGTTAACCGATCCCGCCTAAACCACAACTACAATCGCGGACCCGCCGCAGGCAGGCGCAATCGAATGAGTTGGAACAGACGAACGCGTAGCGGCCGGGGAATGCTGGCGACGACGACCGGCACCGCGCCGACCGCCACCCAGCAGGCCAGACCCGCGACCAGCTGGTACGGCTCGCCAAGGTCGAAGACTTGGTCGACACCCCACCCGGCAAGGCCGCCCCACGCCAGCGCGCCCACGAAAAACGCGGCGCATTCGCGCAGCAAATCGAGATATCGGACCGACGCGTGAGACGCTGCCAGGATGGGCAAAACGATGCCCATGCCGACCGCCTCGCCGAGGCCGATCCCGAAAGCGACCCCCGCCGCGCCGAACCGGATGCCGGCGAGCCAGGCCGCTGTCAGCCCAACGAACACTTGCGCCGCGCTGGCGATCGCCTGCGGCCGCGGCACACCGGCATAAAAGGTGACAATCTGGAGGGGAATCGCCGGGCCGCTGAGCACGACCGGAAACAACAACCAGAAAAGGATCGACCACGAGCCCAGGTCGGGCCGCCCGGTCCACGCTCCGACGACACTGTCGCCCAGCGAAAGCAGTCCGGCGGCCATCAGCGCGGCGAGCGCGACGTTGCTGCGCGCCAGCAAAAAGATCGCCTGTTTCCGTTCGGGCGAATCGGCCGCGCCCCCGGCGTCGGCGATCTCGATCCCGACCGCGAGGGAAACCGCGCCGATGATGTTCTTGCCGAAGTTGACGAGTGTGCGCTGCACCACCAGCGCGGTCAGGGGGGCGCCGCCCAGCCCCAGCCAGGCAACCAGCAGCACCGGCACCTGGACCATCACGTGATTCACCGTGCCGAACCACCCGTACCATGGCAGCTTGGCGGCGATTTCCCGCACTTCGGGCATGCGCGGCAGACGCGGCGCAAGCGCGACGTCCGCGAATCCCCTGCGGATGACGGCCAAGGTCCATATGCCGCCCACCGCCGCCTCGACGCCGAGATAGATCAGAGCCACCGTTTGCGGCCCGGCGCCCCTCACAACCGCGACCGCGGCAACCACGAAGATCGCGGCCATGGCGCGCACTTCGGTCCACATAATGCGGTGCACTTCACCCTTGCCGCGATAGATCTGAGTCAACCCGGTGCGGGCTATGCGCAAACAGACGTAGCCCACGATCGGCGCGAAAACCGCGACCGGGCGAGGAATTGCGACAAGCTCGAAGAACTTGCGCAAGTCGGCGGTCAGCACAAAGGCCGCCATTCCCGTCAGCAGAGCCGTGCACAGCGCCAGGTAGAAGAACATTCCCAACCCGACGAGGCGATTGAATGCCCGCCGCCGTCCGCGATTTGCCGCTTTTACGAGGCTGTTGCCGAGCACGATCTGATAGCCGAATTCGCTCGCAACGAGCAGATTGCCCGCTGCCAGCAAGGTTGCCCAATCCGAGAACGTGTCGGTGCCCCAAGCGCGCAGCAACAGCCCGGTGAACAGAATGCGATCGGCGAACGAGACGCCGAGCATGGCGAGTTGGCTGAGGAAGTTCCTCGACGCGCGGCGCGAAATGGTCATGGCTGGATGCCAGGCCTGACGCCGCAATGGCCGGCGAGATACGCTGCAGTGGCCGCTACCGGATCGCCCTCGGTCAAAGCGGCGACGGCATAGTCGCGCGCCGACCGGCGAGCCGCCTGCTCGCGGCTCGCGTCACGCCCCGCCGCCTCACTGATCGCCGCGGCATAAGCCGATGGATCGGCGAGCGGCAGATCCCACCCGGCGCCGGTCGCCGCCAGCCCCCGCCACGGGGTCTGATCGCTGATCAGCGCCGGCGTTCCAGCGCACAGCGCGTCGACGATCGCATGGCCATAGTTCTCGCCGTGCGTGGGCAGGAAAAACAGGTCGTACGAGGCGAGCGTGGCGAGGACCTGCGCCTGGCCGACGGCGCCCCGGTAGCGCGCGGTAAGGGAAGCCGGGAGGCTGGCCATGCGCCGCTGGCATGCCTGCCAATACCCCGCATCGGTAATCGGTCCATAGATGTCGAATTCGGCCGCAACGCCCGCTTCTGCCAGGCGCTCGATCGCGAACTCGAGATTCTTCTTGGTATCGATGCGGCTCAGGAAGGCGATGCGCAGCGGCGCCCCAGGGGCGCGGGCGACGAACGGCGGCAAGGGCGGAACCGGTCTGATGACCGGGGTGACCACGACATTTCCGCGAAAGAACGGCAGGGCGCGGCGAATGTCCTCGGCCTCCTGATCGGACGTCGCCTGCAGGTCGATTCCATCGAGCAGCCCCAGCCGCCGGCACAGGCCGATGTAGGCCTGCTTGCGGCGCGCCCGGATCGCCAGCGCGCCGGGCGAAAATTCGCCATGAACGCCAAGCAGCGCCGGTTTCCGCGCGATCGAGCCGAACCGGCGCATGATCAACAGCGGGATGGTCAGCGTTCGGTCGAAAAAGCCGTTGGTCATGACCAGACAGTGGGGGGTGCGCTCGATCGCGCGGCGCAGGCCGCTGGCGCCGAGCGGACCCCGAGGAAGCGGAACCTGCTCGACCCCGCCGACTGTCTGCCAACGCCCGGCAACGTCGCCCGGCACGGTTTCCGCGACGACGCGGACGCGGTAGCTGGCGCCGAGCGCCTGGACCATGCCGAGCAAGTTTTGATTTGGTCCGGTCGCCTCGATCCCGCGGCCGAAGCAACCGAGCAGAACCAGCACGGTGGGCCGCTTATCCCGGTGTCCTTTGACCTCAGGCATCGAGATTCCTCGCCGCCACGCGCCGGTAGACCAGGGCGAATTGCTCGGCGAGCGCGCGGGCGTCGTATTTGCGCGCGTTCTCGCGCCCCGCCGCGATCAGGCCCAGCGCGTAGTCGCGATCGCTCAGGATGCGGACGATGCCGCCGCGAATGCTCGCGACGTCGCGGGGATCGACCAGGCACGCCGCGCCCCCTGCCGATTCGGGCATCGAGGCGACATTCGCCGTCACCACCGGGCGTCCGGTTGCCTGCGCCTCGATAATCGGCATGCCCCAGCCTTCGTAAGTGCTCGGAAAAATCAGCACGTCGCACTTGCGAAACGCATCAATCAACTGCGCGTCGTCGAGCCCTTCCAAGTGCTCATGACGTAGGTTCGAGCGGCGCAGCAGGGTCTTGCGCTCGTCGCTCAGCGGGCCGACCACCGCCAGCGTCACTTCGAGCCCTGCGATTGCCTCGACGACGCGTTCGAGGTTCTTGTGCGGCGCCGTGCCGACCATCAGCAGCCGCGACCAGTCGCCGTGGGGACGCGGCGCGGAATAGGTGAAACCCGGCGCCAGCGGGGGATGGATCGTGGTGATGTCGGTATCGTCATACTGGACCCAGCGCGCCAGGTTGCGGCGGGTGAACTCGGAGATCACGACGACCTCGCGCGACCGCCGCAGCGGCCACCAATAATACAGAAACCAGAAGACCTTGCGCCTCGCACCGCGCAGCCGTTCGAGCGAAACGCAATCGAGCACCGACATCACGGTGCGCCGTCGCGGCAGGAACCAGGCGAGATATTGCGTGTCGCCGAGGACGTGGTTGATCTGCGCGCGCGCGCGCCAGACATCGATCGCATTGCGCAGCCGCGGCACCAAGCCCTTGTCGGGAAACCGGCTTATGCGCACTTCGACATCGATATCGGCGGGCAGCGCCGCGCGAATTTCCGCGAACAGGCGCTCGACGCTGAAACTGCCCGGCCCAGGGCCGCGCTGGAATTGCGTGACCTTGATCGGGGGAGCGAATTCGCCGTTGCCCGGACTGCTCACGCGAGCTGAGCCGCGTTCGCCCCGTCGGCAAGATCGCCGACCGCAGGCTGCGACTCGGCCAGGCCGATGCCGTAGCGGTGCCGCAAGTGCGCGCGGAATTCGTCGATGCCGTGCGCGGCGATGAACCGGCGCGCCTCGCCGATCTTCACGTCGATCAGCAGCATGTGCCAGAACCCCTGGAGCGTATGCCACACGAACCCCTCGCGCCCGTCCAGAAAGCCGAGGCGAAGGATGTAGCGATAGAGGTAATAGAGCACCGCGCGCAGATAGAGCGGCGCCGACGCATAGACGTTCTCGCGCAGGAAACGCTTCTTGCGCCCCTGCGCGTTCAGGCCGGATGGCGGATCGTTCGGCGTTGCCCCGAAACCATATTCGAGATCGATGAACTGGACCATGTGCCGCGTCGAATAGCCGTTGTGCTTGTCGGTCCAGAAGGCGATGTCCTTGAGGTTGTCGTCGATCAAGGCGCCATCGGCGAACCGCACGATCGTGCCCCGCTGCACGACGACGCGTTCGTCCATCAGCCGCATCTCGAACCGGGCGGCGCCGGCGCGCCACAGCCGGGTGAGGACCGTGCCCGAATATCCGCCCCAGCGAATCCATCGCCCCTGGAATTTGACCTTGAGCGGCATCTCGACCGCGGTCTGGTCCGGGGTCAGCCGAGGCAGGCGTTCGCGAATTTCGGCGATCAGCGCCTGCTCGAGGTACTCGTCAGCATCGAGGCGAAGGATCCAGCCGCCCACCACGCCCGCCTCGCGCGCACCCCATTCGAACTGGTCGGCATGAAAGGTGAAGGGCCGCTGGACGACATCGGCGCCCAAACTGCGGGCAATGTCGGGCGTGCCGTCGCTCGACAGGCTGTCGACCACGACGACGCGGTCCGCCACCAGGAAAGCGCGCTCGATGCACCGGCCGATGTGGATCGCTTCGTCAAACGTGAGGATGACGGCGGTGATCGTGTTATCGCCGGCGGCCGGCGTCACGTCGGCTCGCCCACCATTTCGAAAGTGACTCGCGTGGTCGCGACCAGCTGGGCGAGCGGTATCGGCGATTCCGCACCATCGGCAACTGCCGAAAGGAACGCCGCCATCATCGCCGCCTGGCCCTTGTCCTGCCGCGCGCGCCGGGTCTTGGTGCGGCCCCCGCGGCTGGTGCGGATGGTCGTGTAATCCTCGATCTCGACGATCGTCCCGGCGCTCATGATCTCGATGCGCTCCTTGGGTACCGCCGGATCGCCAAGCGAGCTGTAGACCAGCGTGCCGATAGAGCCATCGGCGAAGCCGAGCATCGCCGAGATGCTGTCGCCAACCCCGGCCGGGGCGACCGCGCCGATCAAGGTGGGGGCGCCGCCGGCCACAAACGCCATCGCATCGATGAAGTGGCAGGCCTCGCCGATGATCCGGCCGCCGCCTTGGGGACCGTGCAGCCAGCTGTCCGCCGGAACGAATCCGGCATTGACGCGGTAAACGATGTTGAGCGGACCGGTGCGGTCGCGCAGCACCTCGCGCGCCTCCACCAGCATCGGCGAAAAGCGTCGGTTGAAGCCGACCATGAGAATTCCGCGCGCCTGCTGGGCCGCCGCGACGACCCGGCCGAGCTGGTCGGCATCGAGCGCCAGGGGCTTTTCGAGAAAGACGTTCTTGCCCGCTGCCAGCGATCGC
The DNA here is from genome assembly GCA_038202745.1 of Sphingomonadales bacterium. Classification (GTDB taxonomy): domain Bacteria; phylum Pseudomonadota; class Alphaproteobacteria; order Sphingomonadales; family Sphingomonadaceae; genus Novosphingobium. Next base: position 5,431 of record JBBRER010000111.1, read on the forward strand.
TCGGCGAGATCGGCGTGGCTGTCGTGGCGGGTGGCGATGAACACGGTTGCGACCGCGGGATCGTCCAGTGCCACGTCCGGATCGGTCGCCGCTTGGGCGAAGCCGAAGCTCTCGGCGGCGCTACGCGCGCTGAGCCCCGACGCGGTCACCGCGACCAGCAGAGGCGGGGAGCCCACGCTTTTGGCCGCGCTTTTATAGGCTGGAAGCAACACCGCCCTGGCATAATTGCCGAGCCCGATGAACGCGCTGCCGCCGGTGGCAACTGCCGGCCGGGCGCCCACCGATACGACGTGCGCAGGCTCGCCCGCATCCAGATAAGTCAGGAGAATCGCGAGATAGGGCTCGTCTCCGTCCATCAGCGCATAAGCGTCTTCGGCGCGGTCGATCGCGAAGCGATGCGTGACCAGCCGCGCGGGCGTGACGCGGCCTTGGTCGATCAGTTCGAGGAACGCCTCCATGTTGCGCTGCTCGGTCCAGCGCACGTAGGCCAGCGGATAGTCGTGCCCTTCCTGCTCGTAAGCCGGGTCGTAGCGTCCTGGGCCGTACGACATCGACAGGCGCAGATCGAGCTCGCGCTTGTAGAACGGCTCGCGGTCGATCGTCATGCCGACCATGCCGACCACCACTACCCGCCCTTTGAGACGGCTGATCTCGGCGGCGTCGTTGAGTGGCCCCGACGATTTGGACGATGCGGTGACGATCACGGCATCGGCCCCGTGTCCGTCGCTGAAACCCGCCGCCGCTTGGTGCAGCCTGTCGCTGACCGCAACGTCGGCGCCCATTTCGCGCGCCAGCGCCGCGCGCTGCGGGTTGGGATCGAAGCCCAGCACGCGGCAACCGTTGGCCTTGAGCAGTTGCACCGTGAGCAGCCCGATCAGCCCCAGTCCGATCACCACCACCCGTTCGCCGAGCGTCGCCGCGGCGATACGCACGCCTTGCAGCGCGATCGCCCCCAGCGTCACGAAGCTGGCGTCTTCCGCGCTGACGCCATCGGGGATGCGGACCATCAGGTTGCGCGGCACACGATTGAACTCGGCGTGATTGGCGATTCCGGCGCCGGCGCAGGCGACCCGGTCGCCGACCGCCACTCCCGCTCCCGCGCCGGCTTCGACCACGCGTCCGGCAAGGCTGTAGCCCAGTGGGATCGGGGTATCGAGCTTGGCGAAAACCTTGCGCGCGACCGGGATCAGTCCCTCGCTGCGCGCCTTGCGCAAGGTCGCTCGGACCAGGTCGGGACGCGCCAGCGCCTTGCCCGCGAGCGACGCCTTGGCGAGGTCGACGATCTGCTTTTCGGTGCCCGCGCTGATCAGCGAGATTTCGCTGGCGACCAGCGCCGCGCCGCGCCCCGCTTGCGGCGCGGGAACGTCGAGCACACGCATCGCTCCGCTGCGGTAATTCTGTTCGATCTGCTTCAAATGCCCTACTCTTCCGACCCGGCGACAAGTTCCAGCCAGCTTGCCCGAGCTCCATCGGGGAGCCGCATGACGATCCGCATTGTCGGCTTCTCGATGCCCATGTCCGGCCAGTGGACCGCGGCTTGCACATCCAGCGGAAAACTTCCGCGGACAATCGCGCGCTCCATGCCACAACTGATCCGCAGCGCGCCAGATGCAAGTTGCTCGACCTCGCTGCCGGGGCTCAACAAAAGGCTTGCGCACGCAGATGAGTTGCGGCCGCCGACCAGTTCGTCCTCGATTCGGATACGCCTCGCGGTCGCGTTGAAGCGGCGGCGATGGACCGGGCCCGAGGCGGTGACCCTGAAACCGTCATGGCTCGCCTGAAGTTCGAACGCGCCGGGGCCGGTCACGAACTTCTCCAGCGTCAGGCGGCCGCGCCGGCCGACCCGGAACGCGCCGAAGAAATCGGCCTGATCCGCACCGGAAAGCGCCAGAGTGTTGTGCGCGGCGGCAGCCCGCGACCGTTCGCGGTGCGCCCCGGCGACGTAAG
>JBBRER010000112.1:0-7221 GCA_038202745.1 Sphingomonadales bacterium
TCAGCGACATTACCCGCCAAGGTGCGCTGCGGTTCAAGGAAACGCCCGATAGCCCGTTTCTGGCGAGTGGTGACGGGGCCAACGTCCCGCCGCTCATTCGCTTGTGTGAATTGCTGAACGCGGCGATGCGCGTTGCCGCCAGCGGCGAGGACGACGACGATCTGCGTCTTATCCTTGCGCCGGGATCATCGCTGGGCGGCGCGCGCGCCAAAGCCTCTGTGCTCGATCTTCAAGGTCGGCTCGCCATCGCCAAGTTCCCGCAATCCGATGACGCCTATCCCATCATGCAATGGGAAGCGGTCGCACTCGACCTTGCCCACCGTGCAGGCATCGAAGTGCCGACCTGGCGGCTGGAGCAGGTGGCCGACCGCACCGCCTTGTTGCTGCGTCGGTTCGACCGCGACGGCGAAGTGCGCCTTCCGTTTCTGTCCGCCATGTCGATGCTGGGGGCCAATGACAACGAAGACCACAGCTACCTGGAGATCGTCGATGCGCTGCGTCAGTTCGGTTCGCAGCCCGAGCGGGACTGCACGCAGCTATGGCGGCGTATTGTGTTCAATATCCTGATTTCCAACACCGACGACCATCTGCGCAATCACGGTTTCCTGTTCGACGGGGCAGGAGGCTGGCGCTTGTCCCCGGCCTACGACATGAACCCGACGCCGCTCGACGTGAAGGCCGGCGTCCTGAGCCTCGCCATCGACGAGGCCGATGATACCGCCTCGCTCGACGTTGCACTCGGCATGGCGCGCCAGTGCGGATTGAAGCTGCCCGCTGCCAAGGAGACAATCGCGGAAGTGGAGGTCGCGGTTTCGCAGTGGCGCGTTTGTGCAGCCTCGCACGGACTAAACGCCCGCGACATCGGGCGCATGGCATCCGCATTTGAGTATCAAAGGGACGCTCGATGATATAGTGATCTCAGACGCGCCCAACTTTTTGTGGGGTAGCCTCTACGCACCTGAAAACTTACACAAAACCTTACACAGTTTTCATTTCCTCGAATAATTATTGTTTGTTATCAAATACTTACGGAAGTCTCGTCCCACTCAAAATCGTTTGTTGCAAGACGTGCCCGTTCGAGTCGGGCCAGGGGCACCACCGCAAACTCGTGAAGCGGCGATTATCGGCTCGCTGCGCCTGCCCGCTGCTGCGCGGCCTGAAGCAGCGCATCGACATCCTCGCGCGCGGGGCGCTTGGGCGCGAGGCCTTTCGCGGCCACCGGCTTGCCCGTTGTCGCTTTTACCGGGCCATCGGCGCCCATCGCGACTCCCGCGTCGCCCGCGGCAAGAGCGCGCGGATCGTCGCCGCTTTGAGCCAATCGCGGGCCGATAGCCGGACCGCCTCCGCTCGGCGCACCAGAGCCTTGCTCGCCCGTGGGAGCATTCTCGGCGAAGGGCAGATAGGCGGTTCCTTCTTCGCGCAATTGGAGCCCCGTCGCGCCGAGCCTGCGCTTGCCCAGCTTGTCGGCTTCGGCCTGGAGTTCGTGGTTGCGCGCGATGCGCTGCTCGATCGGGCCGGCGATCGCCTCGCGATTCTCGCCGTCGGCGAACATCGCGATGCACGCCGTGACCGCAACCGTGACCACCGCGAAATGGCGAAACACGCGTGGTGAAAGCACAGGCGCGGGCATACGGCGGGACATTGCGCCAGCTCTAGCGCGCACACGGTTAACGCGCTGCGCCGCGTGATGGTTAAGCGCGGGTTGACGGCCGCCGGGACGAAAGGGGCGTCCCGACGACCGTCGGTTCTCCTCCCCAGGAGACTCGTGGCCTCAGGTGTAGCTGCCGAGGCGGTGATGAAGCGCGTTGATCCGCGCAAGTTCGTCGGGCTCTTCGACCGTCCTGGCATGGCTCGCCAAGGCGGTGCGCAAGAGGTGGAAGTCCTTGGTCGAGAGCAGCGCGCGGGCGCGCGACGGCTCGGTCGTGGCGAATTGGGTGACGGTGTCCATGACGTGTCTCTCCTTGCGGGCTCAGGCGGCGAACTGATTCATCGTATTGTCGGCCCCCCCGGCCTTGAGCGCGGCTTCGCCCGCGAAATACTCCTTGTGGTCGTCGCCGATGTCCGATCCCGACATGTTCTGGTGCTTCACGCACGCGATCCCCTGACGGATTTCCTCGCGCTGGACGTTCTTGACGTAGCCGAGCATGCCTTGCTCACCGAAGTACTCGCGGGCGAGGTTGTCGGTGCTGAGCGCCGCGGTGTGATAAGTCGGCAGCGTGATCAGGTGGTGGAACACGCCTGCCCGCGCCGACGCGTCGCGCTGGAAGGTGCGGATACGCTCGTCGGCTTCGGCCGCCAGATCGGTCGCGTCGTAGTCGATGCTCATTAGCCTGGCGCGGTCGTACGCCGACACATCCTTGCCATTTTGCACCCACGCATCATAGACTTGTTGGCGAAAGTTAAGCGTCCAGTTGAAGCTGGGCGAGTTATTGTATGCAAGCTTGGCGTCGGGCACGACCTTGCGAATCCGGTCGACCATGCCCGCGATCTGATCGATATTCGGGCGCTCGGTTTCGATCCACAGCAAGTCGGCGCCGTTCTGCAGTGCGGTGACGCAATCGAGCACGCAGCGGTCCTCACCGGTGCCGGGGCGGAACTGGAACAGGTTCGAGGGCAGGCGCTTGGGGCGCATCAGCTTGCCGCTGCGCGTGATCAGCACGTCGCCGTGGCCGACCGCGGCGGGATCGACTTCGTCGCAATCGAGGAAGCCGTTGTAGAGATCGCCGATGTCGCCCGCCTCACGCGTGACTGCGATTTGCTTGGTCAGGCCGGCGCCCAATGAATCGGTGCGCGCGACGACGATTCCCTCGTCCACCCCCAGTTCCATGAAAGCGTATCGAATCGCGCGGATCTTGGCGAGAAAGTCCTCGTGCGGGACGGTGACTTTGCCGTCCTGGTGCCCGCACTGCTTCTCGTCCGAGACCTGGTTTTCGATCTGGAGCGCACAGGCCCCCGCCCCGATCATCCTCTTGGCGAGTAGATAGGTCGCCTCGGCGTTGCCGAAGCCGGCGTCGATGTCGGCGATGATCGGGACGACGTGGGTCTCGTGGTTGTCGATCGCGTTCTGGATACGCGCCGCTTCGATCTCATTGCCGGCCTCGCGCGCCTTGTCGAGGTCGCGGAACAACATCCCGAGCTCGCGCGCGTCGGCTTGGCGCAGGAACGTGTAGAGTTCCTGGATCAGCGCAGGGACGCTGGTTTTTTCGTGCATCGACTGGTCGGGCAGGGGGCCGAACTCGCTGCGCAGCGCAGCGATCATCCACCCCGACAGGTAAAGGTAGCGACGCTTGGTCGTGCCGAAATGCTTCTTGATCGCGATCAGCTTCTGCTGGCCGATGAAGCCGTGCCAGCAGCCCAGCGACTGCGTGTAAGCGGCAGGATCGGCATCGTAAGCCGCCATGTCCTCGCGCATCGTGGCCGCGGTGAAGCGCGCGATGTCGAGCCCGGTGCGGAAGCGGTTCTGGAGCCGCATCCGCGCGACCGCATCGGCGCTGATCCCGTCCCAGGTGGGATTGCGGGCGATGCGCTCGCCGGCATGGGCGATGGTTTCGAGGTAAGTCACGGCAATCTCCGGAGCGGGCGTCGCGACTGTCATGACGCACGTGCGCACCGTCCGGGTCATTAAAATTACAGACATTCTTGTATTCAAGGCGGAAGATCGGTGCTATTGCGAGTGCGATTGTCAATTAATTGACAGAAAGCTGACATGGCCGATGCCCCGATCCTGGCCGGTTCCTCGCTGCGCCGCCTGCGCCGTCGCGTAAGCCTGACCCAAGCGGCGATGGCCGCGCGGCTGGGCGTTTCGCCGAGCTATCTCAACCTGATCGAGCGCAACCAGCGTCCGCTCACCGCGCGGCTGCTCGTCCAGCTTGCCGAGCACTTCGACTTCGACCCGCGCACATTGCGCCGCGACGAGGTTGTGGGCGGGATTGAGGGCTTGCGCCGGCGACTGGCGGACGAACGCTTCGCCGATCTCGGCATCGACCGCGACGAGATCGGCGAATGGCTTGCCGCCGCCCCGCAAGCCGCGGTCGCATTCGCGCGGCTTTACGATGGCGCGAGCGGCGCGGCCGATACCGCCCCCGATGCGATGGAGCTCGTCCGTCGCGAGATCGAGCGCTGGCGCAATCATTTCCCCGATCTCGACGCCGCGGCCGAGGCGCTGGCCGACGAATTGCGCCTGTCCAACCCCGATATCGGCAGCGCGCTGACCGAACGGCTGCGCCAGCGCCACCAGTTCGCGGTGCGCATCCTCCCGGTCGATGTCATGCCTGATGCGCTGCGCCGATTGGACCTCCACGCGCGCCAGGTTCAGCTGTCCGAGCTGCTCGATCCTCCGGCGCGCAATTTCCAACTCGCGGTCCAGCTCGCGCTGCTCGAGCAGCAAGCCGAGATTGCCGCGCTCGCCGACGGCGCGCAGTTGGCGGATCGCACGGCGTGGCGGCTGCTCCGCCGGCACCTCGCCAACAGCTTCGCGGCGGCGGTGATCATGCCTTATGGACGGTTGCTGCGCGCGTGCGAGGCGACCGGGTACGATTTCGGGGTGCTTCAGCGGCGTTTCGGAGTCGGTTTCGAGCAACTCGCGCACCGCCTGACGACGCTCCAGCGCGTCGGCCAGCGCGGGATGCCGTTCTTCATGGCGCGGCTGGATCGCGCCGGACAGTACTCCAAGCGCTACGCCGGAGCGAGCGGCACGACGGTGCTCGACGGACCCGTCGGCTGCCCGCTGTGGATCGCGCACCACGCGTTCGAGCGGCCCGGACAGCTCGCCGTCCAGCTTGTCGAATTCGCCGATCCGGCGGGCGCGGCGAGCCGTTGGCTGACTGTCGCGCGCACCGTCGAGCGGAGCGGAGCGCCCGGCGGCGACGGTGCGGCGTTTGCGGTGGTGCTGGGAATAGAAGCCGCGATGGCCGCCCCGCTCGCGGCGGCTCGCGGGCTCGACCTGTCAGGAGCGGCCCCCGCGATGCCGACCGGGCCAGGGTGCGAGCGCTGCCCGCGCGCCGAGTGCCTCCAGCGTTCGTTGCCGCCGCGTGGAATCCCGTTGACGTTCGACGAGCGCAGCCGCGGGCTGACCCCGTTCGCGATTGGGACGTGAAAGCACTGGTGCGGAACCGGAAGGCGTTCCAGTCGTTTCGCTCGCCATTCAGGTCGTAAAAGGGGAATGTCATGGCCGAAGAACGCATCACCACCACCGAAACGCCCGCGGGCGATACGCACACCACGCACACCACCGTCATCGACGACGGCGCGCGCTCGGGCGGAGGCTCGGGCTGGTTTATCGGACTGATCCTGATCCTCGCGCTGATCGCGGGCATCTGGTTCTTCACCCAGTCGAACAACAGCAACGACGCCAAGAACAACGCGATTGCCGGGGCCGCGAACGATGTCGGCAACGCCGCCAAGGATGTCGGCAACGCCGCGCAGGACGCCGTCGACAACGCCAAGAAAAAGTAAGCGCGGGCAAACCGCCTTCGCCAGTGTAAAATCCGGCGACACGAAAACGGCGCGAAGGCCAGGGAATCCCTGCCTTCGCGCCGTTTTCGCGCAGCATGACAAAGTGTCAGCTTTACCGACAATTTACCCCTTGGGCCTAGTCCGTCCCGGTGGCCCGCGATGGGCTTCGCCAACGTGACCGGGAACGCATGATCCGCCTGTTCAAGCACTACATCCCGCACGCGGTGATCCTGCTGGGGCTGATCGATATCGGTCTGCTGTTGCTCGCCGGGGAGATGGGCTGGCGGGTCCGCGCCTATCAACTCGGCAGCCTGCCCGGACCCGCGCTCGACCGGCTCGGGGCGCTGCTCGGGTTTACCGGTGTGGTGCTCACCGCAACGATCGCGGTGGGTGTCTATGGCGCCGACGCGCTGCGCTCGCTGCGTTACGCCGCGGCGCGGCTGCTGGTCGCGATCTCGCTCGGCATTATCGCGCTGTCGTTCATCGATTTCTTGATCGCCGGGCATACCTTCTGGCGCTCGACGCTGGCTTACGCGATGGGACTGGCGATCGTCCTGCTGATCGCCAACCGCGTCGTCGTCGGCGGGATTCTAGGCACCTCGGCCTTCCGCCGGCGGGTGCTGGTGCTCGGTTCGGGACATCGCGCCGAACGGCTGCGAACCCTGTCCGAACGCCCCGAGAGCGGCTTCGTTATCGTCGGCTACGTCGCCATGAACGAAGGCGCGCCCATAGTCGGCGAAGCGATCGATCGCCACGCGATCCACAACCTCACCCGCTTCGTCGAAAATCTCGGCGCCAGCGAAGTCGTGCTCGCGCTCGAGGAACGGCGCAACGCGCTGCCGCTCGGCGACTTGCTGCGAATCAAGACCACAGGGGTCCACGTCAACGACTTCTCGAGCTTCCTCGAGCGCGAGACCGGACGCGTCGATCTCGAAACGCTCAATCCAAGTTGGCTGATCTTTTCCGACGGATTCTCGTCGGGCCGCGCGCTGTCGAGCGCGGCCAAGCGCGTGTTCGACATCGCGGCAAGCGCGGTCCTGCTGGTGTTTACCGCGCCCATCGTCGTGCTGTTCGCGGTGCTGGTGAAACTCGACAGCCGGGGTCCGGCGTTCTACCGCCAGACGCGGGTCGGGCTTTACGGCCAAGCCTTCGATCTCATCAAGTTGCGCTCGATGCGCAGCGATGCGGAAGCCGGCGGGGCGCAGTGGGCGACTAAGGATGACCCGCGCGTGACCCGCATCGGCAAGTTCATCCGCAAGGTCCGCATCGACGAGTTGCCCCAGGCGTGGACCGTGCTGCGCGGCAAGATGAGCTTCGTGGGCCCGCGGCCCGAACGGCCCGAATTCGTCGCCGATCTCGAGGACAAGCTGACCTACTATGCCGAGCGTCACATGGTGAAGCCGGGAATCACCGGCTGGGCGCAGATCAATTATCCGTACGGCGCGTCGATCGACGATTCGCGGCAGAAGCTCGAATACGATCTCTATTACGCCAAGAACTACACCCCGTTTCTCGACCTGCTGATCATGCTCCAGACGCTGCGCGTGGTGCTGTGGCACGAAGGCGCGCGATGAACGGCGTCGGCTTGTTCACGTCGCTGGCGTTCGCCGCCGGAGCGTTGGCGTGCGCAGTGTCGGCGGCGCTGCTGTGGCCGCGCCGCGCGCGCTTCGGCAATGCCGGAGGCGCCCTGATCGGCGCCGTCGTCGCGGCCGGCCTGTGGGCAGTGGTGGCTTTGGCGGCGGGGCCCTCGTCGGTCGCAAGCGGAAT
>JBBRER010000113.1:0-7220 GCA_038202745.1 Sphingomonadales bacterium
GCGGCGATGGTCAGCGACTTTGAGGTCTGGCCGGCCTGCATCGCGCGGACGGCTTCCTCGAACTGCAGGAACCCGTGGCGCAACGCAGCGAGCCCTGCTTCGCCCTCCGGCGTCAGTTCGAGCCCCTTGGTCGTGCGGCGGAACAGCACGACGCCGAGCACGTCCTCAAGCGCGCGGATCTGCTGGCCGACGGCGGCGGGCGTCACCGCCAGCTCGTCCGCCGCGCGGGTGAACGACAAGTGCCGCGCGGCGGCGTCGAACACGCGCAGCGCGTTGAGCGGCAGATGCGTGCGCTTCATTCCCCCCGCCTCTTCTCAACCCGCGGTAGCAGGTGCGGCGAGCGGGAAAAACGGGATCGCGGCCTCGAACCCCGAACCGTCGGCGCGCTGGAAAGTGTAATGCCCCTCCATCGTCCCGTGCGGGGTAGAGAGCGGGCAACCCGAGACGTAATCGTGGCTTTCGCCCGGGGCGAGCACCGGCTGTTCGCCGACCACGCCATCGCCTTCGACGAGGTTGATCATGCCGCGCCCGTCGGTGATCCGCCAGTGCCGGGTGAGCAGCCGGACGGTGTCGTCGGAGCGGTTTTCGATGCGGATGTGATAGACCCAGAACCACTTGCCCGCCTCGATCCGCGACTGTTCGGGCAAGAAGCTGGCGGCGACGCGGACGATCACCCCATCGGTTATCGCGACATGCTGAAAAAGCGCGTCCATGGCGGCGAAGGTAGCGGCACAACGCCGGTGCGACAATGCCGCAGGCGCGCTATCCGGCGTCCCGCCCAGCCAGCGCAAGCCGCGCGGGGCACGTCAGCCGCCAGTGGAAGCCTGCGCGAGCAAAGGAAATTTCGACCGCCCCGCACAGCTTACCGCGCGGCACGTCCTCGATGATCTTGGCGCCGAACCCGGCGTTCACTGGCGCGGTCACCGCCGGGCCGCCATGCTCGCGCCAGTCGACCGCGAAAATTTCGTCTTCGCCCAAACCGCTCAGCTCCCAGTTCAGCGCGACCGCGCCGTCCGCGTCCGACAGAGCGCCGTATCTCCCCGCGTTGGTCGCCATTTCGTTGATCGCCATGCCGATCGATTCGGCCGCGCCCGGGGAAAGCTGAACCTGTGGCCCCGCGGTGTGAATCCGGCTGCCGCGCTGATCGGCGACTTCGAGCTGCGCCTCGATCAGTTCGGCCAGCGAGACGCCGCTCCAGTCGTTGCTGACCAGCAGATCCTGCGTCGCCGCGAGCCCGGCGATCCGGCATTCGAGCCGCGGGACGAAGTCGCCGCCGCTCGCCGCGGTGCGCTTGGCCATCGACTGGATCATCGCCAGCATGTTGCGGGTGCGGTGATTGACTTCCTTGAGCAGCGTGCGCGTGCGCTGGTCGGCCTCGCGCTGCTCGGTGATGTCGGTGGCGGTGCCGAAGCGCATGTACAGCTCGCCGCGCTCGTCGAGCAGCGGCACCGAGCGCGCCAGCATCCAGCGGACATTGCGGTCCGATGCGCGGTAAAGCGGCATCACGGTGTCCCAGCCGCTTTCCTCGGTGATCGAATCGTGGATCACGGCGGCGACTTCGTCGCGGTCGGCATCGACCAGCTGGCTGGCCCAGTCGAAGCCGTCGATTTGCGCCTCGGTCAGCCCGAAAAAGCTGCGGAAGCGACCGTTGCCCCAGCGCAGCACGCCATTGCGGTCGCCGATCCAGGCCAGCACCGGCAGATTGTCGCCCATCAGGCGGAAGCGCTCTTCGCTCGCGCGGCGGGCTTTGCGCGCCGCCAGCTGGTGCGACACGTCGCGCGCGATCTCGCTTGCGCCGACCACCGCGCCCGAGGCGTCGCGCAGCGGCGAAACCTGGATCGCCAGGCACACCAGGCTGCCGTCCTTGCGCAAGCGTTCGGCCTCGAACGTTTCGCCCCGTTCGCCGCGGTGGACGCGCACGAGGATCGTATGGTCTTCAGCTTGACGATCGGCGGGGATGATCTTGCGGATCGACTGACCGATCATCTCGGACGCGGTCCAGCCGAGGATGCGCGTCGCGGCCGGGTTCCAGCTGAGCACCGTGCCGTCGAGGGAGTTGGCGATCACCGCATCGTCGGTCGATTCGACGATCGCGGCGTAGAGCGCGGCGGGATCCATTATGCGTCCGTACCCTGCCACTCCCACCGCGCGGCTCACATGCGCCAGCGGGCGGGGGCTTGGCAAGCCCCCTAGAGCCCGGCCGAGCCGAGCGCGCGATCGAGGTCTTCGATCAGGTCCGCGGGGTCTTCCAATCCGACGTTGATTCGCAGCAAGCCTTCGGTCACGCCCATCTCGGCGCGGACTTCCTCGCTCAGGGAGGCATGCGTGGTCGATGCCGGGTGGCACAGCAGCGAGCGCGAATCGCCGATGTTGTTCGAGATGTCGATAAGCTCGAGCGCGTCGAGCAGCGCGAACGCCTGAGCCCGCCCGCCCGGAACTTCGAACGCGAAAATTGCACCCGCCGCGCTCATCTGGCGCATCGCGAGTCCGTGTTGGGGGTGGCTCGGGAGCCCCGGATGGAGCATCCGGGCGACGCGCGGCTCGAGGAAGCGGCCGACTTCGAGTGCGTTCTCCGACTGGCGGCGGGCGCGCAGATCGAGCGTTTCGAGCCCTTTCAAAACCACCCAGGCGTTGAACGGCGAAAGGTTGGGGCCGGTGTTGCGCTGGAACGGCAGCAGCACTTCGTCGATGAACTCCCGGCTGCCGCACACCGCGCCCGCGAGCACACGGCCCTGCCCGTCCATCAGCTTGGTCGCCGAGTAGGCGACGACATCCGCGCCGAAATCGAGCGGGCGCTGGAGCGCGGCGGTGCAGAATGCGTTGTCGATCACGCTGACGATCCCGCGCGATTTGGCCAGCCCGCAGACGAACCCCAGATCGACCACGTCGAGCGTGGGATTGGCCGGAGTTTCGAAAAAGAACACTTTGGTGTTGGGGCGGATCGCGGCTTCCCACGCAGCGTTGTCGCGCGCGTCGATCGTCGTCGCCTCGATCCCGAAGCGCGGGAGCAGGCTGTCGACCAGCCAGCGGCACGAGCCGAACGCCGCGCGCCCGGCGACGATGTGGTCGCCCTGGCTCAATTGGCACAGCAGCGCCGCGGTCATCGCCGCCATCCCGGTGGCTTGCGCGCGGCACGCCTCGGCGCCTTCGAGCAGCGCGATGCGTTCTTCGAGCATCTGCACGGTCGGGTTCTGGAGCCGCGAGTAGGTCATCCCCTCGGCCTCGCCCGCGAACCGCGCGGCGACGCTGGCGGCATCGTCGTAGCTGTAGCCCGAGGTCAGGAACAGCGCCTCGCTGGTCTCGCCCTGTTCGGAGCGCCAGGTGCCGCCGCGCACCGCCTGCGTGGCGGGGCGCCATTTGCTGGTGACGGAGCGGTCCTGGCCGGTGGTGCGTTTCATGGGGCGAGGCTTTGGCGCGGCGGCAAGCGCGTTGCAAGCATCGCGGCTTGGCGCTACCCGCACCGCGGCATGAAGCGCGCCCGCCCGGCACCCTTTTCCACCGATCAGGACCCGGCCGCGTGGTGCGCGGTGCTGTGCGTGTTCTTCCTCGCGCTGGTGTGGCACCGGCTCGGGCTGCCCGCCAAGATCATGTTCGACGAGGTCCACTACGTCCCCGCCGCGCGCAAGCTGCTCGCGGGCGTGCGCGCCAATCCCGAGCATCCGCTGCTCGGCAAGGAACTGATCGCCGCAGCGATCCGCTGGCTCGGCGACAAGCCGCTTTACTGGCGCGTGCCGTCGGCGTTGTTCGGCGCGTTCGGGCTTTACGCGTTCTCCCGGTTCATGTGGTTCATAAGCGGCCGGGCGATTGCGACCTACCTCGCGCTGTTGCTCGTTGCGACCGACTTCGCCTGGTTCATCCAGAGCCGGATTGCGATGCTCGACATGTTCATGGCCGCGCTGGGGATGGCGGGGCTGTGGCTGTTTGCGAGCGCGATCCGGCGGCCCGACCAGGGGCGGCTGCGGCTCGCCGGGGCGGGTGTCGCGCTGGGGCTGGCGATCGGCGCCAAGTGGAGCGTGGTCCCCGCCGCGATGCTCCCGGGGCTGCTGTTCCTCATCTGGAAAGCCCGGGACACCGGCCGCCGCTTCCTCATCGCGCGCGACGGCGGGCCGGTTCCGGGGATCACGCTGATCGAGGCCGCGGTGTGGCTCGCGGTGGTCCCCGCGCTCGCCTATTGGGCGACGTTCTGGCCCGCGTTCAACTACACCACCGGCGCGATCGACTGGAAGGATCCGGCCGGCTGGCACAACTACATGCTCCAGCTGCAGGACAGCGTGGTCAAGCTGCACCCCTACCGCACGGTATGGTACGAATGGGTCGGCGACTGGCGCGGGATCTGGTACTATTACGAACGGTTCCAGGGGGTTCAACGGGGCGTGCTGCTGATCGGCAATCCGTTCAGCATGATCGCCGGGCTCGCGGGCTTCGCGTGGTGCGTATGGGCGGCGATCCGGCGGCGGCGCTGGGACGCGGCGGCGCTGGTCGCGCTGTACACGGTGTCGCTGGCGATGTGGCCGATTTCGGGCAAGCCGATCCAGTTCTACTATCACTACCTGCTGCCCGGGACGTTCCTGATGGGTTGCCTCGCGCTCGCGCTCGATCCGTTATTCCGGCGCGGCGACAGGTGGTGGTGGGTCGGACCCGCGACGGTCGCCGCGGCGGCGGGGATGTTCGTCTACTTCTATCCGATCATTTCGGCGGCCGCGCTCCATGGCGGACGGCAGAGCTACGCCGAATGGATGTGGCTGCCGAGCTGGCGCTAGCCGCCAATCCCGGCGTTGCCGACCACCCAGCACGCCAGCGCCATCAGCAGCCCGGCGAAACGGTTGGCGCGAAACCGGGCGAGCGTATTGTCGGCATCGGCGGCGTTCAGCGTTGCGACTTGCCATACCAGGTGCAGCGCCAGCGGAGCCAGCGCTAGCAGCGCTATGGGATCGGGCCGCAGCCGCCAGAACGCCAGCGCCCAGCACGCCAGCGCCGCGCCGTAGAACCCCGCGACACCGCCACGCACGCGCGAGCCCAACGCCCGCGCGCTCGAGCGGATGCCGACCAGCGCGTCGTCCTCGCGGTCCTGGAGCGCGTAGATCGTGTCGTAGCCGATCACCCACGCGATCGACCCGGCGTAAAGCAGCGCGAGTACTTCCAGCCTGTCGCCGCGCAGCTCGGTCCACCCGACCAGCGCCCCCCACGAAAACACGATCCCCAGCCACGCCTGCGGCCACCACGTCACGCGCTTCATGAACGGATAAGCCGCGACCGGGGCGAGGCTCGTCAACGCGACGACTTGCGCCGGGCGGTGGAGCTGGAGCAGTACCGTCAGCCCGGCCAACGCCAGCGCAACCAACCAGCCCCACGCCAGCCGCTTGCCGACCCGCCCGCTCGCCACCGGGCGCAAGGCGGTGCGCGCGACTTTGCGGTCGAGATCGGCGTCGACGATGTCGTTGTAGACGCACCCCGCCCCGCGCATCGCGATCGCTCCCGCGAGCAACCACAGCTGCAATTCCCAGCGCCGCTCCCCGCCCGCGAGCAGCACCCCCCACGCGCACGGCCAGAACAGCAGCCACCACCCGATCGGCCGGTCGAACCGCGCCAACTGCGCCAGATCGCGAAGCGGCTGCGGCAATGCGGCGACGATGCCGCGATGCTGGCTGTCGGGGACGATTTCGGCGGTCATGCCGCCTGCGCATAGCCTTCGCCCCGGCGATCCGCTAGCTCTCGCCGATGTCCGCGACCCCCGCCTGGCCGCCCAAAAGCGCTCCACGATTGTTCGTGAAGGAGCGGCTCGAAGCGGGCGCGATGCTGGTTCTGGAGGGGCCGCAGGCGCACTACCTGACACGGGTCATGCGCACGGTGCCGGGCGATGCCGTGCTGCTGTGCGACGATCTGACCGGCGAATGGGCGTCGCGCGTCGTCGATGCCGGCAAGCGCGAGGTCCGGCTCGAAGTGATCGAGCACCGGCGTCCGCGCGAGGCGGTGCCGCACTTCACGCTGTGCGCGGCGCTGCTCAAAAAGGACCGCTTCGATCTGGTGCTCGAAAAGGCGACCGAGCTCGGGGTCGCGCGCATCCAGCCGGTGATCACTCACCGCTGCGTCGCCGACAAGCTCAACCTCGAGCGCGCGCGGGCCATCGTGATCGAA
This sequence comes from Sphingomonadales bacterium, assembly GCA_038202745.1. GTDB lineage: Bacteria > Pseudomonadota > Alphaproteobacteria > Sphingomonadales > Sphingomonadaceae > Novosphingobium. The sequence continues at coordinate 6,136 of JBBRER010000113.1, forward strand.
GCCGCCGAGCAATGCGCGCGCACCGCGCTGCCCGCGCTCGCCGCGCCGGTGAAGCTCGACGCGCTGCTGCGCGAGTGGGACGTGGGCCGTGCGCTGTTTTTTGCCGACGAAAACGGCGGCGAGCCCGCGGCCGCGGCGTTCGCCGCGCAAGCCGGACCCGCCGCCCTCCTCACCGGACCCGAAGGCGGTTTCGACGATGCCGAACGCGCCGCGATCCGCGCGCTTCCGCAAGCGCGGCCGATCTCGCTCGGACCGCGCATCCTGCGCGGCGAAACCGCTGCCATCGCCGCAACGGCCCTGTGGATGGCGACCGCGGGCGACTGGAAATAAACGCTGGCGCAAGCAGGGACGCTCGCATAGTTGCGCCGCGATGAGCACGCGGCAGGTTTCAAAACGCAACGATCCTGTGATCGAAAACCGCGACCAGCTGATCGCGCCGATGGCGGCGGGCGAGAAGCCCAGGGACGCCTGGCGGATCGGCACGGAGCACGAGAAGCTGGTCTATTCGACGCGCGATTTCCATGCCCCGAGCTACGACGAGCCCGGCGGGATTCGCGATCTGCTCGGCGCGCTCACGCAGTACGGGTGGACCCCGGTCGAGGAGGCTGGAAGAGTCATCGCGATGGCGGGGCCCGACGGCGCGATCAGCCTCGAGCCCGCGGGCCAGTTCGAGCTGTCGGGCGCGCCGCTCGAAAACCTCCACGACACGTGTGCCGAGACCGGGCGGCATTTGCAGCAGGTCAAGGCGATTGGCGAGCAATTCGGGCTCGGTTTTCTCGGGCTTGGGATGTGGCCGGACAAGACCCGCGACGTGCTGCCGATCATGCCCAAGGGGCGCTACGCGATCATGCTGCGGCACATGCCGCGCGTCGGCTCGCTCGGCCTCGACATGATGCTGCGCACCTGCACCATCCAGACCAACCTCGACTACGGGTCCGAGGCGGACATGGCGCAGAAGTTCCGCGTCAGCCTCGCGCTCCAGCCGCTCGCGACCGCGCTGTTCGCCAATTCGCCGTTCACCGAAGGCAAGCCCAACGGCTTCCTGTCGTATCGCAGCCATATCTGGTCGGACACCGATCCGCACC
>JBBRER010000114.1:0-7218 GCA_038202745.1 Sphingomonadales bacterium
TCTGTCCGTCCCACGGATTGGTGATCGAGGTCGATGGTGACACACACGACCCCGAGCGCGACCGCCGACGCGATGTCGTACTGGGTAACGCGACCGGATTTGTGGTCGTTCGCTTCACCAACCTCGATGTAATGCGCAATCTCGGCGGGGTGCTGACCGCGCTTAAGATCGCGCTTGATGCGCGGCCGCCGCGCTGGTTGAACCGGCGCGAACACCACCCTCCGGCCCCCTCCTCTGAAGAGGAGGGGGAGTGAGTATCCGCATGACCGCCGATCTGTCCGAAGCCCAAGCCGCGAACGAGTTGATGCGGCTCGCGAAGCAAATCGCGCATCACAACCGGCTTTACCACGCCGAGGACGCGCCCGAGATTTCGGACGCCGAGTACGATGCGCTGGTGCGGCGCAACGCCGAACTCGAGGCCGCGTTCCCGCAGCTCGTTCGCGTCGACAGCCCGAGCGCGGCGGTCGGCCACGAAGTCGCCGCCTCGCCGCTATCCAAAGTGTCGCACACGGTGCGGATGATGAGCCTCGACAATGCGTTTGCCGATGCCGAAGTCGAGGAGTTCGTCGCGCGCGTCCGGCGCTTCCTCAACCTTCCCGCGGACGCCGAAGTGGCGATGACCGCGGAGGACAAGATCGACGGGCTGTCGTGCTCGCTCCGCTACGAGCGCGGGCGGCTAGTCCGTGCCGCGACGCGCGGTGATGGGCAGGTCGGTGAGGACGTAACGGCGAACGTCGCGTACATCGCGGACATCCCGCAAATGCTGCGCGGAAAAGCGCCTGATCTGTTCGAGATCCGCGGCGAAGTTTACATGGCGAAACAGGACTTTGCCGCACTCAATGCGGCGCAGCAAAAGTCCGGCGCGCGGCTGTTCGCGACCCCGCGCAATGCCGCGGCGGGATCGCTGCGGCAGAAGGACGCACGCGTCACTGGCGAGCGGCCGCTGCGCTTCCTCGCGCACGGCTGGGGGGCCGCGAGCGAGGTGCCGGAGAACACCCAATTCGAGATGATGGGGCGCATCGCCGCGTGGGGAATTCCGGTTTCGCCGCTGCTCGCGCGCTGCAACGATGTTGCAGCGATGCTGCGCCATTATCGCGGCGTGGGCGAGCAGCGCGCGGGGCTTGCTTACGACATCGACGGGGTGGTTTACAAAGTCGATCGGCTCGACTGGCAGGAGCGGCTCGGCTCGGTCGGCAAGGCGCCGCGCTGGGGCCTCGCGCACAAGTTCCCCGCCGAGCGCGCGGAGACCACGCTCGAGGCGATCGACATCCAGGTCGGGCGCACGGGCAAACTGACCCCGGTCGGACGGCTGTCGGGCGTGCTCGTCGGCGGGGTCACCGTGTTCAACGTCACGCTCCACAACCGCGACGCGATCGGCCGGCTTGGGCTGCGCCCCGGCGACCGGATCGTGATCCAGCGCGCGGGCGATGTGATCCCCCAAGTGGTCGACAATCTCACCCGCGACGAGCCGCGCCCGGCTTACGCGTTCCCCGACCACTGCCCCGAATGCGGGAGCGAAGCCGCGGCGGAGGAGGGCGAAGTCGACGTGCGCTGCACCGGCGGGCTGACCTGCCCCGCGCAGCGCTTCGAGCGGCTGCGTCACTTCGTCAGCCGAGCCGCGCTCGATATCGAAGGGCTGGGCGAAAAGACCATCGCCGAGTTTCTCGAACTGGGTTGGCTGAAAGCGGGACCCGCCGACATCTTTCGCCTCAAGAACCATCGCGAGGAATTGCTCGGGCGCGAGGGCTGGCAGGACAAGTCTGTGGAAAACCTGTTGGCGGCGATCGAGGCCAAGCGCGCGCCCGACGCCGCGCGACTGCTGTTCGGCCTCGGCATCCGCCACGTCGGGGCGGTCACCGCGCGCGATCTGCTCAAGCGGTTCGAGGCGCTACCCGCGCTGCGCAAGGCGGCTGAGCGCGCGAACGTGGGCGACGAGGAAGCGCGTGCCGAACTGACGGGAATCGAAGGTGTCGGGCCGGTAGTGGTCGAAGCGCTCGGCGATTTCTTTCACGAGCCGCACAATCGTGAAGTCTGGGACGACCTGCTGCGCGAAGTCTCCCCGCCCAATTACGTTGTGCAAACGCGCGATAGCCCAGTGGCGGGCAAAACGGTGGTGTTCACCGGCAAGCTCGAGACGATGAGCCGCGACGAAGCCAAGGCCCAGGCCGAACGGCTTGGGGCGCGCTCGGCGGGCTCGGTCAGCGTGAAGACCGATCTGGTGGTCGCCGGGCCGGGCGCGGGGAACAAACTCAAGCAGGCCGCCGCGCTGGGGATTGAAGTGATTGACGAGATGGCCTGGGCGGACATTGTCAAAGCCGCTGGCTAGCATAGATGACCTTCCGGCCCGGATGCCCAATGCTGCTCACTATGACGGCGTTATCTCCATATCGTAAAACAGGAATTCGCCAGTCGAACAGACGATGCGGACGATCGGCCGATCCGCCGTGAATGGCAGCGTCGATTGATGCCCGTCGATGGTCATGTTCAGCGATGTCCCTGAGAAGGCCAAACTGAACGCTATGTCGCGCGCGCTCGCAATTCCCAGCGCTGAATCCTGCTTGGCGCCCCCCTTGGCGAATGTCGTAGATTGCAACAGGCCGGTGGGAATTCCCTTCGAGCCAGGCAAGTTCAGGAATTCGAAGCCTGCCCAGCCTTCGGGGGACGGTCCAAGTAAGTCGGATGCGTTGCTGATCGAAAGGCGCGCCAGCGGAGCATATTCCTTGCTCGAAGCCATGCCGAGCAGTTGCAGCCGGCCGCTTACCGTGAAGGCCTTGCCCGCCGGTAGCGAGAGCTCGGAGAAGTGATTTGCCGCAGTATCGCAATCATAGACGACGCCCTTAGCATACACAGCAGTCGATCCCGTCACCGCGAGCATGGCGCCGCAGATAAGTCCCCATTTATTCGTCATATACGCTCCCCTTCGTGGCGCAGCTTGTCGCACACCTTGCCAACGCGCAATACATGTCTGCTCGAAAGGAGATGGCGAAATGAAGCTCACTTATGCGATCAAGTTCGTCGGCGACATGGGCGCGGCGGTGGCGTTTCACCGCGATCTGCTGGGGCTGCCGCTCAAGTTCGAATCGCCCGAATGGAGCGAGTTCGCGACCGGCGAGACGACGCTGGCGCTGCACCTCGCATCCGCCGAGAACCCCGCAGGCAGGACCGAACTGGGCTTCGGCGCCGACGACCTCGACGCGTTTCTGGCCTCAGCCGGCGATGCGGTGGTCGGGCCCCCACGCGAAGTTCACGGCACCCGCATCGCCACGTTGCGCGATGGCGACGGCGCGGTGTTTTCGGTTAGCGGGCATTGATGTTAGGAACTGCTTTGCCGGACGCTCGTTGCACTGGCGAAACTGGCCGGAGAAACCCCATGCGCTATATCATTCTATCGACCGTCGCCCTGCTCGCGCTCGCCGGATGTTCGCAAGCAACTCAAGACGCCGCCGAGCAAACCGCCAGCTCGGCCGCCAACGACGCCGCAATCAACGCCAGCGAAGCCGCCGAAGTCGGGGCCGAAAAAGCCGGAGTCGCCGCGAGCCAGGGCGCCGAAGCGCTCAGCACCGCGGCGGCGGGCGCGGCGAGCTCGATCAAGCACAGCGCCGACGACGCCAAGGCCCGGCTCGACCGCGAGCGGGGCACCCCCTCGCCCTCGGGCACGCCCTCGCCGCAGTAAGCCGCGTAAGGCGCGGCTCACGAAGTCTTAAATCGGATCGGTGTAGGAACAGCCCCAACGGGGGGGTTGCATGCTGAATTTGGTCAAGTTGAGGGAAGAGCACGCGCAGCTGGTTTCGATCGTGCGCCGACTGTCCGAGGAGATTGGGCAAGACAAGCCCGGACCCTCGGCCGAGCTTCACGTGCTGCGCCGCGAGCTGTCCTCGACGCTGATCCGCCACCTCAAAGCCGAGGACTGGATCCTCTATCCCAAGCTGCTCGGCAGTTCCGACACCGCGGTGGTCGCAACCGCGCGTAAGTTCAACGACGAGATGGGCGGTCTGGCGGCGGCGTTCATGGCCTACTCGGAAAAATGGGGACCGCTGGCGATCGAGCGCGATTGGGCCGGGTATCGCGAGGAAACTGCCACCATCGCCGACGCGCTGACTCAGCGGATCACCCGCGAAAATCGCGAGCTTTACCCGTTGCTCGAACGCTTCGACCGCGCCGCCTGAGCCACAGGATCGACCAATCACCGCGTACCTCGCGCCGCGCAAGGCGAAAGCCGCAGCGCGTCGCGGCACGGCGTACCGCGACTTCCTGCGATTCGAGCAACCCGGCCAGCAGCAGGCTTCCGCCCGGGACGATGACGCGCGAAAAACCGGGCATGAGCGCGATCAGCGGCCCGGCGAGGATGTTGGCGACGATGAGATCGTACGGCCCGCGCGCCTCAAGCAGCGGATGATCGAGCCCGTTTGCGGCGAGCATCGTCAGATCGCCGGGCCGGGCGCCCATTTCAACCGCGTTCGCGCGAGCGTTTCCGGGAACTACGTCGAGACATACCGTATCGATGTCGCTCGCGGTGGCGATCGCGCGCGGCCATAGGTGGAGCGCGGCGAAGGCGAGCAGGCCGGTGCCGGTGCCGATATCGGCAAAGTTGCGAACCACGGCACCGCGCGCCTTCATCGCGCTGAGCATCGCCAGGCACCCCGCGGTGGTGGCGTGCTGGCCGGTGCCGAATGCCTGGCTGGCGGGAATCGCGAAATCGCGCGCTCCGGCGTCGGTTGTGGGGGCGTGGCTGGGAGTGCGGACGTAAAAGCGCCCGGCGCGGATGGGTTCGAGGCTGTGCTGGCTGGCGGTCAGCCAGTCGATTTGGGGCAGCTTCTCGATTTGCAGGCGCGGCGGTTTTCCGGTGAACAACTGCGCGACTGCAGCTTTGTCGGCGCGCGTCGGTTTCCTCGGCAGCCAGGCCTCGAGTCGCCAGTCGTCCGGCCGATCCCCGTCTACCTCGCTCCCGGCGATGACGATGTCCGCGTCCCACTCGGGCACCTCCTCATGCGCAAGCAGCGCGGCTTCGATCGCGGCGCGCGGGGCGTAAGCCGCGATTTTCCAGCCTGCCTCAGCGGACATAACTCGCGCCATTGGCGTCGAGCACCGCGCCGGTCATGCTCGGCGGCGCGTCGAGCGCGCAGAACGCGGCCATCGCGGCGATCTCGTCGGGCGTCGCTACCCGGCCAAGCGGGATATCGGCGAGCAGCGCCGCGCCTCCGCGGCTGGCGAGATAATCGTCGGCCATCGCGGTCGCGGTGAAGCCGGGGCAGATTGCGTAACTGAGCACGCCTTGCGCCGCATAACCGCGGGCAATCGTCTTGTGCATCGCGATCATCCCGCCCTTGGCCGCCGCGTAATGCCAGTGCGCGGGCGAATCGCCGCGATAGCCCGCGCGGCTGGCGATATGGACGATCCGCCCGCCCTGCTCCTGCGCCAGCCATCCACGCACCGCGAAACGCGACATCTCAGCCGCTGCGGTCAGGTTGATCCGCAGCGTGTCTTCCCAGTTGTCGAGCCAGGCGATGTCCGAGACGTCGAGCGGGTTGGCTTCGAACAACCCAGCATTGTTTACCAGCACGTCGATCCGCCCACCGGTTTGCTCGAGCGCGGCATCCCACAACCGCGACGGCGCGGTCGGATCGGCGAAGTCGGCGCCGATCGCGTCTGCGCCGTCCTTGCTGCCGTGGCCGATCACGGTGACCCCGCGCGCGCGCAGCGCGCCGGCGATGGCGGCGCCGATGCCGCGGGTCGAGCCGGTGACGAGCGCGGTGAGTGCGGCCATGCACCATCTCTGGCGCGCTTGCGCGTTCGCGGCAATGGGCTAAGGAATTCGCCAGCGGTCCCGCGATGCCGCGCACGACAGGGGAACCCGCCGCATGGCCGAAACCGCCGCGCCTCGCCTCCGCCCGATGGCCCCACATTTGCAGGTCTGGCGCTGGGGGCCGCACATGCTGGTGTCGATCCTCAACCGCGTCACCGGGAGCGGGCTGGCCGTGGTCGGACTGCCGATCGTGCTGTGGTGGCTCGGCGCGGTGGTCGCCGGTCCGGCGGCTTACGCGAGGTTCCTTGGCTACGCCGGCGCCTGGTACGGGCTGGCCGTTCTCGCCGGGCTGACCTGGGCGCTGGTGTTCCACACGCTCGCGGGCTTGCGCCATTTCGTGATGGATATCGGCGCGGGGTATGAAATCGACACCAACAAACGCTGGTCGGTCGCGGTCATAGCGATCAGTTTTGTGCTGACCGCCGCGATCTGGGCGTGGCTGTTGACGCGTTAAGGGGGCGGGAAATGGACAAGGGGACACCGATCGGACGTGTGCGCGGGCTGGGCTCGGCGCATCACGGCGCGCATCATTGGCTGCGCGAGCGGTTCAGCGGGCTGGCTAGCCTGATCGTTTCGATTTACCTGCTCGCCGGGTTGTTGATGCTCCCCGCCTACGATTATGCGGCGGTGCGCGGCTGGCTCGTGCGTCCGGTTCCGGCGGCGATGATCGCGTTGTTCGTGCTCACCAACGTCTGGCATGGGCGGATGGGGCTGCAAGTCGTCATCGACGATTACGCGCATGTCCCCGCCAACCGCATCGTGCTCACCGCGCTGCTCGAACTCGTGGCGATCGCGATGGCCGCGTTCGGGCTGCTGTGCATCGTGCGCATCGCATTGGGAGCCGCCTGATGGCCGCCGCCGCACCCGCCCAGCCGCCTTACAAGATCATCGACCACACGTACGACACGGTCGTCGTCGGCGCGGGCGGATCGGGTCTGCGCGCGACGATGGGCAGCGCCGAAGCGGGCTTGAAGACGGCGTGCATAACCAAAGTCTTCCCGACGCGCAGCCACACCGTCGCCGCGCAAGGCGGGATCGCCGCCTCGCTCGGCAACAACAGCCCGGATCACTGGACCTGGCACATGTTCGACACCGTCAAGGGGTCGGACTGGCTCGGCGACCAGGACGCGATCGAGTACATGGTGCGCGAAGCGCCGCACGCGGTTTACGAGCTCGAACATGCTGGCGTGCCATTTTCGCGCAATGCCGACGGCACGATCTACCAGCGCCCGTTCGGCGGGCACATGCAGAACATGGGCGAAGGGCCGCCGGTCCAGCGCACCGCCGCCGCGGCCGACCGCACCGGCCACGCCATCCTGCACACCCTGTATGGCCAGAGCCTGCGCCACAAGACCGAGTTCTTCATCGAGTATTTCGCGCTCGACCTGATCATGGAGGACGGCGCCTGCCGCGGC
>JBBRER010000115.1:0-7197 GCA_038202745.1 Sphingomonadales bacterium
TTGCCGCTGCCCAGCTACGTTGAGGTGACCTCGCTCGAAAGCGGGCGCACGATCCTCGCGCGCGCCGAGCGCCGCGGGCCGATGACGGGGAGCGCGCTGATCGAACTTTCGCCCGGCGCGGCGGCGCAGCTTGGGATTACCGGCCGCACGGCGGTGAGGGTGCGGCGGGTAAACCCACCCGAGCCCGAGCGCGCCGCCCTGCGTAACGGGCAGACGGCGGCGTTGCGGCTCGACACCCCGCAGGGCCTGCTCGGCGCGCTCAAGCGCAAGCTGGCGGTGCAGGAGGGCGCGCCGCCGCTACCTCCGCTGCCGCTCCCGGCGGCCTTAGCCACGACCGCGCCGGTGGCCGCAGCCGTATCCGCTCCAGCCAAGCCCGTGCCGGTTGGGGCGCCCACCGCCGCCAAACCCGCGCAGGCGCGCTCAGCTCGACCAGCGACGCCGGCGATCGCGGGTCATTTCGTCGTGCAAGTCGGCGCTTACTCGACCGAAGCCCGAGCCAAAGCGACAGCGACGAAAGTCGGGGGCTCGGTCACTCCCGCGGGTAAGCTGTTTCGCGTCCGCATGGGGCCGTTCAACGACGCTGCCCACGTCGCAACGGCGCTGGCGAAGGCCAAAGCCGAAGGTTACGGCGACGCGCGCATCCAGCGCGCCGACTGATCCGGCCCGGCCCGCGCCGTTCGACAGGCGGGTCAACGCCCTGCTAGGGGCGATTCCATGACGGCGGGGAAGTTCATCGCGTTCGAAGGCGGCGAAGGCGCGGGCAAATCCACGCAGGCGCGGCTGCTCGCCGATGCGCTCGGCGCGTGGGGGATAACTTGCACGGTGACGCGCGAGCCGGGCGGAACCCCCGGCGCGGAAGCGATCCGCGGGCTGTTGCTCGACGCCGGGGGCGAGGGCTGGGGTGCGCGCGCCGAAGCCCTGCTGTTCGCAGCGGCGCGATCGGACCACGTCGAGCGGCTGATCCGCCCGGCGCTGGCCGAAGGGCACTGGGTGATCTGCGACCGCTTCGTCGATTCGAGCCGGGCCTACCAAGGTGGCGGCGGAGGCTTGTCTGACGACGAGGTGCTCGCGCTACACCGGATCGGCAGTGGCGGATTGCTTCCCGACCTGACGCTGTTGATCGAATTGCCGCCCGGGCTGGCGGCTGAACGCCTGGCGCTGCGGGATGCCGGAAACCCCGATCGCATCGGCGGGCGCGGGGCGGACTATCACGCGAGTGTCGAGGCGGCGTTCGCGCGAATTGCCACCGCCGAACCCGCCCGGTTCGCGCGGATCGATGGTGCGGGCGAGGCGGGAGACGTCCACGCCCGGGTGATGGCCGCGCTCGCTCCGCTGTTGCCGTCATGACGTTTGCAGGCGACGAAAACGCCTGGCGCGAATGGCGGGCGGCGCTGGCTTCGCCGCGGATGCACCACGCGTGGATTCTCGCTGGGATCGCGGGGCTGGGGAAGGGCGCTTTCGCCCGCGCCGCCGCCGCCGAGCTCGTCGCCGAGCCGGGGGTGAGGCAGCCCAAGCCCGAGGCGCACCCGGATATCCTGGTGCTGGAAGCGCTGCCCGCGAGCGATGCCGACGAAGCGCGCAAGGCTGAAGGCAAGCCGTACCAGACCAAGCGCAATATTGCGGTCGACCAGGTGCGGCGCATGCAAACCCGCCTGTTCACCCGCCCGACGCTCGGCAGTCGCCGCGCAATCGTGATCGATCCCGCCGACGAGCTGGAAAAAGGCGCGGTCAACGCATTGCTAAAAAGCCTCGAGGAGCCGCCCGCGGGGACGCACTTCATTCTCGTCAGCCACCGCCCCGGGCGGCTGCTTGCGACCGTTCGCTCGCGTTGCCGGACTCTGCGCTTCGACCCGTTAGCGCCGGCAGAAGTCGCGCGCGTCCTCGATCGGGAATGCCCCGCGACCGACGCCGCGACGCGCGCCGCGGCGGTTGCCGCCGCCGATGGTTCACCTGGCGCGGCTCTCGGTTTCGTGTCGCAGAACCTAGGCAAAGTTCACGAGGTGATGTTGCGCATCCTTTCGCACGGCGACGATACGTTCGCGCTGCGCGGGGCGCTGGCGGAGGAAATCGGGGCCAAGCCCGACCGCGAGCGGCTGGTTGCAGTGTGCGATCTGGCGCGGGCGGTGCTCGCCGGCGAGGTCGCGGCGGCGCGCGGCGCCCATCAGCAGCGGATCGTCGCTGCGCATACCGAGCTCGTGCGCCTCGCCGGGCAGCTGCCGACATACAATTTCGATGCCGGGCTCGCCGCAATGGAAATTGGCGGGTTGCTGGCCAATGCCGCGATGCCTAGAGAAACCGCAGCCTGAACCTCCCGAAAGCGCCACCCGCGGCCATGGCCGAACCCTACTACATCACCACTGCGATCAGCTACCCGAACGGCAAGCCGCATATCGGCCATGCCTATGAGGCAATTGCCGCCGACGTCATTGCGCGGTTCCACAAGGCGCAAGGGCGCGATGTCCGGCTGGTCACCGGAACCGACGAGCACGGCCTCAAGATGGCCCAGACCGCGCGTGCCGAGGGGCGTGACACGCTTGAGTTCGCTTCCGAAATGTCGAATTATTTTCGTGAGATGTGCGCGGCTCTCAACATCGAATATGACGCGTTTTGCCGAACCACGGAGGCGCGGCATCACGAAGCCAGCATCGCGATCTGGCAAGCGATGGCGTCTTCGGGCGATCTTTATCTGGACCGCTACGAAGGCTGGTACTCGGTTCGCGACGAAGCCTACTATGCGGAAAGCGAGCTGCGCGACGGGGAGGGGGGCGAGCGGCTCTCGCCCCAGGGCACCCCCGTCGAATGGACCGCCGAGGAAACGTGGTTCTTCAGGCTGTCGAAATACCGCGATTCCCTGATCGAGCTCAATGAATCGCCGGGATTCCTCGAGCCCGAAAGCCGCCGCAACGAAGTGCTCAGCTTTCTCAAAGGGCAAGAGCTGCGCGATCTTTCGGTTTCGCGCACGAGCTTCGATTGGGGCGTGCCGGTTCCCGGCAGCCGGGGGCACGTGATGTATGTCTGGGTGGACGCCTTGACCGCGTACCTGACCGCAATCGGTTTTCCCGACCGCAAGGGCGAATTCGCGCGGTTCTGGCCGGCGAATCTGCACTTAATCGGCAAGGACATCGTCCGCTTCCATGCGGTCTATTGGCCGGCGTTCCTCAAAAGCGCGGGGCTGCCGCCGCCGCGCGCGGTTTTCGGGCACGGGTTCCTGCTTCACCGCGGCGAGAAGATGTCGAAGTCGCTCGGCAACGTCGTCGATCCGCTCGAACTGGCCGAACGCTACGGCGTCGATCAGCTGCGCTACTTCCTCATGCGCGAGGTCGGCTTCGGGCAGGACGGCAGCTTTTCAGCGGCGGCGATCGTCGCGCGCTGCAACGCCGAGTTGGCGAACAGTTTCGGCAACTTGGCACAGCGCGTACTGTCGATGATCTTCAAGAATCTGGACGGCGAGTTCAGCTTATTCGAGACTGACGAAGCAGACACTCAGCTTCACGTCGCTACGGCACAGGCAGCAAGGTACGAATTGCCTCGCGACTTTGAAGCACTCAATTTTTCGGCGGGCATCGAAGCTTGGATGCGGGCAGTCTTCGCTTGCAATCAGTATGTCGATGAACGGGCACCGTGGTCGCTGCGCAAGACCGATTTCGAAAGAATGCGGGTTGTTCTGCTTACCCTATTTGTTGCCATTCGGGATTTGGCGATTGCCATCCGGCCCGTCGTGCCAGGGTCGGCCGACCAACTTCTCGACCAGATGGGGGTGCCGGTCGCAGAGCGCGATTTTGCCGCGATCGAGGACACGGGTTGGTATGCCCGTCACGTAAAATCGGGCTTTCGGTTACAGCAGCCAACCGGAGTGTTTCCGCGCCTCGAACTCCCGGCCGAGGAGTCCGAGTGATGCTGATCGATTCGCATTGTCACCTCGAATACGAAGGGTTGATCGAGGACCAGACAGGCGTTCTGGATCGCGCCCGTGCCGCGGGAGTGGGCGGCTTCCTCTCGATTTCGACGCGCTGGAGCGAATGGGACCGGGTCATCGCGACCGCGACGCGCGAGCCCGATGTGTGGGCCAGCGTCGGCATCCATCCGCACGAGGCCGACGCGCACGCCGATCTCGGTAAAGATGTCCTGCTCGCCGCGACGGCGCATCCGCGCGTGATCGCGATCGGCGAAACCGGACTGGATTATTATTACGACCGTTCCGACCGCACGACGCAGCAGGCGCTGTTCCGCATGCATATCGCGGTGGCGCGCGAGACGGGGCTGCCGATCGTGATCCACACACGCGACGCCGAGGATGACACCGCGGGAATCCTTACCGACGAAATGGAGCAGGGCGCGTTCCCCGCGCTGATCCACTGCTTCACCGCCTCGGCCGAATTCGCGCGCAATGTGCTCGATCTCGGGCTGACGATCTCGATCTCCGGGATCGTGACGTTCAAGAACGCCAAGGACTTGCAAGCGATAGCGGCAGCGATTCCGCAGGATCGCCTACTGGTCGAGACCGACGCACCGTTCCTAGCCCCGGTGCCGCACCGCGGGCGCGTGTGCGAACCGGCATTCGTCACCGACACCGCGCGCTTCGTGTCCGGCCTACGCGGGGTCACGCCCGAGGAACTGGCCGAAACCACGACGCGCAACTTTCGCGCGCTGTTCACAAAGGCGGCGGCGTGAAGCTGCGCATGCTCGGCTCGGGCACGTCGACCGGAGTGCCGCGGGTCGGCAACGACTGGGGCTTGTGCGATCCCGCCGAGCCCAAGAACCGCCGCACGCGGGTCTCGATCGTGATCGAGACTGACGCAGGGGCACGATTGCTGGTCGATACCTCGCCCGATCTGCGCAACCAGTTGCTGGCGGCGCAGATCGACCGGATCGACGCGGTGTTCTGGACGCACGACCATGCCGATCATTGCCACGGAATCGACGATCTGCGCCCGCTTCGCTATGGCCGCGAGGCGCCGATCCCCGGGTATGCCGCCGACGAAACCGTCCGCCGCCTGCGGCAGCGCTTCGGCTACGCGTTCGCCGGCCAGCACGGCTACCATACGCTGATCGCACTTGAATCGCTCGACCGGCTGCGGATTTGCGCGGGCGTCGGGGTGCGCTCGTGCCAGATGCCGCACGGACCCGCGCAAAGCACCGCTTTCCGGTTCGACAGTGACGCTACCTCAATAGGTTATGCGACAGACTTCAGTCAAATTACGCGCGAGATGATCGAATTGCTGAGCGAATGCGGTGTGCTCGTGATCGATTGCCTGCGCCGCGAACCGCATCCGACGCATGCGCATCTGGCTATGGCGCTCGAATTGGCCGCTGCGACGCGGGCGCGCTCGGCCGTGCTCACGCATCTCGACAAAAGCATGGATTACGAGGCGGTGAGCCGCGAGATTCCGCTGAACGTCCAGGTCGGCTACGACGGGCTGGAGCTTGCGGCATGAACTCGACCGAAACGATCGCGGCGATGATCGCGTCGCTTGGCTGGCTGTTCCTGGCGACGCGTGCTTATCGCTCGAGAGGTCAGTCGTTCGAACGGACGGCGTTGATGGCGGTTTGCTGGGTGTTGCTGTTCGCGATCGTCGCGGTCGTGGCGGGGAAGCTCGCCTCGTGACCTCTTTCATTTAACATAATATATATTATCATCCTGATATGCCCGAAGCGACCGACCGCCTCCTCCGCTTAATGAGACAGCTCCGCGACCCGAAAAACGGTTGCGAGTGGGATCGTGCGCAGACGTTCGCGACGATCGTGCCGCACACGATCGAGGAAGCCTACGAGGTTGCCGACGCGGTTGCGCGCGCCGACCCCGAAGCGATCAAGGACGAGCTTGGCGATCTCCTGTTCCAGGTCGTGTTTCAGGCGCGGATTGCGGAGGAAGCTGGATTGTTCGATTTCGACGGCGTTGCGGACGGCATCACCGCCAAGCTGACCGCGCGCCATCCGCACATCTTCGCCGGCGCGGCGCTCGACGACGCCCGGCGCGACGAGCGCTGGGAACGGATCAAGGCTGCGGAACGCGCGACGCTTGGCGCGACCAGCGCGCTCGACGGCGTCGCGCTCGCGCTGCCCGCGGTGCTGCGCGCCGAGAAGTTGCAGAAGCGCGCGGCACGCGTCGGATTCGATTGGCCAGATGCCAGCGGACCCGCGGCAAAGGTCGAGGAAGAGATTGCCGAACTCGCCGCTGCGCGCAACGAAATCGAGCGCGCCGACGAAGCCGGCGATTTGCTGTTCGCCGCGGTCAATCTGGTCCGCGCTTACGGCGTTCCCGCCGAAGAGGCATTGCGCGCCGCCAACGCCAAGTTCGAGCGCCGCTTCCGCGCGATGGAAACGCTCGCCACCGCGCGCGGGCTGGATTTCGCCACCATGTCGCTCGACGAGCAGGACGCGCTGTGGCGCGACGTCAAGGCGTCAGAGCGCGGCGAACCGGCCTAGTTCGCGCGGGCTCAGCTTGACCGCGATCCGCCGCAGCGGCCCGCGCTCGTCCTCGCCTGCGTCCGCGTCGTGCACGATCTCGCCGTGAGCATGGAGCCAGGCGATCCGCTGGCCCTCGCTGGCCGCAAGCACGAATGCGTGCGTTCGAGCGCCCGCAGTCAGCAGCCGGCCAAGCGCATCGAGCAACGCCTCGCAGCCCTCCCCGCTAACCGCCGAGACCGGTACAATCGACTCTTCGCCGCGCGCGGCGATCCGCTCGCGCAAGTCGTCCCGCCTCTCGTCGTCGAGTAGGTCCCACTTGTTCCATGCCTCGACGATCGGGACGGGTGTTCGCTCGTCGGTCTCCCCGAGCAGTTCCAGTTCGCTCAGGATCGCGAGAACTTGGCGCTTCTGCGCGGCGGCGTCGGGGTTGGCGATGTCGCGCACGTGGACGATGACATCGGCGGCGGTGACTTCCTCGAGCGTTGCGCGAAAGGCGGCGACAAGCTGCGTCGGCAAATCGGAGATGAACCCGACCGTGTCCGACAGGATCGCCTTGTCGATCCCGGGCAGCCGGATCGCGCGCATCGTTGGATCGAGCGTTGCGAACAGCAGGTCTTCGGCCATCACCGCCGCCCCGGTCAGGCGGTTGAACAGCGTCGACTTACCCGCGTTGGTGTAGCCGACCAGCGCGATGACGGGCCACGGCGCCTTTTCGCGCCGCGAGCGGTGGAGCCCGCGGGTGCGGCGGACCTGATCTAGCTCGCGCCGCAGCCGCGCCATGCGGTCGCG
>JBBRER010000116.1:0-6999 GCA_038202745.1 Sphingomonadales bacterium
GATCAGCCGACGGCCCCCCACAGACCATTCGAAACTAAACATGTCGCCATGGCCGTGGCCGGGCAAGCGCTCGGGTCCGAGTTGCCCGGCGTCGGCCACGAAGAAATTCCCGCCGCCGTCCCGCACCCCGTAATATCCGGCGTCGGGTAAGCCGAACACGGGGCGGGCGGGCGGGGCGCTGCCGAACAGCGATGCGTATCCGGCGAGACAGTCCGCGGGCGAATAGGCCATGGTCAAGCCCGAATCCCCGAATTGCGCGGGCAGCCCATCGGGGTGGGTCAGGTCCGCCACCACTTGCGCGGCCTTGGCCAGGCCAGCGTCGAGCGCGCCGCCCAGCGGATCGGCGCCGAGCGCGCGGCGTATTTCCAGAAGGTCCGCGAAAACCTGACAGTGATACGACGGCGAAAGTTCGAATTGCATTCCATCGGCCAGGATCTGGCGCGGCAGTTCCCGGGCGAGCAGGTCCAGAGCGGTATTCCGCCAGCGGTCGGCGGCCGCGCCTTGGAAAAATGCCGAGCCCCAGATGAGCGCCTTGATATTCTTGATCAGGTGATTGCCGCCGATGTCGGTTTCCAGGTGGCGCGCGAGATAGGAAAGCTGCGCCGCCAGCGAGGCGCGCGCGGCTTCGCCCGCGGCGCGGTTCAGGCCGGGACGCGCGGCAAGTTGCTGCATCCATACCACCACGCGCAGCGACAGCGCGTAGGCGTTCCACGAATCGCCGTGCGCCTCCGCGCCGTAGGCCGGGTTTCCCGCGATCCACTGCTCGATCGCATCCGCTGCCGGCGTGTCGGCAAGTTCTTCGAGATATTCCATGTAATGGAGGTTCATCCGCCACAGCTGGTCGCTCGCACCGGACTCGGGCGCGGTCCAGTCGATGCGCGGCCCCATCGCGACGGTCCGGCCAAGAAAAGTGAACAGCCACCCGTCCGCCGAGCAGTCCAGCCAGCCCCCTCGCGGGGCGAACCACGGTCCCGGCGGGTTCGCGGCGGGGTCAGCGCCGGCAGGCGTCAGCGACGGCCGCGCCAGTCGCTCCCAGCGGCGCAGGCCGGCGAGCCAGACGCGGCGAAGGATCTGGCGCGGGGGGATGTGGCGAGCGAACGCGGCGGCGCGGCCGGCGCGCGCGAGGTAGCCGGTCACCGCCCTGTCCGTTCGGCCACGAGGCGCTCGAGGAAGTGCAGGTAGCGCCGGGCCAGCACGGTTCGATCGAAATTTCGCTCGACGAAATCGCGCCCGCTTTGCCCGAGCGCGCGACCGCGCGCGCGATTCGCGGCAAGCTCCCGAACGGCATCGGCCAGTTGCGGGGCCGATTCGGGAGCGATCCCGATCCCCGCGCCCGCCGCATCGAGCAGTTCGCGCGCCTCGCCCTCGACCCCGAGCACCATCGGCCGGCGCATCGCCATTGCCTCGAACATCTTCGAGGGCAGGACTTCGCGGTAAAGATCAAGCCCGCGCAGCAGCACCAGGCTGACATCGGTCGCGGCCCAGATTGCGGGCATTTCCGCCTTGGGCCGCTGCCCCAGAACGATGACATTGGTCAGGCCGCGCGCTTTGACCAGTGCCGCCAGGCGCCGTTGCTCGGAACCGTCGCCGACCATCAGGAACACGATATCCCGCTTGGCGCGCAGCAGCTCGGCCGCGTCGATGATCGTCTCGAGGCCGTGGGCCATGCCGTGAGTGCCCACGTAAGCCGCGACGAACCGGTCGCCCAAGCCATTTGCAGCACGAAACGCGCGGCCCGCGGCCGCTGCGCCGTGCTCGTCGAAGAACTCGAGATCGACGCCATTCTTGACGACCTCGATCGGGCCGGCGGCGCCGCGATCGCGAATGTGCGGTACGAACGATTCGGTGACCGAGACGACCGCATCGGCGTGGCGATACGCGGCGCGCTCGAGCGCTTCGAGCAGCCGGATCACCAAGCCCTCGCGCATCACCCCAAGCGCGACGATGCTCTTGGGCCACAGATCCCTGATCTCCAGCACCCAGGGCCGGCGGCGGCTTTTAAGCAACCATCCGGCCAGCCCGCAGAAGAACTGCGGCGAGGTCGAAAGCACGACGTCGGCGGAACCCAGCCGCCACCGATTGAGCAGAACCGAAAAGAAATACGACAGGAACCCAAGCATCCGCCGGGATCCCTCGTTGGCGGCGATCAATGTCCAGATACGGATCACGTCGACCCCGTCGGCGGTCTCGCGCTTGAAAAGGCGGTTGCGATAGCCGGGATAAACGACCCCGCGGGGATGGCTGGGGGCCGCGGTCACCACCGTGACTGCGTGTCCTTCCGCCACCCAGGCGCGGGCCATTTCCGAAAGCCGCGATGCGGGCGCGTTGACTTCCGGCGGATAATAATGGGTCAGAATCAGGATTTTCATGGGGATCAGCCCACGCGGACGATCTGGACGTCGTCGAACTCGGCGTCGACGCGCGCGGAAGTCAGTTCCGGATCGGCCCGCAATTCGAGGATTTGCGATGGGCACTGGCCGCCGACGGCGAAGCGGCTGCGCACGTTCTGCCACGTGTTTGGCGCCAGCCGCGCTTCGGGCGAGACGAACAGCAGCGGGACTCCCGACGAGCAGCGAATCGACCATTTGAGGCTCCGCGGCGCTTCGGCGCGCTCGGGCTTAACTCGATAGGACAACTCATACGTGCCGGGCGCCAGAATGACCGTCTGTTCCGCGATCCGGCCTTCGAGCCCGCCCGCTACGCTGGCCAGCAGCACCCGCCGCGCCGCGCCCTCGCTCGACTGGATGTCGGCCGAGGAGCGCCCCGCCACAAGGAACCGCCAGTCGAACGGGCTGGCGGTCGAATCGACGGTGTAACCCACGTCCTGGCGTTCGAAGCCGCCGTTGGAAACGATGACCGGGCGGCCCTTTTCAAACAATAACCGGTGCAGATGTTCGGCCTGCGCCGGTTGGCCGGCTGCGAGCAGCGAAACCAGCGTCGGGCGCGCTTCTTCGGGGCGCGCTGGCTTGCCGGTCCGGGTCAGATCGGTGAGAATGGCGGTCATCCCGGCGAGCTGGGTCTCCGGAATGGATTCCTGGTGGGTGAAGAACACGCCGCGCCAGACCGGATCGCCGGCGAGCGCCGTCACCATCGTCGCGCGCCCCGCCGGGTCCATCGCCAGCACCCGCAGCAGCATCGCGACGAGGTCGCGCTGCTGGTCGAGCCGCACGAGCGCTTCGGCGCGGCGCATCGCGATCGTCGGCGCCTGCGCACCGATGGCTTTCTGCACCATCCAAACCTGGGTGTACGTATCGCGCCAGCCCATCCGCGCCGCGGCCAGCATCAGTTCGTCGGACGGCGGGCTGCCCGGCTTCTCGGACAGCGCCAGCGTGGTTATTCCGGGTATGCTCAGCGGCGACGCGATGATGGCGCGCCGCGCGAGGCCCGAAGCCCGCTCGCGCTCACCGAACCGCGCCGCGTCCTGCGCGGCCATGCCGAGCGCCTGCGCGTCGCCCTTGCGCAGCGCCAGCGCCATATCCGGGCGCTGTGCGTCGAGCGCCGCCGTTGCGATGCCCACGCTGAGCAGCCAGGTAGCGCCTGCCAGGCCGAGCACGATGAACCCGATCCGCGCGGCGCGTTCGATCCCCCTGGCGCTCACCGCGCACTGCCCCGTGAGTGACGAGGGCCGGGCTCCGGCGCCGCGCTGAATACGATCGTGAGATAGAGCGCAACGAGGCCCTGGATGGTCATCGTGCGGAGCGGGTAGTCGACCGCCGAGTGGAGCAGCGTCAACGCAACTCCGAGCACCGCGGTCCGTTGGAACAAAGCGTAGGAACCTGGCGAGGCTTTGCGCCACAGATGGATCGAGCGCCCCGCGAAGATCGCGATGCCGAGCGCCGCCAGCGCGCCCCCGACAATGCCGGTCTCGAGCAGGATTTCGAGGTAATCGTTGTGCGCGTGATTGAGGTAGCTCGGTCCGACCTTGTCGAGGCTTTCGAACTGACGAAACGCCGGATCGAAAGTCCCCAGGCCCGAACCGGCGGGGAAATAATGGCGGACCGCGGCCCAGATGTCCGGGATCATTTCGCTACGCGAGCCCCCTTGGCGGAAGCGCTCCATCAGCGAAGCGCTGAGCGTTCGGCCCACGACCGCGAAGGCTCCGGCTGCCGCGACCATCGCAGCGGCAGCGACCGCGAACAGCCTGAGCGACGGCTTCCACGCAAGCACGAACCCAGCGACCAGCACCGGGCCCAGCATCAACGCGGCGAAGCGCGAAACCGTGGCCAGCGCCATGATCGCGAGGAAGGGGATCGCCACCAGGCAGAGGATATCGAAAGGCGCCAGCCTGACCCGGCGGGAACCCAGCGCCGCGCGCGCATCCGCGAGGCGCAGTTGCAGCGCGCACAGCAAGATGCCTTGAAGCAGCAGCTCACCCTGAAAATTTCGATTGGCGAACAATCCGCTGGGAAGGTCGAAATAAGTCTTCTTGTGAATGTAGAGCGCAGGGGTGCCGGGCATGCTCGCCTGGACCGCGCCGAGCAGCGCCGAGATCAGGATGACGACGATGGCGATGCGCACCAGCGCGATCCGCCGAACCGGCGCAAGATGATAGAAACTAAATGAGAGCGCAACGCCGGGGATCAGGGCAATCACCGAGACCACGGTTTGAGCCGGATCGAGCGACAGCGGCATCCACGGTTTCCCGAGGCTTGCCGCCGCCAGTACGCGCGCGGGGAGTTCGCGGCCGGGCAGCGCCGACCACACCGTGTATGGCAGCGGCGCCAACTCGATGAGCGTCACCACCAGCACTGCCGCCACCACGCACCACAGCGCCCGGCCATCGCGCGGAAAGTCGCGCCGGAAGACCGTCAGCCAGGCCAGGAACGTCAGCCATCCAAATGCCAGCGCCTCGAGCAGGCCCTGGACGATCGGGTTGGGCGCGCCCCCGCCGCCGAGGAACAGAGTCACCGCGAACAACCCGGCCGTTCCCCGGAAAAGTGCGGTATCGCTGCCGGCTAGGGCGGTGGTGCGGGGCAAATGCGACGCCTTCGAAAGTGGTTTGAAGGAAGAAAATCGAGCGCCGACGAACTGGCGCAGCCTAGCTGCTCGGCTTGAGCCCTTCGACCAGCAGGAACAGCCCCAGTCCGGGAAGCAGCCGCCTGATCACGCGGCGCGGCCAGATCGCGCGGGCGATCGACAGCAGCGGCCCTTCGTGCCGCTGTCCAGCGGCGCTCTCCAGCAGATCCCCATGCGACAGGATCACCCGGGTCCGTATATCCTGCGCTCCGGCAAACAGCGCGGCTGCCTGCGAAGCCGAATAGGCCTTGGTTCCAGGGCTTTCGAGGTAGCGCGCATAAATCTCGTCGAGCCCGATCCACGGGCGTCCGCGGAGCAGCGCGTAGCGAGTCCACAGCATCGCCCCGATCAGGCTCGCGCGGTGGTAGATCATGACCGCAAAGCGGCCGCCGGGACGCAGGACGCGCAAAATCTCGCGCGCCGCGGCCGGAGTGTCGGGAGAGTGATGGATCACGCCCCACGAATAGACGTGGTCGAACGAGCCGTCGGCGAACGGCAGATTCTCGGCGTCGGCTACGCGCAAATCGGACGACCCCCCGAGCAGCGAGATGCGGCGCCGGGTATGTTCGATCGCGCGCTCGGTCAGGTCGACGCCGCTGAGCTGCGCTCCGGCTTCGGCAAAGCACTGATGGTCGGCGCCGAGCCCAACGCCGATCTCGAGCACCGATTTGCCCGCCGATTGCGCGAAGCCGGCGAAATCGGGGATGTAAGGCTCGAGCCGGTAACGTTCTTGCGCCTGCCTTCGATAATGCTCGGCATCGTGCCCGGCGAGCAACAGCCTTTCGCCGCACGAGGCTTCGTTCCAGAAATCCCGGACTTGCGCCTTTTGCGGTTCGATTGTGGCTTCGATGGGCATGGAAAGGGGATCAGGTTGCTACTGGTGGCACGACATGGGCAGGCAAATGCGCGTTGCAACGCAACCTAGGCTGGCGGTTACGCGAGAAGGGCTCACCGGGCAAGCCATAGTCGCCCGCCCAACTTGCGCCCCGCTTGCGCCCCGCTGCCGGCTCCGTCATAGCACCCACGGCTTCCACCGAACCCGAGCGAGAGCCCGCGAGCTTCCCATGCCCGTCAAGCCGATTGCCGTCGTTACGCTTGCGCTTGGCGCCGCCACTCTCGTCGGCGGATGCTCGAAGGCCGAGCCGGCGCCCGTTCGGCCAGCCCAGGCGATGCTCGATCTGGTGCAGGTTCGCCGCGCGCAAACCTCGGGGCTGATCTCATCGGGCGATTTGAGCGCACTGCCTTCGGCGCAGGATTGCAGCGCAATTCGGCAAAGCCTGGATCAGATCGGCAAGGCCAGCAGCGGCGCATTCCGCTATACGGGCAATGGTGCGCTGGTCGTGCAACGCCAGCTGTGGGACCAGGCGCCCGCGGAAATGCGCACCGGCTTGGCTCAGGCGGTCGCGCTGGCCGCCGCGTGCGAGCGGAAGGCAAGCCCGCAGACCGTGGAAATAACAGTACGCGAAGCAGGCGGCGAAGTGCTTGCGCGCGGACCGCTGAGCAGCTTTGGGCACTGAGCGGGAGCAAGGATCTGACCGACGCCGTTCAGCCCGAGGAAACGAGGCGCATGGCGATCCCGCGCCGCGAATTCATTTCGCTGGCCTCGCTTCCGCTCGTGGCTTCATCCGCCGCCGCGTTCGCCGCGCCGCTCGCTGCAGCGGATGGCCCGCAATGCGGCCCCGCTTACGCGCTCGATCCCGACCAGACGCCGATCACCGCGCGCGGACAGGCGCTCAGGGATTATGTGGTTCCGCACGATGCGGGCAGCGCGGCGCAAGTCACCGCCGCGATCGTGCAGTTCGAGAGCCGTTTCCGCCGCCGCGAGGCCACCGGCTGGCTGCGCAAGCGCGTGACGACGGGCGAAGATTTGCGCCTTGTGCAAGACAGCGCGACCAGCTTGGTGCAGGCGGTTGCCGACTATAACGCGCTGTGGTCGGGCGCCGCCGACCTGCCTCTGGGGCGCTTCGAGCTTGGCGATTCGGT
>JBBRER010000117.1:0-6765 GCA_038202745.1 Sphingomonadales bacterium
GGTACGAGGCGGCGATTCTCGATCCGCCCGCGGCGAAAGCGGAGGTCGCCGACGCGCCGGCCCTCGACCCCGTGCGCCACCCGCTCGGGGTTGCCCGTGGGCAGGTCGCGCTGACCTACATCGTCGCCGAGGCCGAGGACGGGCTGGTGATCGTGGATCAGCATGCCGCGCACGAACGGCTCGTGCTCGAGCGGCTCAAGGCCGCGGGGGCAGGGGAGGCGGTTACGGCGAGCCAGGCGCTGTTGCTGCCCGAGGTGGTCGAACTGGATGAGCCGCAGTGCGACCGCCTCGACGAACAGGCGGCGCGTCTCGCCGAATTCGGGCTCGCCATCGAACGGTTCGGGGTGAGCGCGATGCTGGTTCGCGCGGTGCCCGCGGCGCTGGCGGGCGGCGATGTCACCGCGCTCGTTCGCGACATTGCCGACGACCTGGCTCAGAACGGCGACACGTTGCTGCTCGGCGAGCGGCTCGAGCTTATTCTGGCGACGATGGCCTGCCACGGGAGCGTCCGCGCGGGCCGCGCGTTATCGGTGGCGGAGATGAACGCGCTGCTCCGCGAGATGGAAGTCACCCCGCGTTCGGGCCAATGCAATCATGGGAGACCGACGTGGGTGAAGCTGGCGCACGCCGATATCGAAAAGCTGTTCGGACGGCGTTAGCGCTGGCCGCGGTGCTGGGCGCGGGCGCATGCAAGCAAGCCCCGACCCGCGCGGAACAGGCGCGCGCCGACGCCACGGCGATTGCGCAAGTCGAGGCGGCGCAGGATGTTCACCCGCCGGTCAAAGCGATCGAATTGCAACCGATCGCGGCCGCCGATCTGGAGAAGTACGGGCTATTTGGCGCGGGCTGCGGGCTCGTTCCGGGCGCGCCGCCTGCGGGCGACCCGGTGGTCGTCGCCGGACCCAAGCGCGCAACGATCAAGATCGGCGGGCGGCTGATGATCCTGGCGAGCGATCCCGGCGCCACGCCGCTGCCGCTGGGCGCGTGGTCGCACTATATCGGCAAGGCGATGACGCTCACGCTCGCCAAGGGCGAAGGCGACGGCGCCAATCCGGGGTCGGACCGGATGCGCTGGAACGGCGCGGTAACCGTCCGCGATCAATGGGACCGGATGATCTATACCGCCATCGGCGCGCTCGAGTGCGGTGCCTGAGCGCGGGTCAGTGGCGGGTCAGTGGCCGGTCAATGCTTGGAATGATCCATCGGCGCGGTCGCGGGCTTTGCGGGCTTGTCGGCGCAGCAATCCTTGCCCTCGGCCTTCATCTTGTCGCGGCAGCACGGCGCTTGGGCAGCATCCGCCGCATAGGCGAGGCTTGGCGTCGCCAGCAGCGCCGCGGCAATCAACAGCTTTTTCATGTTGGCTTTCCTCTGTTCGCTAATTCCTCAATGCCCCAAACTTAGCCGGGCGAACAGCGAAAAGCCCATCGGGTTCCTGCCGTAGTACGGATCGAGCGCGGCGGGCTTGGCGAACGCCGAGACGCTGCCGCCGAGCGCCAGCGAGACCGGGCCGGCAAGGCGTAACCGGTAGGCATACCCGGCCTGAAACTTGGTCAGACGGAACGGCTGATCGTGCAGCGGTGACGCGGGATCGGGGAACAGCTCGTCGTTGCGGACATTCTCGATCCGCCCGAACAGCGTGTGGTGCGCGGTAAGGTCCCAGTTCGCCTCGCCGGTGAACGCGGTCAGCATTCGCCCCGGGCTTTTGTCCTTGTCGGAGAAGCCGAGCATCGCGCTGAGCCCGCGTCCGTTCGCATAATGCACCGAAGCCGTGGTGCGGTGTTCGTCGACGCCGGGCTCGAGCTCCTCGGGCTGCTTGAGAAACCCGTGACTGACCTGGATCGCCCATGCGGGTGAGGGATTGAAGGTGGCGCGCACGCTCCACGAATCGAGCTTGGGCGTCTCGATATCGAAGCGGTGCTCGTCGGGCTCGCGCCCGCGGAACGCCGAGGCTTCGAGCTGGATGCGGTTGGTCGCGATCCCGGCGGTGACCACGCCGAAGGTGATGTGCGTCGAATCGAACCAGTGGTGCGTGATCGGAGGGTCGGGATTGTACTGCGCCGAGGCGCGGTGGATGAATGCTGACGGCCCCAGTGCGGGCTCCGCGACAGGTCCGCCGTACACGAACACGTGGGTGCTATCCGAAATGTCGTAATCGACCCGCGCCGATAGCTCGATCACCAGATCGTGCGGGTGCTGGCGGTCGACCAGCGGTCTGCCGTAAGCGACCTCGCCGGTGGTGAACAGGCTGGGATAGCCGTCGCGGCGCATCAGCGGCTCAAGGCTGCCGCCCGCGCGTAACTGTAGATGGGCGCGGCTGCCGAGATCGTGGAGCCCGGTCAGCATCAGGTGCGAGTTGACGTAAGTCTTGCTGTCGCCGCGCGGCCCGGTGTCGTCGGTCGCGGTCAGCGCGGCGTAGCCGTGCAGCATCAGCGTCCACCCGCCGCCGGGCATGATATGCAATCCGTGATGGCCGTCGTTCGCCGGCAGCCGCGCGGTGCCCGATCCTTCGGCGGGCGCGCCTTGCGCCGCCATATTGCCCATCCCGGCCATGCTTTCGTGGCCCATGTGCTTCACCTCGCTCTCGGTCATGCCGGTCATGGCCGGCGCGTCCGTCGCGGGGGTCGGGGTCGGAGCCGCGGCCGGAGCGGTCGGGGCGGGGACTGGCGTGGGAGCGGACTTGGGAACGGGTGTTGGAGCCGGCATCGGCATCGTGTGGCCCATGTGCGAATGGTCCATCTGCGCGAACGCCGGGACCGGCGCCGCCAACGCTATCGCCGCGGCACCGTGGAGGAAGATTTTCACAAGGGCACTCCAGTCAGGAAATGGCGCGACAGCATCCACGCCGCCATCGCGATCATGATCAGATTTTCGCTCAGCGAAACGAAGCCCAATGGGACTTTGCTCGATCCGCCGACACACGCGCATTTGAGCTCGCGCTTCTGAACGTAGACCGCATAGAACACCGAAACCGCGCCGATCGTTCCGATGAACGCCGCGAGCGGGATCGAAACCCAATCGAGCGCATGCGCGGCCATCAGCACGCCGGCGATGAATTCGGCGAACGGGTAGACGTACGAATAAGGCACCCAGCGCCGCGCGAGCAGGTCGTAGTTGAGGAACATCGTGGCGAACCGCTCGACGTCCTGGAGCTTGAGCATCGCCAACAGGACCATCGCAAAAGACACAAACCACTCGGCGGCGGTGACTGTCAGCGCGGTGCCGAAAGCGGCGAGGCTTGCGGCCAGCGCGAGTGCCGCCGCCGCACCGAATACCGCGAGCACGGGCACGTAGCTGATCGCGTCCGGTTCGGCGACCGGCTTGCCGAAATAGCGCCGCAAATCGTCGTAGCCGCCGATGTGCTTGCCGCCGATGAAGGTCTGCGGTGTGGTTTGGACTTTGTGTTCGGCCTTGAACGCATCGGTTTCGGCGCGGGTGCGCAGCCAGTGGTCATCGACCGCGTAGCCTTGCGTCCTGAGCAGATGCTTGGCCTTGAGCCCGTAAGGACAGATGTGCTCGGGCATCACCATGCGATAAAGGTCGGCGGCTTTTGAGGATTTGTCTGTCATTGCGAATGCTCTATAGCATCCGTACCATGATACGGAGTCAAGTATGACCGCGCTGACAATCTCGCAGCTCGCCCGTTCGGCCGGAGTGGGCGTGGAAACCGTCCGCTTTTACCAGCGTCGCGGGCTGATAAACGATCCGCGCCCGCGGCTTCGCAGTGGGACCGGGCGGCGGCACTACGGCGGCGAGGATGTCGAACGGCTACGGTTTATACGCCAGGCCCAGGTCGCCGGGTTTTCGCTCGCCGAAATCGCCGAACTGATGGAGCTCGACGCGGGAAGCGACCGGGCGCGGGCGCGCGAACTGGCGCGGGCCAGGATTGCAGATATCGACACGCGGATTGCCGCGCTCACCGAAGCCCGCTCACGGCTCGATGCGCTTGCCGGAGCTTGCGCGCGGGGCGAGGGCGACGGCTGCCCGATCATCGCCGCGTTCCACGGGAGTTAAGCGAGCTTATCGCGCACGCGTTCGACGCGATCCTTCGCTTCGTCGATCACATCGAGCTTGGGCACCACGCGGTAGCGCGCGAGCAGCAGGCTGAACGCCCCGAACAAGATCAGCCCGATCGCGATTGCGTCATAGACGAACGTGTGGCTGTGGATTTGCCCGAGCGCGCCGCCGAATGCGCGCGCCTGGTGCTCGTCGGCGAACCACGCCGCGCGGATCAGCGACCAGCCGATCAGCGCAGCAATCGCGGCTTGGGTAAACATTCCCGCGCGCCCGACATGCGTGACATAGGCGGGCGCTCGCGGCGAGGTGAAGCGCATGTGGCTGTCGCGTAGCGCGTTGCGGATGTTGAGCACGGTCGCGACGAGAAACCCCACGCCGACCAGTCCCAGAAGCAACGACCCGAGCGGGACCGCGAGCAGTTCTTCGGCGAGGAACCGGCTCGTGCGGTTGCCATAGCTGCGGTCGACTTGCCTGAAACCGATCGCGATTTGGGCGGAAGTATAGGCAAAGAACAGATATGTCGCAGCGACCCCAAGATGCCCAATGCGGTCGATGATTCCGATCGGCGAAGTGCCGTTGTGCTCGATGTCGAACGCCGCGGTGGCGATGCGGAACAGCGCGTAAGCCAGCAACCCCAGCGCGATCGCGCCGAGCAGAAGCGAGCCCGACGGCACCGCGGCGAGCGCGGCGAACGCGCCGTTCTGCCCTTCCGCGGCGTGATCTCCCGCCTTGAGCACGAGCACTCCGAGTAGAACATAGACCAGCCCGCGCGCGATCATCCCGGTGCGCGCGATCAGATCGAGCCGGGTCAGCTTGTCGAGCGCGCCTTCCATCCGCGCGGGATCAGACGTTGAAGCGGAAGTGGAGCACGTCGCCGTCCTGGACCGCGTAGTCCTTGCCTTCCTGGCGCAGCTTGCCCGCGTCCTTCGCGCCAGCCTCGCCGTTAAGCGCGACGTAGTCGGCATAGGCGATCGTTTCGGCGCGGATGAAGCCGCGCTGCATGTCCGAATGGATTTCGCCCGCCGCCTCGGGCGCTTTGGCCCCGGTGTGGACGGTCCACGCGCGCGCTTCCTTGGGGCCGACGGTGAAGAAGGTGATCAGGTGGAGCAGATCGTAGCCCGAGCGGATGATCCGCGCGAGCCCGGCTTCGCTCAGCCCGAGTTCGGCCAGGAACTCGCCGCGGTCTTCGACCGGCATCGTCACGATATCGGCCTCGATCGCCGCCGAGACGACGACGGCATTTGCGCCTTCCTTGGCCGCCTTTTCGAACACCCGCGCGGAAAAGGCGTTTCCGTTCTGCGCCGCGGCTTCCTCGACGTTGCAGACGTAAAGCACCGGCTTGGCGGTGAGCAGTTGCGCGGCCTGGAACACGCGCGCTTCCTCTTCGTCCGCAGGCTCGACCAGCCGCGCGGGCAGGCCCTCGCGCAGCAGCGCCAGCGCGCGACCGAGCACCGCGGCGATCAGCTTGCTCTCCTTGTCGCCCTGCGCGGCCTTCTTTTGCGCGGCGGGGACGCGTTTTTCGAGGCTTTCGAGGTCCGCCAGCATCAACTCGGTCTCGACCGTCTCGGCATCCGCGATCGGATCGACCTTGTTCTCGACGTGCTGGATGTCGTCATCCTCGAAGCAGCGCAGCACGTGGACGATCGCATCGACCTCGCGGATGTTGCCGAGGAACTGGTTGCCGAGCCCTTCGCCTTTCGACGCCCCGCGCACCAGCCCCGCGATGTCGACGAAGCCCAATTGGGTGGGGATGATCCTGGCGCTCGACGCGATCTTCGCCAGCGTCTCGAGCCGCTCGTCCGGCACCCCGACGTTGCCGACGTTGGGCTCGATCGTGCAGAACGGATAGTTCGCCGCCTGCGCCGCCTGCGTCTCGGTCAACGCATTGAACAGCGTCGACTTGCCGACATTGGGCAAGCCCACGATTCCGCAACGAAAACCCATTCGATCAATCCTGCTCGTTCAGCCGCAGCGCGACATCATTCATGAAGCGCACGTCGTCGCCTTTGGCCAGCCACTCGGCCTCCGTCGCGACCGCGCCGAGCAGATCGGCGAGGGGGTCGAGCTCGGCCTTGGCGTAATTGCCGAGAACGTAGCCGTTGACCCGGTCTTTGTGGCCGGGGTGCCCAATCCCGATCCGCACCCGGCGGAAATCGGGGCCGAGGTGCTGGTCGAGCGAGCGCAGGCCGTTGTGCCCCGCGGTGCCGCCGCCTTGCTTCACCTTGACCTTGAACGGCGCCAGATCGAGCTCGTCGTGGAACACGATCAGCGCCTCGACGCCGAGCTTGTAGAAGCGCAGCGCCTCGCCGACGCTGCGCCCACTTTCGTTCATCCAGGTGGCGGGCTTGAGCAGCAGCACCCTTTCGCCGCCGATCCGGCCTTCCTGGACCCAACCCGAGAACTTTTTAGCAGGCGCGCCGAAGCCGTGAACCTCGGCCAGCGTGTCCGCGATCATAAACCCGACGTTGTGCCGGTGAAGCGCGGATTGCGCGCCGGGATTGCCGAGGCCGACCCAGAGCTGCATTTTTGCAATCCTCCCCATCGTTCGATGGGGAGGGGGACCGTCCGCAGGACGGTGGAGGGGTCTTCACCCGCTCGCTTGAGGCCTACCCCTCCACCACCCTGTGGGTGGTCCCCTCCCCAAGCAAGCTTGGGGAGGATTTACACGCTTACTCGGCTTCGCTCGCCGGCTCGGCCTCGGCCTCGACCTCGACGGTCTCGTTGTCGCCTTCCTCGCTCTTGAGCGCGGAT
>JBBRER010000118.1:0-6750 GCA_038202745.1 Sphingomonadales bacterium
GCCCAGCCGACGGCCTGGGGTGTCTGCGTGGCGAGGTTGCCGCTGATGGTGAAGAAGCTGTGCGCCCGGCTCGAATACATGATCGGCAGCTGGCGGCCCTTGAGCTTGTCCGCGCGGTTCGAATAGATCTGGTTGATCATCTCGGTCAGCGGATAACCGCGCGCGATCAGGATGCCCTGCTGGCGGTAGCTGGGGAACACCATATCGTCGGCGGCCAGCGCATAAGCCGAAGCGACGCTGGTCGCCTCCTCACCGGTGCACTTCATGTAGAAGCTGGTCTTGCCCTGGCGCTGGCCGCGATACATCCGCTCGTCGAAGGCGCGGGTCAGCGCCATTGTGCTCAGCATCTTGCGCAGCGTCTCGGGGTCGAGCTTGGGATCCCACGGGCCGACCGCGCGGTTATCCTCGCCGAGCACGCGAACCAGGTCGAAGCACAGCGGCTGGGTGTCGCTCGCCGCACAAGCTTCGTCGGGGCGCGGCGCCTTGCCTGCGGGCGGGATATCTAGCCACGAATAATCGACCGGATCGCCCGGGCGGTACTTCGGCTCGGGCACATGGAGTTGCAGCGGCGGGAGGTTGCCGCGCGGGCGTTTGCCGGTCTTGGCCGCATCGGCCATCGCACTCTCCCGTTCGTCCGGCTTGGACCGCCGAAGGATTATATTAGCGTAGAGACATATTATTTCAAAATCGTTTGAGCGTCAAACCGCGACCGGCGCGGCGATGTGCGCTTGGGGGTCATAGCCGGTCACCACGAAATCCTCGATCCGGTAGTCGAACATCGAGGCTGGCCGGCGGACGATCTCCAGCGACGCCGCGCCCGACGGCGTCCGGCGCAATTGTTCTTCGACCAGGTCGGCATGGTTCAGGTAAAGGTGCACGTCGCCGCCCATCCACACGATCTCGCCCGGTTCGAGACCGGCTTGCTGCGCCAGCATCCGCGTTAACAGCGCGAGCGAGAATATGTTGAACGCGAAGCCCAGTCCGAGATCGCAACTGCGCTGATAGAGCAGCGCCGACAGTCGCCCGTCGGCGACATGGAACTGGTACGTCTTGTGGCACGGCGGCAATGCCATCGCGTCGAGTTCGGCGACGTTCCAGCCTTCGACGATATGGCGGCGGCTGCCGGGGTTGGTGCGCAGACTCGCTACGACTTGCGCGATCTGGTTGACGCCAGGGCCTTGGCGATACAGCCCTTCGCCCGCCCGCTCGTAAGTCGGCCAATCGACCCACTGCTTGCCGTAAACCGGGCCAAGATCGCCCCACCGGGCGGCAAATTCCTCCTCGGCGACGATCCGCGCCGAAAAATCTTCGCGCGAGATCGCTTCGCCGGTTTCGCGGGCGTAGCGGTCGAGCGGCCAGTCGGTCCAGATTTGCACGCCTTGCGCGCACAGCGGGCGGATGTTGGTCTCGCCGGTCAGAAACCACAGCAACTCGCGCGCGGCAGTCTTCCAGAACACGCGTTTGGTGGTGAGCAGCGGGACGCGGCCGCCTGCCAGATCGAAGCGCAGCTCGGCCCCGAACACCGACCGGGTGCCGACGCCGGTGCGATCGACCCGCTCGTCGCCGTGTTCCCAGACGCGGCGCATCAGGGCGAGATATTGCCACTCCCAGTGGCTTTCGCCGGACGAATCATGAGTGCGCGCGGCGGTGGCCATCGGCGCACGCTAGACCCCGCAATCCCCGCTTGCCACCCCGCCGATGCCTGCCTATAGGCCCGCTCCTGCCTCGCCCCACCCTCGGGTAGGGACGATCGGTCGGGGAATAGCTCAGCCTGGTAGAGCACTGTCTTCGGGAGGCAGGGGCCGGAGGTTCGAATCCTCTTTCCCCGACCATTTTTTCGGGTTTTAGGCGGCACCGCCGGAACGACACCCCGCCCTCGTCATCCTGAACTCGTTTCAGGATCCATCGCGCACCAAGCGCGGAGCGTTTCGGTCGGGCGCGAACGGCGCAGTCCGCTCTCCTTCGCGTGACCAGTGCGTGAGGAAAAATGGATCCTGAAACAAGTTCAGGATGACGATCGGGTTGCGAGGAATCACCCACCCCTCAACAACTGCACCCCCCAGTCGCGCTCGAATAAATAGAGCAACAGCCGCGCCGCTGTGCCGCGCGGGCCGGTCAGCCCGCCGTCGCGCTCGATCAGCAATCGCGCATCGTCGTGCGCGAGCGGAAGCAGGCGGCTGATTTGCTCAAGATCGGCGACGCGGAACGGGGTGTCGCCCGACTGGCGTGTGCCCAGCAGTTCTCCACCCCCGCGCAGGCGCAAGTCCTCTTCGGCGAGGCGGAACCCGTCCTGCGTTTCGCGCATCAATGCGAGGCGCTCGCGCCCGGTTTCGCTCAGCGCCTCCCCGCGCAGCAACAGGCACGTGCTCTTGTCGGCGCCGCGCCCGACACGGCCGCGCAGCTGGTGAAGCTGGGCCAATCCGAAGCGCTCGGCCTGCTCGATCACCATCAGCGTCGCCGCGGGAACATCGACGCCGACCTCGATCACCGTCGTCGCAACCAGCAGCTTGGCGCGCCCCGCGGTAAAGCTCGCCATCGCCGCGTCTTTAACCTCCGCGCGAAGTTGGCCGTGGACGAGCACCACCTCCTCGCCCAACCGCTCGCGCAGCACCGCGAACCGCGCTTCGGCGGCGGCCAAGTCCTCGCGCCAAGAACTATCGGCGTTGTCGCGCACCATCGGGCAGACCCAGTACGCCTGCTGCCCGCCCTCGAGATGGCGCTCTACCGCGCCGACCACGTCCGCCAATCGCTCGATCGCCACCACCCGGGTGTCGATCGGTTGGCGCCCGGGGGGCATTTCGTCGAGCCGGCTGACATCCATCTCGCCGTATTGGGCGAGCGTCAGCGTGCGCGGGATCGGGGTCGCGGTCATCGCCAGGCAGTGCGGCGTGCGCTTGCCCTTCTGCGTGAGCAGCAGCCGCTGGCCGACCCCGAAGCGGTGCTGCTCGTCGATCACCACGAGGCCGAGGTTGCGGTATCCGACCGTCTCCTGAAAGATCGCGTGCGTCCCGACGATCATGTCGATCGAGCCATCGCTCAGCCCCATCAGCAGGCCCTCGCGCGCCCGGCCCTTGTCGCGCCCCGTAAGCAGCGCGATCGAGACGCCGGTAGGCGCCGCCAGTTGCCGCAACGTCTCGTAGTGCTGGCGAGCGAGGATTTCCGTGGGCGCGAGCAGCGCGGCTTGCGCCCCGCCCTCGACCGCGAGCAGCATCGCTTCCAGCGCAACCACGGTCTTGCCCGAGCCGACATCGCCCTGAAGCAGCCGCAGCATCGGCGCCGATTGCGCAATGTCACCCGCGATCTCGCCGATCGAGCGCTTTTGCGCAGCCGTGAGCGGAAACGGCAGCGTAAGCTTGGCGCGAAGGCGGCCGTCGCCGGTCAGCGGCTGGCCGACTTTGGCCCGATTGGCGCTTCGCACCAGCATCAACGCGAGGCTGTTGGCGAGAAGTTCGTCGTAGGCGAGCCGGTCGGCGGCGGCGGGATGCTCGCCGCGGTGCGCGAGGCGCAGTGCATCGCTCCAGGACGGCCACTGCATCCGGTCCAGCAGGCTCGGCTCGATCCACTCGGGCAAGCCCTCGACACGTTCGAGCGCCTGCTGGACCAGCGCGGCCAGGCGTCCTTGGGTCATCCCCTCGGTAAGCGGATAAACCGGCTCGCACAGCGCGCCGAGCGCCGCGCCGCCCTCGTCCGACACGTGATCGGGGTGGACGATCTGGAGCATCTGTCCGAACTGGTCGAGCCGCCCGGCGATCCACTTCTTTTGCCCAAGCGGAAGCTGCTTCTTCGCCCAGCCGCCGTTGCCGAAGTAGGTGATCGCGCAGATATTGCCCGGCTCATCGCTCGCCAGCACACGGAACGGTCCGCGTCCGGCGCTGGCGCGGTATTCGACCGCGGTCAGCGCGACGACGATGTTCTCGCCGACGCTGGCCGCATCGAGATCGGGCACCGCGCGGCGGTTCACGAAGCGATCGGGCAAGTGATAGACGAAGTCGCGCACCCGCGTGAGCCCGAGCCGTTCGAGCGGCCGCGCCAAAGTCGGGCCTACGCCTTTCAGGCTGTCGGCCTCAGTGAACAGCGGGTTGAGGCGGTCGGGACGCATGGCGCAGGCTTTAGCCGCTTCCGCGCGCTGCGGGAAAGGGCTACCCGCGCTCGCGATGGACCGCGCCCAACGCCTGCAGTTCCGTTTGCGACGGTGCAAGTTCCGCGCCTGGCACCGCGGGACGCGCGAAGCGGACTTCGTTATCGGCGGGTTCTTCGATTCGCATCATGAAACATGGTGCGAAGCCGAAATCGCGTGGTTCGAGGCCTTATTGGACGAACAGGACGTCGATATTCTCGCCTGGGCGATGGGCACCGCGCCGCCCGATCCGCGCTTTTCCGGGGCGCAGATGGAGGCGCTGCTACGGCTCGACTATGTCGTAATGCCGCGATAATGGCACTTAAACCGTACCTTGCGCGTTCGTGAAAACGGCGCGCGAGGCGCTTGCCGTTGCGCGAAAGCCGAAATGCCCGATCTCAGCCGTATCCTGAAGTCCGACACCCCGCTGACCCTCGCCGCCATCGCCCGCGGCGCGCAGCCTTTGGTGATGGCGGATCTGGCGCGCGCCACCAAATCCCGCGCGGTATTCCTCGCGCCCGACGAAGCCGCGATGCGCGCAGTCAGCGAAAGCGCGGCTTTTTTCGCGCCCGAGCTCGAGGTGATCGAGTTCCCGGCGTGGGATTGCCTGCCGTACGACCGCGCGAGTCCCGCGCTTTCGGTCAGCGCCAGGCGATTGTCCGCGCTGCACCGGCTCCAAGCGGCACACAAAACGCCACAACTGCTTGTCACAACGACCAACGCGCTGCTCCAGCGTGTGCTAACGCCGTTCCGCATCCGCGAATCGGGGCGCCTGCTCAAGCCCCGGCTCGAGATCGGGCGCGAGAGCCTGATCGCCCTGCTCCAGCGGCAAGGTTACGGCCGCACCGACACCGTCGCCGACGCGGGCGAATACGCGGCGCGCGGTTCGATCTTCGACGTGTTTCCATCGGGGCTCGGACAAGGGCTGCGGCTCGACTTCTTCGGCGACGAGCTGGAAACGCTGCGCACCTTCGATCCGGCGACCCAGCGCACCACCGGATCGGTGCCCGAGCATTTGCTCCTCCCCGCGAGCGAAGCGCTGCTCGACGATGACACCACCAAGCGCTTCCGCACCCGCTACCGCGAGGCGTTCGGCGCGAACGCAACCGCCGATCCACTCTACCAGGCGGTCAGCGACGGACGGCGGCTGGCGGGGATGGAGCACTGGCTGCCGCTGTTCGAGGACAAGCTCGCCACGCTGTTCGATCATCTGGGCAAGGACGACCTGATCGTCGCCGACAGTGCTGCGATCGGGGCGATCGAGGAGCGGTTGGGGGACATCGCGGATTACTACGTCGCGAGAAAGGAGACCGCCGGGAAAGCGGCCGGGAGTTACCGCCCGCTGGAACCTGATGCGCTCTATCTGACTCGCGCCGAAATCGATGCGCGGCTCGGCGAGTGGCCGATCCACCGCGCCGACATCTTCGCCCAGCCCGACAGCGCCGCGACGATCGACTTCAGCTTTGCCTCGGGCCGCGACTTTGCTCCCGAGCGAGCACGCGGCGACAATATCTACGAGGCCGCCGCGAACTTCCTCACCGGCGCGGCCAAACGCGGGAAGAAGGCGATCCTTGCCGCCTACACCGAAGGCAGCCGCCAACGGCTCGCGGCGATCCTCGGCGAGGCCGCGCGCCCCGCCCCGGTCCTGGCCGAAAGCTGGCAGGAGGCGCTCGGCCTCGCCGCCAAAGGCGCCCCCGTCGCGCTGGTGCTGCCGCTCGAAACGGGCTTTTCCAACGTCGAACTCGAGCTGGTCACCGAACAGGACGTGCTCGGCGACCGGCTCGTCCGCCGCAAGAAACGCCGCAAGAACACCGAAGCGTTCCTGGCCGAACTCTCCGCGCTGACCCCAGGCGATCTCGTCGTCCATATGGAGCACGGGATCGGGCGCTACGAAGGGCTCCAGTCGATTCCCGTGGGCAAAAGCCCGCACGACTGCGTGATGCTGAGCTACGCCGGCGGCGACAAGCTCTACATCCCGGTCGAGAACCTCGAAGTGCTCTCGCGCTACGGCAGCGACAGCGAGGCGGTCGCGCTCGACCGGCTCGGCGGCGAGGCGTGGCAGAAGCGCCGTTCGCGGCTCAAGGAGCGCATTCGCGAGATTGCGCACGAGCTGCTGCGCACCGCCGCCAAGCGCGCTTTGCGCCACGCCCCCGCGCTCCGCCCGGAAGGCGCGGCGTTCGAACAATTCGTCGATCGCTTCCCGTGGCAGGAAACCGACGATCAGGATCGCGCGATCGAGGAAGTGCTCGACGATCTCGCGTCGGGCCGGCCGATGGACCGGCTGGTGTGCGGGGATGTCGGTTTCGGCAAAACCGAGGTTGCGCTGCGCGCCGCGTTCGTCGCCGCGATGGCCGGGCAGCAGGTCGCAATCGTCGCCCCGACCACGCTGCTCGCCCGCCAGCATTACGCGAATTTCAAGGACCGCTTCGCCGGCTTCCCGATCGAGGTCGGCCGGCTTTCGCGGCTGGTTCCGCCCAAGGAAGCCACGGTGACGCGCGCCGGGCTCGCCGACGGAACGATGGACATCGTCATCGGCACCCACGCGATCCTCTCGAAAACCATTTCGTTCAAGCGGCTCGCGCTGGTGATCGTCGACGAGGAGCAGCGCTTCGGGGTCACCCACAAGGAAAAGC
>JBBRER010000119.1:0-6741 GCA_038202745.1 Sphingomonadales bacterium
GTCGCGTCGCGGTACCTGGCTTCCAGCGCGGCAATCGCGCGGCGCGCATCACCCGAGGTACGGCGCAGGGCGTCGAGTGCGTGGTCGTAGCCTTCGGCGATGAACCCGCCTTGCGCACGCTCGGTCGGCGGGGCCGGGACCAGAGCGCGCGCGTAAAGGTCGCACAGCGCGCCGTGGCCGGTGAGATCGGGCAGCAATGCTTCGAGCAACGCGGGGCGGTCGGGCCGCGCGGCCAAGTGATCGCGCACGCGCCGCGCTTCGCTGAGCCCGTCGCGCAACTGGCCGAGATCGCGCGGGCTCCCGCGCCCCGCCACGACGCGGCCGAGCGCGCGCCCGACATCGGGCAACGCGCGCAGCACGCTGCGCAAATCGCCGCGCAGCAGCGGATCGTCGTGGAGCCATTCGACCAGCGCCAGCCGCGCTTCGATTGCCGTCCGGTCGGTCAGCGGTGCGGCCAGGTCCTCGGCAAGCTGGCGCGCGCCCGCGCCGGTAACGCAGCGATCGACCGCCTCGACCAGACTGCCCGCGCGCGCGCCGCGGCTGGTCGTCAGGATTTCGAGGCTGGCGCGGGTCGCTTCGTCCATCGCCAGCGTGCCCGCGCCGTCGCGCGCCACCGGGGGCAGCAGCAGCGGGAGCTTGCCGCGCCCGGCGTGATCGAGATAGGCGATCAGGCCACCCGCAGCAGCGAGCATCGCGCGGGTGAACGCGCCGAACCCGTCGAGCGTCGCGACCCCGTGCACCGCCTGAAGCCGCGCCGCGCCGCCGTCGCTGGCGAATTCGCGCGCGGGCCGGGCAATCGCCTCATCGGGGCCGCCCTCCCAGCCCTCTGGGGCGACAATCTCGCTCGCCCCGAGCCGCGCCAGCACCCCGCCGAGCGCCGCGCTCTCGCACTCCTCGAGCTCCATCCGCCCGGTCGAGATATCGACCGCCGCCACCCCCAGCATGCCGCGCACTTCGCACACCGCGGCGAGGACGTTGGCTCGGCGGGGTTCGAGCAGCGCGTCCTCGGTCAGCGTTCCGGCGGTGACGAAGCGAACGATGTCGCGCGCGACCAGCGCTTTGCCGCCGCCGCGCTTCCTGGCCGCCTCGGGGCTTTCGACCTGCTAGGCGATCGCCACACGGCAGCCCGCCTTGATCAGCCGCGCGAGATAGCCTTCGGCGGCGTGGACGGGCACTCCGCACATCGGGATGGGCACACCCAGATGCTCGCCGCGGCTGGTCAGCGCGATGTCGAGCACGCCCGCCGCGCGCTTGGCGTCGTCGAAGAACAGCTCGAAGAAATCGCCCATCCGGTAGAACAGCAGGCAATCGCCCGCCTGAGCCTTGAGCGCGAGGTATTGCACCATCATCGGGGTGGCGGTGGGGGAGGCCGATGAGGCGTGCATCGCCGATGCCTAGCGGGCCGCGGGGCGATTCTCAAAGCCGCGCGCCTTCGCCTTTCCCCTATCCCGTCGCGCGGCGCTGCGTTAGGCAAGGCGGTTCGTGCAGGGGGGCCAGCCGGTGTCGGAAGAAAGCAACGTCAAGTTCACCGAGCGCGAGGCGCTGTTCTTCCATTCAACCGGGCGCCCGGGCAAGATCGAGATCGTCGCGAGCAAGCCGATGGCGACGCAGCGCGATCTGTCGCTCGCCTATTCGCCCGGGGTGGCGGTTCCGGTGCGCGCGATCGCCGACGATCCCGCCACCGCGTACGACTACACCGCCAAGGGCAACCTCGTCGCGGTGATCTCCAACGGCACCGCGATCCTCGGCATGGGCAATTTGGGCGCGCTTGCCAGCAAGCCGGTGATGGAAGGCAAG
Source organism: Sphingomonadales bacterium (assembly GCA_038202745.1). Taxonomy (GTDB): domain Bacteria; phylum Pseudomonadota; class Alphaproteobacteria; order Sphingomonadales; family Sphingomonadaceae; genus Novosphingobium. Next base: position 1,798 of record JBBRER010000119.1, read on the forward strand.
GCGGTGCTGTTCAAGCGCTTCGCCGACGTCGATTCGATCGACATCGAGCTTGCAAGCGAAGACCCCGACGCGCTGATCGAGGCGATCGTGCTGATGGAGCCGACGTTCGGCGGGATCAATCTGGAAGACATCAAGGCCCCCGAGTGCTTCATAATCGAGCAAGCCCTTCGTGAACGCATGAAAATCCCGGTGATGCACGACGATCAACACGGCACCGCGATCATCACCGCGGCCGGGCTGCTCAACGCCTGCCAGCTGACTGGGCGCGAGCTGGGCGAGGTCAAGGTCGTGGTCAACGGCGCGGGCGCGGCGGCGATCGCCTGCACCGCGCTGATCAAGGCGATGGGCGTGCGCCCCGACAACGTCATCATGTGCGACCGCAAGGGCGTGATCTATCGCGGCCGCGAAGGCGGCCTGGACCAGTGGAAGAGCGCGCATGCCGCCGATACCGACGCGCGCACGCTCGAAGAAGCGCTGGTCGGCGCGGACATCTTCCTCGGGCTGTCGGCGGCGGGCGCGCTGACGCCCGAATTCCTCGAGAAGATGGCCCCGCAGCCGATCATTTTCGCGATGGCCAACCCCGACCCGGAGATCACCCCGCCCGAGGCCAAGCGCGTCCGACCCGATTGCATCGTCGCCACCGGGCGCTCGGACTATCCCAACCAGGTCAACAACGTGCTCGGCTTCCCGTTCATCTTCCGCGGCGCGCTCGACGTGCGGGCGACCGCGATCAACGAGGAAATGAAGATCGCCGCAGCCCGCGCGATCGCCGAGCTCGCGCGCCAGCAAGTGCCCGAGGAAGTCGCAGCGGCCTATGGCGGGCGCTCGCAGCAGTTCGGGCGCGATTACATCATCCCCGCGCCGTTCGACCCGCGGTTGATGGAAGTCGTGTCCTCGGCGGTCGCCAAAGCGGCGATGGACACCGGGGTCGCGGGCAAGCCGATCGAAGATTTCGACGCCTATCGCACCTCGCTCAAGGGCCGGCTCAACCCGACGACATCGGTGCTCACGCAGGTCTATGCGCAAGCCCGGCTCGAGCCCAAGCGCGTGGTTTTCGCCGAGGCCGAGAACGAGGTCGTGCTGCGCGCCGCGATCCAGTTCCGCGACGGCGGCTACGGCGAGCCGGTGCTGGTCGGGCGCGACAAGGCGGTACGCGACAAGCTGATCGAACTCGGCATCGAGGACCCGGAAAGCTTCGAGATTCACAATTCGGCGATCAGCCCGCACATCGAGACGATGGTCGAAGCGCTCTACGAGCGGCTCCAGCGGCGCGGGTTCATGCAGCGCGACGTGCGCCGGATGGTAAATCAGGACCGCAACGTGTTCGCCTCGGCGCTGGTCAAGATCGGGCTGGCCGACGCGATGATCACCGGGGTCACCCGGCCGTTCGGGCAATCGATGCGCGAGATTCGCCACGTGCTCGATCCCGCGCCGGGCAAAGTGCCGTTCGGCATCCACCTGATGATCGGCAAGAGCTACACCGTGTTCCTTGCCGACACGACGATCAACGAACGCCCAAGCTCGGCCGACCTCGCCGCGATCGCGCGCGGCACCGCCGAAGTTGCGCGCAAATTGGGGCACGAACCGCGCGTCGCGTTCCTGTCCTATTCGACGTTCGGCAACCCGCCGGGGCGCTGGCTCGAGAACATCCGCGACGCGGTCGCGCTGCTCGACGCCGATCCGCCGGGGTTCGAATACGAGGGCGAGATGGCCCCGGACGCCGCGCTCAACCCGGCGGTGATGGCCAATTACCCGTTCAGCCGCCTGTCCGCGCCCGCCAACGTGCTGGTCATGCCCGGGCTCCAATCGGCCAACCTCTCGGCCAAGCTACTGCGCGAACTCGCGGGCAACGCCACCATCGGGCCGATGCTGATCGGGATGGAAAAGCCCGTCCAGGTCGCCGCGATGACTTCAAACGCGTCGGATGTGCTGACGCTGGCGGTGCTAGCCGCGGCGGGGGTGGTGGGGTGAGTCCCTTTCCAGCCTGACGTTGCAAGGAAAAGCCGGATGGCTTTTCCGCACCAAGAATGTAAAACACACTTGACTGACAAGCTTGCTTGGCTGTAAAGCTTCCTTCACCGATTTGAAAGGAGCCTTTACATGTCCTCCCTCGCCAAAAGCCCCTCACTGCGGCGCTACAATGGTCGCGTGACCCGGCTGAGCCTGCTCTACGCCGCGTTCCTGATGGGGGCGGTGTACGCGTTCAAGCATCACCTTGTTTCCGGCCCCGCCGCGTGGGTCGCGGCGATCCTGCCCGCGCTGGCGATCGTCGGCATCTTCGTCGCGATCGGGCGCTATTTGCTCGAGGAGCAGGACGAATATCTGCGCGTGCTGATGGTGCGCCAGTCGCTGTGGGCGAGCGGGTTCGCGCTCACCATCGCGACGATCTGGGGGTTTCTCGAAAGCTTCGAGCTCGTTGGTCATATCGAATCCTATTACGTCGCGGTGCTGTGGTTCGGCGGGCTCGGGCTGGGCGCGTGCGCCAACAAGCTGACCATCGGCAATTTTGGCGGGAGGGGCGAATGATCAACCGCCTCCGCGTCCTGCGCGCCGAGCGCAACTGGAGCCAGGGCGACCTCGCCGCTGCGCTCGAGGTGTCGCGCCAGAGCGTCAACGCGATCGAAACCGGCCGCTACGATCCCTCGCTCCCGCTCGCTTTCAGAATCGCCGAACTGTTCGGCCTCGCGATCGAGCAAGTTTTCACCAGTCCGTCGAAGGAACTTTGAGCCATGATCCTCGCCACCAAAGCCCGCCTGATCGCGGCAACTGCCTTTTCAGCGTTCGCGCTCAACGTCGGTTACGCCGCGCCCGCGCACGCCGCCCCAACTTCCGCTACTCACGCTGCGACCGCCGAGGTGCGGATGGGCCACATCTCCGTGGTGACGATTGGCAAGGGATCGCCGGTCATTCTGATCCCCGGCCTGTCCTCCCCGCGCGCCGTCTGGGACGGAGTCGCGGCGAACCTTGCGGCGAAGCACCGAGTCTATCTTGTCCAGGTCAACGGCTTCGCGGGCGACGATCCGGGAGCCAACCTCGCGTCCGGCATCCTGAACGGGGTGGTCGCCGATCTCGACGCCTATATCGCCCGGAACAAGCTGGGCGGCGCGGCGGTGGTCGGCCATTCGCTGGGCGGGCTGGTCGCTCTGATGCTGGCCAAGGCCCATCCGGCGGATGTCGGCAAGCTGATGATCGTCGATTCGCTGCCGTGGTACGGCATGCTGTTCGGCCCCACCGCGACGGTTGCAATGGTCGAGCCGCAAGCAGCCCAAATGCGCGACGGGATCGCCGCGAGTTATGGCAAGCCCAATCCGGGCGTGCAGGGAATCGCCGCGAAGATGGCGCTCAAACCCGACAGCCAGGCGAAGCTGGTCGCCTGGATGCAAACGTCCGATGCGCGAGTCTCGGGCGAGGCGATGTACGAGGATCTGACGACCGACTTGCGCGGCGACATGGCCGGAATCGCGACGCCGATCACGTTGCTGTTCCCGACCTCCGCGGCGCTGCCCAAGGCGGTCGCCGAGCCGATCTACCGTGGCGCCTACAGGGACGCGCCGCACGTCACGTTCGTCGAGATCGAGGACAGCGCACACTTCATCATGCTCGATCAGCCCAAGGCGTTCGCCAAGGCGCTAACGGCCTTCGTCGATGGAAAGTGACGGCCAGCGCGGCTCCGGTCACCGCCGCCGGTACCGGAAATACCAGACTTCGTGCCCGAGCCGCCGCGCTTTGGCTTCGTAGCGTGTCTCGGGCCAACCGCCGGGGCGCTGCTGGAAATCGGCCGGGCCGTCGCACAGCCACTCGAACGCGTGCGCGTGGCGGCGCATCGTCATCAGCGCGTGGCGCAAGTAGACCGGATGATCGGTCCCAAAGCGGAATTCGCCGCCGGGCGCGAGCTTCCGGGCGATCAGCGCGAGCGGCCCATCGTTCATCATCCGCCGCTTGGCGTGGCGGGCCTTGGGCCAGGGATCGGGGTGGAGCAGATAGACGAACGCCAGCGCCCCATCGGGCACTCGCGCGAGCACTTCGAGCGCATCGCCATGGCGGAGCCGGACGTTGCCGATCGGTGGACGCGTTCCGCCGTCGCCATCGATATGCGTGAGCGCCTGCGCGACCCCGTTGAGGAACGGTTCGGCGCCGATGAAGCCGTGATCGGGGAGCAGATCGGCGCGAAACGCCAGATGCTCGGCGCCGCCGAAGCCGATCTCGAAATGGAGCGGGCGATCTCCGCCAAACAGCCGCACGGCAGTCACCGGGCCTTCCGCCGGCACCGCGATCCGCGGTAGCAACGTATCGACCAGCCCCTGCTGCCCCGCGCGCAACGGCTTGCCCTTCGAGCGGCCGTAAAGACGGTTGAGCGTGAGCGGATCGCCGGGTTTGTGCGCGGTCATGGCGCGGGCAAATGCTTGCGCGCGCCGCTGCGGTCAATGGGGCAAGCCCCTCGTGCGCTCAGCGGTAGCCCTTGAGTCGCGGCCATAGCGTCGTCAGCGGCGGGGTGACGCCGCGGCATAACGCGATGACTTTGCCATTCTCATACGCCATCGCGTACGGTGAGTGCGTCACGCCCAGCACCGCAATTTCGCGGCAATACGGGCGCAAGTCCGCCGCGCTTTCCTGGACCACGAGCAGATCGACAGGCTGCTGGCCGCGCAGAGCCCAGAGGTAATACTGGTTGTGCCCGCTCAGCGCCGGCGGAAGGACGCCGCTATAAAGGTCGAGCGCTGCAGCCTCGCCGTAGTTATCGACCTTGATCGCGGTGCGCGCCCGGTCGGTGGCGGGGATGCGGCTCCACGCCGCGATAACTTGCGCGGTGAAATCGTGCCAGCCGAGTTGGTCGGCGTAAATCTGCGGCAGCGCGGTGCCGACGAAGTTCTTCTCCTGCTGCTGCGGCGCGAGGCCGGTCGCGTCGATGTATGCGACCAACGTGGCCGGCGGGAGGATTGGCAG
>JBBRER010000120.1:0-6699 GCA_038202745.1 Sphingomonadales bacterium
GGAGCCGCTCGAACCGGGGGGTGGCGTTGGTGTTGGGGCGGTGGTGGTGGCTGGGGCTGCCGCGCTTGATCACGTGGCGCCGGGTTTCGGTATGCATCTTGGCATGTTCGCGCCCGAACACGCCGCCCAGGCTCCACCCGACGATCGAGACCTTGCGCCCGTTGTCCTGGTGGATCTGCAGCAGTGCGTGCTCCATCTCGCCGACGCGGGCATTGTCGACGCGCAAGTTGCGCCCCAGACCCCAACCGTGAACTTCGTAACCGAGATCGGCGAGCAAACGGCGCAGCGGCTGGGTCGAGCCGTCTCCGGCAAGGAACCCGGGGAGCACGAGCACCGGGTGCCCGTCGCCGCGCGGCAACATCGCGAGCATCGGGCGGACCGCGTAGAACGCCGCCAGCTCGAACACCGCGCGGCCCTCGGCGAGCATCATCAGGCGGTGCGGGGGGCGAGCCTCGACCTCGCGCGCGGCTCTGGCCGAACGAGTGGCGCGGGCAGCGGCTGCGGTCATGCTTTGCTCTTTCGCTTGGCGGCGGGCTTTTTCGCCGCGGGCTTGCGTGCCTTCGCCGCCGCAGCGGGCTTCGCGCTTGCAGCATAACGCGCGGGTGACGGATCGGTGCCGGCTTTTTTGGCCGCGTCGCGCAATTCTTCGAAGCTCGCCTGGATACATTCGGCGTAGAATTCCGGATCGCCCATCACATCGCGGTCGGCGGTAAACGCGATCGTCGCTTCGTCGACGTAGCTCTGGACGACGTGCGCGAGCCCCATGCCGTCGGTCAGACAGACCAGCCCCATCATGCTTTCGAGCTGTGCCCCGGCCGAATAGATCGGCACCGGCGGGCCGGGGACGTTGGTGACCACGGTCGAGAACAGCGGGCTCATCCGGTTGGCGAGCCCCAGCCGGGTGTAGAGTTGCGCGCCCAGCGCCATGAACAGCGCCGGGCTGACCTTGCTCATCTCGGTCATGTTGCGCGCGCCGATCGCCTCGGTCATCGCCTTTGAATTCTGCGTCTTGGCGTGGACGTAGCGCAGCCGCTCGGCGGGATCGGCGATATGGCTGCCGAGCTGGACAACCATCGCCGCGACCTGGTTGCCCATATCGCCTTTTTCCGCGCCGCTACGCACCGATATCGGCGCCATCGCGGTCAGCGACTTTTCGGGCAGGTCGTTCTTGGCGGTGAGGTACTTGTTCAGCGCGCCGCCGATAATCGCGAGGAACACGTCGTTGACCTTGCATCCCGGGGCGAGCGCGCGGATCGCTTTGATCTCGGCAAGCGGCACGCTGCGCCCTTCGACCACGCGGTGCGGGCTGATGCTGGTGTTGAACCGGGTCTTGGGCGCGAGCATCTCACGCCCGACGGAGATATCCTTGCCGGCGATGCCCTGGACCAGCTTGGCCAGCCCCGGTACCGCGCGCACCCCGGCCTCGACCTGACGCCACGGGTTGCGGATCGCGTTGACCCACGACCGGGTCAGCAATTCGGCCGGGTTAGGGACTTTTTCGCCCTTCCAGTCGTCGGGCTTGTTGGGCGGCGGGGTGTTCGGCTCCAATGTGTGGAGCGCTTCCATCAGGTCGATCCCGCTCATTCCGTCGATCGCCGCGTGGTGGACTTTGGTGACCATCGCGAAGCACCCGGGCTCGACGCCGGGGATATTTCCCAACCCTTCGACGACGGTGAATTCCCACGGCGGGCGCGTGAGATCGAGCGGGCGCGAGAATATCCGCGCCGCCTGGATGCACAGTTGCCGCCAGTCGCCCGGCTGCGGCAGCGCAACATGGCGGACGTGGAACTCGAGGTCGAACTCCTCGTCCTCGATCCAGTAGGGATAATCGAGGTCGAACGGCACGCGCACCAGCCGCTGGCGCATCGTTTTCGACATCTGCATCCGCGATTCATAGAACGCGAGGATGTCCTTGAAGCGTACGAACCCGCCGGGCGCGGTCTTGGGATTGTAAATCAGCAGCGAGCCGATGTGCATCGGCGAATTGCGCGTTTCGAGCGCGACGAACGACGTGTCCATCCCCTGAAGCTGGCGCAAAAGCCCGTCTCCCGCTGCGGTCGTTGTGCAAGTGCTAACACATCGGGTAAGGCCGTCAATGGCGGTGCATTTTGCGTCCCGGGCGGTCAGGTGTAAGCAAGATCGGCGGAAGAGTGGAGATCACTATGCGCAAATTGGCTCTTATGCTTACCCTGGCTTCGTTTTCAGTTCCGGCGTTTTCCCAACCGGGCGTGCCCGAACGCGTCGAGATCGACATGTCGAGCTTCAAATTCATGCCCGCCACGATCACGCTTCGTCACGGGCAGGCTTACACGCTGCACTTCGTCAACCGCTCGGGCGGGGGGCACGACTTCACCGCTCCGGCGTTCTTCGGCGCGGCGCAAGTGAATGCGGCCGACCGCGGCGTAGTCGGCGGCGGCGCGGTCAAGCTCGGCGGGCATGGGGTAGCGGACGTCCATCTCATCGCCCCGGCGGCGGGTCGGTATTCGGCGCATTGCGCCCATTTCATGCATTCGACCCTCGGCATGAAGGGAACGATCGTCGTACAATAGCCGCTCGCGGCTCGCATTTATTCCGCGGTTTGCTTATCTCACCCGCAATGGCCAGCCGCCCCCCGCACCCCGATTCCGGCGATCGCTTCAACGAGGAGCGTGCGGCGTACACCGTGCGTTCGGGGCAGCCCGACCTCGAAGTCGGGATCGCGGCGATCCGCGAGGTGGTGCGCACGTTGAAGCCCAAGCCGGGCGTCTACCGAATGCAGGACGCCCGCGGCGACGTGCTCTACGTCGGCAAGGCGCGGGTGCTCAAGAACCGGGTCGCCAACTATACGCAAGTCGAGCGGCTGCCGGGCCGGCTCAAGCGGATGGTTTCGCTTACCCGCAGCCTGACCATCGTCACCACCAATTCCGAAGCCGATGCGCTGCTGCTCGAAGCGCAGCTGATCAAGCGTTACCGGCCAGCGTTCAACGTCCTGCTGCGCGACGACAAGAGCTTTCCGTTCATCCTGCTGCGCGCCGATCACCCTTTCCCGCGTATCCACAAGCACCGCGGCGCACGGCGCGCGAAAGGCAATTATTACGGCCCGTTCGCCAGCGCGGGGAGCGTCAACACCACGATTAATGCGCTGCAGAAGCTGTTCCTGCTAAGAAGCTGCACCGACAGTTTTTTCAGCCGCCGTGACCGGCCCTGCCTGCTCTACCAGATCAAGCGCTGCTCGGCGCCGTGTGTCGGGCGGGTCGATGCGGTCGGCTACGGTGAGCTGGTGGGCGAGGCCAAGGATTTCCTCGGGGGCAAATCGGGTGCGGTGCAGAAGAAGATCGAGGCGCAGATGGCCGAGGCGGCCGAGAGCCTCGACTACGAGCGCGCGGCGATGCTTCGCGACCGTCTGCGCGCGGCGACGTTCATCCAGGGCAGCCAGGCGATCAACGCGGAAGGCGTGGGCAACGCCGACGTCTTCGCGATGGCGACCAAAGGCGGGCAGATCGGCATCCAGGCGTTTTTCATTCGCGGCGGGCAGAACTGGGGCCACCGCGCGTTCTTTCCAAGCCACACCGAGGGCGTCGCCGAGGAAGACGTGCTGACCAGCTTTCTCGCACAGTTCTACGAGGAAGTCCCCCCGGCGCGATGCATCCTGGTCGATCGCGTTCTTCCCGAAGCGGCGCTGCTGGGCGAAGCACTGGGTTCCGCCGCAGGCGGGCGCGTCGAGATCTCGGTCCCCCAGCGCGGCGACCGGCGGCGGCTGATGGAGCAGGCCCGGCGCAACGCCGCCGAGGCGCTCGACCGGCGGCTGGCGGAAAGCGGAACCAAGGCGCGGATCGCGCAGGAACTCGCCGAATTTCTCGAGCTCGCCGAGCCGCCGACGCGGATCGAGGTTTACGACAACAGCCATATCCAGGGAACTAATGCGCTCGGCGCGATGATCGTCGCGGGCCCCGAAGGGTTCGTCAAAGGCCAGTACCGCAAGTGGAACATCCGCACCGCGCAAACCAACGACGATTTCGGGATGATGCGCGAGGTGTTCGGGCGCCGGTTCGCGCGCGCGCAGGAAGAGAATCCCGACCGCGACGGCGGGACTTGGCCCGATCTGGTGCTGATCGACGGCGGCAAAGGCCAGATGAGCGCCGCGCGCGACACGCTTGAGGAGCTGGGGATCGAGGATGTGCCGCTGATCGCGATCGCCAAGGGGCCGCACCACGGGCGCGAGGGGCGCGAGGTGTTTCACTTCCCCGACGGGCGCGAGAAGACGCTGCCGCCCAATTCGCCGCTGCTGTTCTATCTCCAGACGCTGCGCGACGAGGTTCACCGCTTCGCCATCGGCGCGCACCGCGCCAAGCGCAGCCGCGCGATCACCGCCAGCCCGCTCGACGAGATTTCGGGGATCGGCCCGGCGCGCAAACGCGCCCTGCTGCTCCATTTCGGGACCGCGGGAAGAGTCCGCGCGGCGGCGCTCGAAGATCTGCAGCTCGCGCCGGGGGTGAGCGCGCAAGTCGCACAGACGGTTTATGATTTCTATCACCCGGCCGGGTAAAAGCGGCGTGCGATGGAGTCTTTTCTCACGGGTCCTTTCGCGGTAACCTATGTGCGAGTCGGGAGGGCGCTTAAGAGGGGGGCTGCATGACAAGGATGTTCAAATTCGCCGCGGCGACTGCGTTGTTGGTCGTTTCAACGGTTTCCGGCGCGGCATCGACCGACGGCAAGAACCGTAAGGTTATGGTCGAGAATCTGAGCAGTCAGACGCTGCGCGAGCTTTATGCCTCGCCGGCCTCCTCCAAGACTTGGGAGGAAGACTTGCTCGGACAGCGTACGCTCGCTGCGGGCGAGAAGATCAGCGCCAACATCGATAACGGCACCAACGAATGCCAATACGATCTCAAGGCGGTGCTGGCCAACGGCAAGGCGTTCGAACACCGAAACGTCAACGTATGCGCCAGCTCGAAGTGGACGATCGGCGATTCGGGCGATTCGATCAGCTGATCGGCGCGGCTATTTGGGCTCGGCGCGCCGGATCATCCCTTCCTGCGCGACGCTCGCCACCAAGCGGCCGTCGCGGGTGAAAATGCGCCCGGTGTTGAACCCGCGGCCGCGATCCGACCATGGGCTTTGGGTGGCATAAAGCAGCCATTCGTCGGCGCGGAAATCGTCGTGGAACCAGATCGCGTGATCGAGGCTGGCGCTGACGATCTCGCCGCGCGCCCAGCTGAGCCCGTGGGGTAGCGCGCAAGTGCCGAGCAGGTTCATGTCGCTGGCGTAAGCGAGCACCGCGCGGTGGATGCGCGGATCGTCGCCGAGCGGCGCGACCGCGCGAAACCAGCTGTGCGAGCGCGGCGGGGCGGGCGCGGGGTTCATCCAGTGGCGGCCTTCGACCGCGCGCAGCTCGATCGGGCGCGGGCTCAGGAATATGCGGCGCACTTCGGGACGCATCGTTTCGGCAAAGCGTGCGCGGATCGCGCTTTCGGGCTCGATCTCGTCGGGGCCGGGCACGTCGGGCATCGGCGCTTCGCGGTGGGATAGCCCGTCCTGGCGCTTCTGGAACGAGGCGGTGAGATTGAGGATCGGCCGCCCGACCTGGCTTGCCACCACGCGGCGGTTGGAAAAACTTCCGCCGTCGAAATCGCGCGCCACCGCAAAGTCGATCGCGTGTTCCTCGCTGCCGCCACGCAGGAAATAGGCGTGGAGCGAATGGCATCCGCGTGTCGCATCGACCGTCGCGTCGGCCGCGGCAAGCGCTTGGGCGATGACTTGCCCGCCGAAAACGCGCCCGACCCCGCCGCGCTTGCGCCGTCCGGTAAACGCGTCCGTGCCCGCGGGCTTCACGTCGAGCAGCTTGAGCAGCCAGGCGACGAGTTGCTCGGGCGTTGGCGGCGAAGGATCGGTTTGGTCGGCCATCGCCGCCGCATTGCGGGGCGAGGTGCGAGGCGTCAAGCCGCGCGCAGCTTGCGCAGCACTCGCCATCCCCATGCCTTGGCGCGGCTGCGCTCGGGCCACCGCCCCGGCGCGCGCGGGCTCAGCCCGGCGCGTCGCAGGAGGGCGTTGAAAGCGCGCGCGTCGGCTTCCTCGTAGCTCCATTCGGAACGCCAGGTGATCGACAGCGAGATCGACGGTTCGGGGCCGTTGTGTACGAAATGCGGCGCCATCACGGGGACGAACAGACCTTCGCCGGGGCCGATCGCGAGTTGAATACCTTCGGTCTCGAGCCGCGGATTCCATGGCACCTCGCGCGGGCCGCCGGTGTGATAGACTTCGTGCGCCTCGTCGGGTGCGTAAGCGGTGTCGCCCGCCGGAAACTGCGTCATCACTTTCGATCCGCGGACCTGGAGCAGTATGTTGTGCTCGGGATCGAAATGGCACGGCGTCACGCCTCCGGGCGAAGTCACAAAGATGAACCCGACGCGGTTGAGCATCTTGCCCGTCCTGGCTTCGACCTCGGGCACGACCCCGTCGAGCAGCGCATCGAGAAGCGCGGCATATTCGGGGTCCTGCTCGATGTTCTGGAGGACGCACCAGCTTCCCGCTTGGCCGATCTGGCGGATCATCTCGCCGATGGTCAAATCGGGACGGTCGGGCTTGCCGTCGACCGCGATCGGCAGGTCGGCGAGATTGTATTCGACCGAGCTGGCCGGCAGCGCCTCGGCCAGCCGCGCCAGCCGCTCGAATTCGAGCAGCGGATGCTTGTCGAGCCGGTGCTCGAGCTTGTGCGGGGTT
>JBBRER010000121.1:0-6699 GCA_038202745.1 Sphingomonadales bacterium
TGCTGGTCCCCGCGGCGCCATTCTCGAACCCGGTGCATTTCGTCCACACCTCGCGCCGCCTGGCCGATGATACCGCGGGCGCGGTCTGGGCGAACCAGTTCGACAACGTCGCCAACCGCAAGGCGCACATCGAATCGACCGCGCCCGAAATCTGGGAGCAGATGGATGGCCGGATCGACGGCTTCACGTGTTCGGCGGGAACCGGCGGAACGATCGCCGGGGTCGGGCTCGGGCTCAAGGAACGCGACGACAAAGTGACGATCGCGCTGACCGATCCGCACGGCGCGGCGCTGTTCAACTACTATGCCTGCGGAGAGCTGCGCGCCGAGGGCAGCTCGGTCGCCGAGGGGATCGGGCAAAGCCGGATCACCGCCAATTTGGAAGGCGCGCCGATCGACGCGCAGTTCCGTATCTCTGACGAGGAAGGCCTCGAATGGGTCGGGCGGTTGCTGCGCGAGGAGGGGCTGTGCCTCGGGCTGTCGTCGGGGATCAACGTGGCGGGCGCGGTCGCGCTGGGCCGCCAATTGGGAAGCGGCGCGCGCGTCGCGACGATCCTGTGCGACACCGGTTTCCGCTACCTTTCGACGCTGTTCAACGCCGATTGGCTACGGGCCAAGAACCTCCCGGTCTTCCCCTGGCTCGAAACCTAGGATAAACCCGGTCGCAATGGCCAGCACACCAACGTCAACCGCAAACGGCCCGGTCGCGCCCAAGCATTACGCACCGCCTTCGGCGCGCGAGCGGCGCTCGCAGAACGTCCAGCGGCTCCAGGTCGGGCTGTCGGGGCTCGCGGCGATGCTGCTGATCGTCGGGCTGGCCAACATTATCATGGACCGCGCCAAACTGGCCGACCTGGGCAGCGCTCCGGTGGCGAGCCCGTCGCCCTCGGCAGGCGCGCCGAAGAACGATCCGCTGGCTGAGATGGGAGTCGTGCCCTCGGCTTCGGCGACCGCCACTACCGCCGGCGGCGGGGGTGGGACCGTAGCGCCGGTTCCCAGCGGTGCGCGCAATTAGCCGACGCTACCGGGTCGCAATACCGATTGCGGCGGCAGCGGCGCTGATCGCGGCATGGCTGGCGATCGCGCACCATGCGCCTGCGCGGACTCGCACCGGGCTGTTCACCTCGTTGCCGATCATATGGAGCGAAACCGCGAGCGTCGGCGCGGCGCTCCAGTCGAGCGAAGCGCCGCACTGGGCGCGCGCCGCGATTGCGGACGGTGGCACGCTCGTTCCGCTCGATTTTCTCGATGCCAAGGCGCTCGCCCCGTTGCATGAAATAGTGATCGCGCAGCCGCGGCCGCTGGCCCCGCTCGAAAACGTCGCGCTTGACGGCTGGGTGCGCGGCGGCGGGCGGGTCTTGCTGATTGTCGATCCGTTGCTGACGCAGGAATCGATCTTTCCGCTCGGCGACCCGCGGCGCCCGCAAGCGACCGCGCTGCTTTCCCCGATCCTCACGCGGTGGGGGCTGGAACTGGAGTTCGACGACGGTCAGCCCGCCGCACCACGCGTCGCCGAAGTGCTCGGCGGGCCGGTTGTGGTCGAGCTGGCCGGAAGGTTCGCCGCGCTGCCCGGCGCGCGGTGCCGGATCTCGAACGTGGGGCTCGTGGCGCGCTGCCGGGTGGGCAAAGGCGAGGTGCTCGCTTTCGCCGACGCGGCGGTGATGGGCGGTGACGATCCCCGCGGGACCAAACGGCGGGCTTTGATCCGGCTTCTCGACGCTGCGTTTCCCCCGGGCTGAGGAAGGTCGCCCCGGGGGGGAAATAGCGGGATAGTGACACGGCGTCTCGCGAGTCGCGGCTAAACTGCTGGAAATGCGCGGAACATCCGGCCAACATTTAACAACGCAAGGCGATGCGCTGTCGGTTTACCCAACGTGATATCAACAGCTTAACGAAGCATCCCCTAAATTCCCGCAATTTTCCCTTCCATCCCGCGAACGTGCGCGTTAAGCATTTCCCGTCAGCTCGATTTCTTGCCGCATCCGGGCAACGGATGGGTCGGCCGCGTGGGCGCGCGGCCGCGAAGGGACGAGTGTTTTCTGGGGACCGGGCGCGAAGTCCGGTTGGGGGTTTGGGTGCAGGGACTGCCTGTCAGCTACAGCGGTCAGGGCTTTTCGCCGATAGGTGAAAAAGGCCGCTTCGTGCTGCCCCCCGATTTCCGCAAGGCGGTGCGCGAATCGGGCGAAGGCGAGCGCGTGCTGTGCCTCGCCAAGCACGATCGCTGGAAATGCCTGACCGGCTTCGGCCTGTCGCGGCTCGGGAGTTTCGAAGCGCAGCTCGACCGCGAGGAGCGCAACGCGCTCGACCGCAATCAGGACTTCGACCGCGAAATGCGTGCCGCGCAGCTTTACGGTTTCGCGCGCGTGCCGTTCGACGACAGCGGGCGCTTCGTGATGCCCGACCGGTTCTTCAAGCTCGGCAACATCGCCGACCAGCTCTACTTCCAGGGCGGGGGCGCGTTCTTCACGCTGTGGAACCCGGCCGAACTCGCGCGGATGGGCGCGGGCTGGGACGATGCCCGCGCCGCGTGCGCCGAATTCGCCGCGCAGGCCGCGTCGGGGAAGGCGCGCAAGTGACGCCCGCTCCGCACATCCCGGTGCTGCTGAGCGAAGTCATCGCCGCGCTTGCCCCTTCGCCGGGCGCGGTGATCGTCGATGCCACGTTCGGCGCGGGCGGCTATGCTCGCGGGCTGCTCGACGCCGGAGCGACCGTCCACGCATTCGACCGCGATCCCGATGCCATCGCCGCGGGCCGCGAATGGCCCGAAACGCGCGAACTGCCGCCGCGGCTGGTGCTCCACCCGCGGCGCTTTTCCGAGATGATCGCGGCACTGAGCGAGGCGGGTGTCGCCCGCGTGGACGGCCTCGTGATGGATATCGGGGTCAGCTCGATGCAGCTCGATCAACCGCAGCGCGGCTTCGCCTTCGCCAGCAATGGCCCGCTCGACATGCGCATGGGGCAGGACGGCGACAGCGCAGCGGATTTCGTCAACGGCGCCCCCGAAGGCGAGATCGCCGACGTGCTCTACACTTATGGCGAGGAGCGCCAGTCGCGGCGGATCGCGCGCGCGATCGTCGCGGCGCGGCCGCTGACCACGACCGGCGAACTTGCCGGGGTCGTGCGCAAGGCGCTCGGCTGGCGTGCCGGCGCGCCCAAGGACCCGGCGACGCGCAGCTTCCAGGCGATCCGCATCCACGTCAACGCCGAACTCGACGAGCTGAAGGCCGCGCTCGAGGCATCCGAGACGCTGCTGACCAGCGGCGGCAAGCTCGCGGTGGTCAGCTTCCACAGTCTCGAAGACCGCATCGTCAAGCAGTTCCTCCGCGAAGCATCGGGCCAGTTGGCCAATGTCTCGCGCCATGTTCCCCAGGCCGCACCTGTCTCCGCCCCGACTTACGCCCAAGTAACGAGGCCGGTGCGGCCAACCCCGGCCGAGATCGCGCGCAACCCCCGCGCGCGCTCGGCCACTTTGCGCGCGGCGACGCGCACCGCTGCTCCGGCAAGGAGGGCTGCATGAACCTGACCCGCGATCGTTTGCACTCGTTCGGCTGGGCCGTGTGCCTGGTCGTCTGCGGCGCGCTGTTCGCCGCGCTGACCTTCCGCGTCAACGCGGTCAAAAGCCAGGTTCGCCTGGCCGAACGCCAGATCGTCGCGCTCAAGCAGGACAAGATGCTGCTCGACACCGAGTTCGAGACCCGCGCCAACCAGTATCAGCTGCGCTCGCTCAACGATCTCGAATTCGGCTACCAGGCGCCCGCCGCCGGGCAATATATCGAAGGCGAACGCCAGCTGGCGGCGCTGGGCAAGCCGCGCGGGCCGGGCGCGCCCGCGCCGATCATGGTCGCCAATGCCGATCCGCTTCCCACGGCCAATTTTCCCGCGATGATCAGTCCGCTCACCGGCAAGGCAATGGCCGCCGAAATTCCCAAAGGCGGGGCGAAGAAGATCGCCGTTTCGACCAGCTTGCGCGACCGGCTGAGCCGCGTCGATCCGCGCCCCGCCGTTCTCGCGAGCGCGCTGCGCGAATGACCTCGATCACCGTCTCGACCGCGATCGCCACCGGCCGGGTCGAGCTGGCCAATGTCCGCCGCACCGCGCTGCTCACCGCGCAATTCCGCGCGCTGTGGGTGATCGGCGGGTTCGCGATGATCGCGCTCGTCGCGCTGCTGCGGATCGCGTTCCTGGGCGTAGCGCAGCCCGCTTCGCCCGGCGACGATCTGGCGAGCGCATTGCTCCCCGCGCGCGGCGATATCGTCGATCGCAACGGCGTGCCGCTGGCGCGCGCCTTCCCGGGGATCGCGCTGTGGTACGATCCGACCGCGATGGGCGAGGGCGCGCCGCTCGTCCACGGGCCGCGCGCGGTCGCCGAAGCGCTGGTGCGCGTGTTCCCCGATCTCGACGTCGGCGCGCTGACCGCGCGGCTCGCGTCGGGCAAGCCCGGCTACTTGCGCCGCCGCATCCTCCCCGAGGAAGCCAATCGCATCCGCGACATCGGCGAGCCCGCGCTCGAATTCCCGCACGAAACCGAGCGCTTCTATCCCCAAGGCGCGATGGCCGCGCATGTCCTGGGCTACGTCGCCTCGGACGGGCACGGCCGCGTCGGGATGGAGGAAGTGTTCGACAAGAAGCTCACCGACGCGGCCACGCGCGGCGCCCCTGCGGTGCTCTCGCTCGACACCCGCGTCCAGGGCGCGCTCGAGGATGAGCTGTCCAAAGGCATGGCGTCGAGCAACGCCAAAGGCGCGGCGGGGATCGTGCTCGATGTCGAAACCGGCGAGGTGCTGGCGCTCGCCTCGCTGCCCACGTTCAACCCCAATCTTATCGATCAGGGCGGCGCGGGCAACATCTTCAACCGCTTCACCAACCAGGTTTACGAGCTCGGCTCGGTGATGAAGCCGATCACGGTCGCCTCGGCGATCGACAACGGCGTCGCCACCGACATGGCGCGGCGTTATCCCGCGGGTGCGCCGCTGAGGATCGACGGCTTCGAAATCCACGACCACGAGAACTTCGGCGGCTCGCTCAACATCCCCGAGGCGCTGATCCATTCGTCCAACATCGTCACCGCCCAAATCGGCGACCAGGTCGGCGGCGAACGGCTGCGCGCGACGATGATCTCGCTGGGTTTCAATCAGCGTCCGTATATCGAGCTGCCCGCGCGCGGGTTTCCGCTGTGGCCCAAGGGCGAGTGGGCGCGGATCACGACGATGACGGTGTCATACGGCCACGGTCTGGCGGTGACCCCGCTGCACCTCGCGTGCGCTTACGCCGCGCTGGTCAACGGCGGGATATGGCGGCCGGCAACGCTGGAGAAAGTCGCACCAGGCGTGGCTGTCCCCGGGCGCCGGGTGTGGAAAGCATCGACCAGCGCGCGGATGCGCCAGTTGCTGCGGCTGATCGTCGAGGACGGCACCGGGCGCAAGGCCAACGCGGTCGGCTACCGGATCGGGGGCAAGACCGGCTCGGCCGAAAAGCCCGGCAACGGCGGCTACAACAAGACATCGGTGGTCGCGACTTTCGCCGCGGCGTTTCCGATGGATCACCCGCGTTACGTGATCATCGCGATGCTCGACGAACCGCAAGGCACCGTCGCGACCTCGGGCCAGCGCACCGCCGCGTGGAACGCCGCGCCGATCGTCGGGCGAGTGGTGCCGCGGATCGGCCCGTTGCTCGGCGTCATGCCCGACGCCGCGCGGGACATCGACATCTCCGACCTCGCGCCGCTGGTCGGCAACGGCAACGGAGAGTGAAATTGGGTGCGCTCGCCGCGGCGGCGGGAATCGCGTTGCCGCCCGATGGCGCAGACGGTGACGCTGGCGTGACCGGCTTCGCGATCGATCATCGCAAGGTCGCGCCGGGCACGGTGTTCGGCGCCTTTCGCGGCGCGCAGCGCAACGGCGAGGATTTCATCCCGGCGGCGATTGCGTCGGGCGCAATCGCGGTGGTGGCGGCGCCCGGTGCGGCGGTCAGCGGGGCGGCGCATGTTGCGGACATCAATCCGCGCCGAGCCTTTGCGCTGCTTGCCGCGCGGTTCTTCACCCCGGTCCCCGAAACGATCGTCGCGGTCACCGGGACCAACGGCAAGACCTCGACCGTGGAGATGACGCGGCAGCTGTGGTGGATGGCCGGAAACCGCGCCGCCTCGATCGGGACGCTCGGGGTCACTACTCCGGACGAGAGCGTATCGACCGGACTCACCACGCCCGACATCGTCACGTTCCTCGCCAACATGAGTGGGCTGGCGCGCGAGGGCGTCACGCATGTCGCTTACGAGGCGTCGAGCCACGGGCTGTCGCAGTACCGCAACGAAGGGCTGCGGGTCAGCGCCGGCGCGTTTACCAACTTGTCGCGCGATCACCTCGATTATCACGCCGACATGGCGGACTATTTCGCCGCGAAGATGCGGCTATTCGACGAAGTCGTTGCGGAGGGCGGAACCGCGGTGATCTGGGCCGACGATGGCGAGTGGTCGGTCCGGGCCAGTGAGCACGCCAAGTTGAGGGGCTTGGCAGTGCTCACGGTGGGCGAGGAGGCCGATGCTCAGGGCGTCCGCCTCCTCACCCGCTCGCCCGGCCAGCTCGGACAAGCATTGGAAATCGAATACGCCGGCGCGGTGCGCCAGGTGAACTTGCCGCTGATCGGCGCTTACCAGGCCGCCAACGCGCTCGTCGCGGCGGGGCTGGTGATCGCCACAGGCGGC
>JBBRER010000122.1:0-6679 GCA_038202745.1 Sphingomonadales bacterium
AGGCGCCCCGCCGATTGCGGTGTGAGGCTTGGGCGCGGCGTGTTATGCCTGCGGCCCGAGGAGAGGTCCGATGCCCGCAACCGTCCTGATCGCCGCGCTGCTGCTCCACAGCGGCGCAATTCCCATCGTTGCCGGGCAAAGTGGCGGACAGGCCGCGTCGGATGTCGACGTCCTCGCGATTGCCAGCGACCGCCACGAACGGATGACCGTCCCGGTGCGGATCGCCGACAAGGGTCCGTTCAATTTCCTGATCGATACCGGCGCGCAGAACACTGTGCTCAGCCGCGCCCTGGCGGCGCAGCTTTCAATCGTCTCCGACGCGCGCGCCAAGCTGATCGGGGTCGCGGGCACCCAGATGGTCGACACCGTGCGGGTCGAGCAGCTCGATCTCGGGCGGCGCAGCTTCTTCAACTTGCTCGCGCCGCTGCTCGAAGGCGTCAACATCGGCGCCGACGGCATCCTCGGGCTCGACAGCCTGCAGGGCCAGCGCGTCCTGCTCGATTTCAAGCGCAACCTGATCGCGGTCGACGACGCCAAGGCGCTCGGCGGCAACAAGGGTTTCGAGATCGTCGTCACCGCGCGGCGCAGATCGGGCCAGCTGATCATGACCGACGCCCGCATCGACGGGATCGCGGTGCAAGTGGTGATCGACACCGGCGCCGAATCGAGCATCGGCAACCCCGCGCTGGCGCGCGCTTTCGCCAAGCGCGCCCAGCATGGAACGACCACGCTGACCAGCGTCACCGGCCAGCAGATGGAGGCCAAAGTCGGTCTCGGCCAGCGTCTCGAAGTGTCGAAGATCGCGTTCAACAACGTCCTCATCGCTTACGTCGATTCGCCCGCGTTCACCGCGCTTGGGCTCGACCGGCGGCCCGCGCTGCTGCTGGGGATGCGCGACATGCGCAGCCTCGACCGGATCGCGATCGATTTCTCGACGCGCAAGATTCTGTTCGACGTGCCGCCCGGCGTGCTCTGAGGCCCGCTCTTCCGAAACCGGCGAAAGCTCCTAGATAGGGGCGATGCCGCCCGCCCTTCCCGCCCGTCCGCCGCGCCACGACGGCTGGACCACGCTGCGGCGGTTCTTTCCTTATCTGTGGCCCGCCGACCGTCCCGGGCTGCGTGTCCGCGTGGTGGTGGCGATGGTGCTCGTTCTCGCCGCCAAGGCGACCACGCTGGTGCTGCCGTTCTTCTACAAGCGCGCGGTCGATGCTATGGGCGCACCCGCATCGCAAGCGGGCTTTACCATCGCCTTCGCATTCGTCCTCGCCTACGCGCTCGGGCGCTTTTCGGGCACCGCCTTCGACAATTTCCGCAACATCGTGTTCGAGCGCGTCGGGCAGGACGCGACGCGGCATCTGGCCGAGGACGTGTTCGCGCGGCTCCACCGACTGAGCCTGCGCTTCCACCTCGCGCGCCGCACCGGCGAGGTCACCAAAGTGATCGAGCGCGGGACCAAGAGCATCGACACGATGCTCTACTTCATCCTGTTCAACATCGCGCCGACCGCGATCGAGCTGACTGCGGTGGCGGTGATCTTCTACGTCAACTTCGGTTGGGGACTGGTCGCCGCGACCGCGGTCGCGGTGGTCGCGTATATCGCGATCACGCGCTGGATCACCGAATGGCGCACCCATTTGCGCGAGAAGATGAACCGGCTCGACGGCCAGGCGCTGAGCCGCGCGGTCGATTCGCTGCTCAACTACGAAACGGTCAAATACTTCAACGCCGAAGGCCGCGAAGCCGAGCGCTATGGCCAGGCGACGCGCGCTTATGCCGACGCCGCGGTCAAGAGCGAGAACAGCCTCGGCCTGCTCAACGTCGCCCAGTCGCTGATCGTCAATCTGCTGATGGCCGGCGCGATGGGCTACACCGTGTGGGGCTGGTCGCGCGGGCGGATGACCGTCGGCGACATCGTTTTCGTCAACACGTATCTGACGCAGCTGTTCCGGCCATTGGACATGCTCGGGATGGTCTACCGCACGATCCGCCAGGGGCTGATCGACATGGCCGAGATGTTCCGCCTGATCGACACCGAGGTCGAGGTGAAGGACGCCCCCGGCGCGCCCGCGCTGGTGATCAAGCGCCCGATGCTGGCGTTCGAGGATGTCGTGTTCGGCTACGACCCCGATCGCACGATCCTCCACGGGCTGTCGTTCGAGGTTCCCGCCGGCTGGCAGGTCGCGGTGGTCGGCCCGTCGGGCGCGGGCAAAAGCACGATCGCGCGACTGGTGTTCCGCTTTTACGATCCGTGGAGCGGGCGGATCACGATCGACGGGCACGATATTCGCGAAGTGACTCAGGCCAGCTTGCGCGCGCAGATCGGGATCGTCCCGCAGGACAGCGTGCTGTTCAACGACACGATCGGCTATAACATCGCCTACGGGCGCGACGGAGCCGACCGCGCGGCGGTGGAGCGCGCGGCGGCGGATGCGGCGCTGACCGGGCTGATCGAACGCCTGCCGCAAGGCTACGAGACCGAAGTCGGCGAGCGCGGATTGAAGCTCTCCGGCGGCGAGAAGCAGCGCGTGGCGATCGCCCGCACGCTGGTCAAGAACCCGCCGATCCTGCTGCTCGATGAAGCCACCAGCGCGCTCGACACGCGCACCGAGCAGGACATCCTCGCCACGCTCCACCGCGTCAGCAGCGGGCGCACCTCGCTCAGCATCGCGCACCGGCTCTCGACCATCGCGGACGCCGACCGGATTTTCGTGCTCAGCGAGGGCCGGCTGGTCGAAAGCGGAAGCCACGGCGACCTGCTGCGCGCGGACGGGCTTTATGCCGACATGTGGAACCGCCAGGCGAGCGAGATCGAAGAGCTGACCGAAGCGGCGGAGTGAGCAGTCTCAGCCCTGGCCAGGGTACCGTTCGAACCGCGGCAACGATTCCAGCTGCGCTTCCCACGGCAGCGCATCGGCGACCTGGATGTGCGCTTGCGGCGCGAAATCCTCCGGGTTGTCGAGCGTGACCGACTGGATATCGACGATGCCGGGAAGGAACTCCTCGTTGGTATAGAACAAGCCGGTTCCACAATCGCCGCAGAACTGTCGCCGGCCAGTGTTGGACGAACGATAGAGCTTGGGCGAACCCTGCGCGACCGTCAGGCTATCCGCCGGAAACGCGATCCACGCGGTGTGCACCGCGCCCGAACAGCGCCGGCAATCCTCGCAATGACACACCACGTGGTGGTGCATGTCGCCGGTCACCTCGTACCGGATCGCCCCGCAATGGCATCGTCCCGACGGCATAATCTATCTCCTGATGAATCGCTGAACAGTCGAACATAACGGGAACAGCGGTGTATGCAACATCGACATTCACAGATCGGCGTGGCCACCGGATCGCAGTTTGTCGATCAATCGCTTGCCGGTGTGCGGCAAATCGCGCAGCGTCGGTCGTTGGCACGTGGGAGAGACGGCTTGGCGACAATTTCGACGGAGAGGGCGGCGAGCGTCACGGTAACGCAAGGCGAGCTGTTCGGCCAGCCCAAAGGACTTTGGGTGCTGGCCGGGACCGAGTTGTGGGACCGCATTTCATTCCACGGCATGCAGGCGATGCTGGTGCTCTACATGACCGGCGACCTGCTTATCCACCCCGCCCGGGTCGCCGATATCCTGGGCTTTTCCGCCTATCGCCACGGCGTCGAGGCGATGACCGGAGCGCTGAGCAATCAGGCGCTGGCGACGCAGACTTTCGGCATCTATCTCGCTTGCGTAACCGGCTTCCCGCTGCTCGGCGGGTTGATCGGCGACAAGCTCACCGGACGCCGGGTGGCGGTCGGGCTTGGCGCGCTGCTGATGACGCTGGGCCACTTCTCGCTGGCGTTCGACCACACGTTCCTCGTCGCGCTGGCGCTGCTGATGACCGGCGCGGGGCTCCTGCGCGGCAACCTCTCGGCCCAGATCAAGTCGCTCTACCCCGACGGCGACCCGCGCGAGGTCAACGCGTTCCAGTATTACTACTTGGCGGTCAACATCGGCGCGTTCATCGCCCCGATCGTGACGGGCGCGGTCGCCGCGGTGTGGGGCTGGCACGCCGGGTTCGCGGTCGCCGGGTTCGGGATGCTGATCGGGCTGCTGGTCTACCTGACCGGGGTGCGCACGCTTCCCGCCGAACCGTCTCGCTCGCGCGATGGTCTGCGCGGTCCGCGCGCTCCGCTCAGCCCGGCACAGAAGCGCAACTTGCTCGGGCTGCTGCTGATCTGGCCGGTCAGCGTTGCGTTCTGGATCGCCCAGTCGCAGATCTGGAACGTCTACAACGTCTGGCTGCGCGATACTGTCCAGATGAACGTCGCCGGGTTTCAGGTGCCGGTGCCGTGGATGCAATCGCTCGACGGACTGGCCCCGGCGGTGTTCATCCCGCTCGCGCTGTGGATCTGGGCGCGGCAGGCCGCGCGCGGGCGCGAGCCCGACGAATTCGGCAAGCTAGCGTTCGGCGCGATCCTGTTCGGGTTCAGCGTCGCGCTGCTCGCCGCGGGGCCGCTGCTCGCGGGCGCGGACGGGCGCGCGCCAATCATCCTGCCGATCCTGTTCCACGTCTTTTCGAACTTCGGCGCGGTCTATTTCGCACCGGTCATGCTCGCGCTGTTCGCCACCCGCGCGCCCGCGCAGTGGCGCGGCACGCTGATCGGCGTTAATGCGCTGGCGGTGTCCGCGGCGAGCCTGATCAGCGGGCGGATGGGGGGGCTCTACGAGCAAGTCACCCCGCCGACGTTCTGGCTGCTCAACGCGGCGATCTGCGGCGGTGCGGGGGTCTACCTGCTGCTCGCCCGCCCGCTTTACCGCCGCCTGCTCGCGCGCGAAAACGCCGAGGACTCGATGCTACTACCGCCTAAGGAGGAAACCGTGGCGCTGGCGGTGTGACGACGCCGAACGATCACGGCGCGATGTCGAAGTGCAGCACCTCCTCACGGGCGCCGAGCTTCTCGTAGAGCGCGATCGCCGGTGGATCGACATAGTCGGCCTGGACGAAGATTGCCCACACTCCGCGCGAGCGGGCCTGCGCACGCAGCGCCTCGATCAGCGCGGTCGCCACGCCCTGACGGCGGTGCGTGTCGGCGACGGCCAGATCGTAGATGTAGAACTCGCGTCGTTCCTGCTCGTATTTTTCCAATTCGTATGCGGCAAGCCCGCCGATCACGGCGCCATCGCTCTCCGCGACGAGAAGCAGGATGTGCGGTTTGGCGAGCAGGTCGCCCGCCCAAGCGTCGCCCGGTCGGTGTGCCGCATAGCTTTCGGGATCCTCGAACGCCGCGGCGAACAATGCGTTGAGCGCGCGGTAGCCAGCGATATCTCCCGCGCCGAGACGCCGGACCGCCGGCGCGGCGCTCACAGGATGTACCGCGACAGGTCGGCGTCCTTGGCAAGCCCTGCCAGCTTGCCGCGCACGTAAGCGGCGTCGATCGTAACCGTCTCGCCGGCGCGGTCCTCGGCTTCGAAGCTCAGTTCCTCGAGCAGCTTTTCCATCACCGTCTGCAAACGCCGCGCGCCGATGTTCTCGAGGCTTTCGTTGACCTGAGCGGCGATCGCGGCGACCTCGCGGACCGCGTCGTCGGTGATCTCGAGCGTGACTTGCTCGGTGCCCAGCAGCGCGCGGTACTGCTCGACGAGGTTGGCGCGGGTTTCGCTGAGGATGCGCACGAAATCGTCTTCGGTCAGCGCTTGCAGCTCGACCCGGATCGGCAACCGGCCCTGAAGCTCGGGGAGCATGTCGCTGGGCTTGGCGATATGGAACGCGCCCGAAGCGATGAACAGCACGTGGTCGGTCTTCATCGGGCCATACTTGGTCGCCACCGTGGTGCCTTCGATCAGCGGAAGCAGATCGCGCTGGACGCCCTCGCGGCTGACCGATCCGCCGCGCACGTCCGAAACCGCGATCTTGTCGATCTCGTCGATGAAGACGATGCCGTTGGTCTCGGCATTGGCGAGCGCGACGCGGGCGACGTCGTCCTGGTCCATGCGCTTTTCGGCTTCCTCGTCGACGAGCTTGTCCCACGCCTCGGGCACCTTGAGCTTGCGCCGCTTGAGCGTGCCCCGGCCCATCGCCTTGCTCATCATTTCGCCGATGTTGATCATTCCGACCCCGCCCATACCCGGAATGTCCATCGGCATATTGGGCGCGTCCTCGACTTCGATCTCGACTTCGGTGTCGTTCATCGCGTTCTGGGCGATCCGCTGACGAAAGCTCTCGCGCGTCGCTTCGGAGGCGCTTTCGCCGACCAGCGCTTTGAGCAAGCGGTCCATCGCCGCTTTGGAGGCGGCTTCGCGCACCGCCTCGCGGCGGCGGTCCTTTTCGAGCCGGATCGCTTCTTCCGCCAAGTCGCGCGCGATCTGCTCAACATCGCGCCCGACGTAGCCGACCTCGGTGAACTTGGTCGCCTCGACTTTGACGAACGGCGCTTCGGCGAGTTTGGCTAGGCGACGCGAAATTTCGGTCTTGCCGCACCCCGTGGGTCCGATCATCAGGATGTTTTTTGGCGTGACCTCGTCGCGCAGCTCGGGCGAACGCTTCTGCCGTCGCCAACGGTTGCGCAGCGCGACGGAAACCGATTTCTTGGCGTCGCGCTGCCCGACAATATGCTCGTCGAGCGCGGCGACGATCGCCTTGGGGGTGAGGTTGTCTTTCAAATTACTTCCACTGTCACCCGGTCGTTGGTGAACACGCAGACCTCGGCGGCGACTTC
>JBBRER010000123.1:0-6647 GCA_038202745.1 Sphingomonadales bacterium
ATCGCCATTCCGGTGCGCCGCGCGTAAGGGAGGTTGTGGCGTTGATCCTCGATCGCGCTCGCGCTGCGCAGCGGCGAGACGATCGATCCGGCCTGCTGCAACGCTTGCCCGAGCCCGACCATGAAGCTCGAGCCGGTGAGGTGGAACAAGTAGGCGGGAACGAACGTGGGCGCGGCGATCAGCCGGAAACCGGTCATTCCGAGCATTCCGTGCGCGAAATTGGCGACCGTGTTGCGCTTCAGATTGGCCTGGACGAACGCGCTGTCGACCCCGGCGGCAGAAAACCGCCCGCGCGGCCGGGCAACGGGGTCGAGCTCGTCGTCCACGCCTCCGTCAGTAGCCCGCGAGCGTGGCGAAGCGGTCGCGGTGAAACGCCGCGGAACCCCAGGCATTCTCGAGCACGCGCGCGCGCTTGATGACGAACCCGATGTCGTATTCGTCGGTCATCCCGATCCCGCCGTGGAGCTGGATCGCTTCGCGGCTGACGAGGTGCATCGTCTCGTTGGCGACCGCCTTGGCGACCGCGACCGTGGCGGGGACATCGACCCCGCTGTCGAGCGCGGCGAGCCCACCCTCGACCGCCGAGCGCATCAGTTCGATCCGGGTGAACAGATCGGCCATGCGGTGCTGGAGCGCCTGAAAGCGCGCGATGATTTCGCCGAACTGGACGCGCTGCTTGAGGTAGGCGAGCGTGGTGTCGAACGCCTGCTGCGACATGCCGAGCATCTCGGCGGCGGCGAGCGTCCGCGCCCGGTCGAGCACCGCTTCGTAAATCTTGGCGTCGCCGATCCGCGCCGACGCGGGGACGTGAACCCCCGCGAGCGTGACTTCGCCGTGCCCGCGCGAGTCGGTCAGGTGGCGTGGCGCGATGGTCACGCCAGCGGCGTCGGCGGGCACCGCGAACAGCGCGATGTCCTCGCCGGTCTTGGCCGCGACGATCAGCAGGTCGGCTCCGGTCGCTTCCTGAACGAACGCCTTGCGCCCCTGAAGCGTCCAGCCATCGGCTTCGAGCGTCGCGGTCGTGGCGATTGCATCGGGCGCATGCCGCGCACCTTCGTCGAACGCCAGCGAGCCGACCGCCTCGCCGCTCGCGAGCCGCGGCAGCCATTCCTGCTTCCCCGCATCGCTATCGCCGAGCACCAGCGCCGAAGCGGCGAGCGCCGAGGCCGCGATCGGGCTGGCGGTAAGCGTCTTGGCGGTTTCCTCGATCACCAGCCCCAGGCTCAGCCAGCCGAAATCGGTGCCGCCGTATTCCTCGGGAATGACGATCCCGGTCCAGCCCATCTCCGCCATCGTGCGGTGGACCGCCGGATCGAAGCCCTCTTTGGGCTTGCCGTCGCGGACCTTGCGGTAATTGCCGACCGGGCTTTCGTTCTGCGTCCATTCGCGCGCCATATCGCGCAGCATCGTCTGTTCTTCGCTGAGCACCGCCATCGCTTAAGTCCTTACTGGTGGTCGAGCATGCCAAGGATCTGCTTGGCGACGACGTTGTTCTGAATCTCGGTCGAGCCGCCGTAGATCGTGGTCGCCTTGCCCGACAGCCACGTCCGCGTCGCCTCGAGCTCGGCGGAAGTGAAGCCATCGCCTTCCCAGCCGAGCCCTTGCAGTCCGGCGATCTCGATCAGCAGTTCGGCGCGCTCCTGCCCGAGCTTGGTCCCGACGGTCTTGAGGATCGAGCTGACCACCGAAACCCCGCCTTGCGCCTTGGCTTCCTGGACGACGCGCGCCGCGGTCAACAGGAACGCGCGCCACTCGATCTCGAACCGGGCGATGCGCACACGCAGTTCGGGATCGGCGAGCTTGCCCGCGGCGTCGATGCCGAGCGCATCCTTGGCGACTTGCGAGAGCGGCGCAGCGCCCAACCCGAGCCGCGGCCCGGCTCCGCCCGAAAGGTTCGTGCGCTCGTGCTGGAGCAGGCGCTTGCCGATCGTCCAGCCCTGCCCTTCGGCGCCGACGCGGTTTTCCTTGGGCACGCTGACTTCGGTGAAGAAGGTTTCGCAGAACGGCGAGATGCCGCTGATCATGCGAATCGGCTTCACCTCGATCCCCGGCGTGGTCATGTCGATCAGCACGAACGTGATCCCTTCGTGCTTCTTGGTCTTGTCGGTGCGGACGAGCGCGAAGCACCAGTCGGCCCACTGCCCGCCCGAGGTCCAGGTCTTCTGCCCGTTGACGACATAATGATCGCCCGCGTCGGCCGCGAACATCTGCAAGGAAGCGAGGTCCGAGCCGGCGCCCGGTTCCGAATAGCCCTGGCACCAGCGCACTTCGCCGCGGCAAATCGCGGGGATGTGCCGGGCCTTCTGCTCGTCGCTGCCGTATTCGAGCAGCGTCGGCCCGAACATCATGATCCCCATCCCGCCGATCGGGCTCCACGCGCCGATCCGCGCCATTTCGTCCTGAAGCACTTTGGCCTCGCCGCGGCTGAGCCCGCCGCCGCCATATTCACGGGGCCAGGTCGGCGTGCCCCAGCCTTTCTCGCCGATCGCCTTGCGCCAGGCGGTGCCTTCGGGCCCGAGGGCGTCGGCGCCCTCGGGGCCGACGATCGCCATGCCCTTGCCTTTGAGCGAGGGGGGGAAATTGGCTTCGAGCCAGCCGCACACTTGGCCGCGAAAGTCCTCGAGCGTGGATTGGGGGGCCGCTTCGGCGGTAGTTGCCATGATTGCTCTCCCGCAGCCGACTCCGCCGTCGGTTGCATTTTGCTATCGGTAGCAGCGCGAGCGGCGCGGGCAAGCAGGCGCGAAGAAAAACCCGCGGCGGCTATCCCGGATGGTAGCGACGCTCGATATGCGCGCTCAATTCGTCGGGGTAGAAATAGACCGGGCGTAACTGCCCGCTGGCATAGCGCGATATCTGGTCGGCGAAATGCGGTGAGCGCGGATCCCCGCTTTGGCCGCCCGCCATCACCGCCATCGCCCGCACCCGCGGACCGAACTCGACCATCGCGACAAAGCTGTTGCCGCTCGTCCCGTAATAGCGTTTCGTGCCCGGCCAGGTCTTGGCTCCGAACGAGGCGAGGCTGCCCCATTGCGCCGACGTGAAGGGCACCGAAACCGAAGCTTTGGCGTCGTCGAAATGGGGCGCGATCGAATCGTCGAGCCGCTGGAAGCGGTTGATTTCTTTCCACGGGGTGCGCCAGCTACCGAAATCGCGCGTCAATCGGTCGGTCGCCGCGGTCAGCGCGGCGAGCTTTTCGTCCGGGCTCACGCGAGTCGCGATATAGTCCAGCACGTTCAATCGCTCCGCCTGCGCGAAGCCGCCCACATCGCGCCACAGCTGGTCGCCCCAGAACACCGCCAGGCTGGTCGCCGCCGAGTCCGCACTCCAGCGATAATTCCAGCCGTCGAGCAGTGCGATCGGCTCGGCGAGCGCGCGCTTGCGCGGATCGCGCTCGGGCAGGTCGCGCCAGGCTTTGACCAGTCCCGGCACCAACCTGGCGAACGCGGGCAGGTAAGGATCAAATGCCGCCGCGCGCAGCGTCTCTGTCGTCCAGCCGGTCTTGCCCGTCAAAAGCAGGTCCGCGTGCACGCCGCGCGCGTTGCCGCCGACCTGGTCCATGTAGCGCGGATAGTTCTCCGCCTTGAGACTGTCCGGCCCCGCCGCGCTCCACGGCCAGTCGTTGGTATTGTGGACCCAGCCGACCCGCGGGTTGAGCACGCTCGGCAGGCTCGCGAGCGTGTGCAGCCCGTGCCAGTCGGTGGCGGGATCGCTGCCGTCGACGGGCCGAGTATAATCGAAACGATCGCTCCGCAGCGGCATGAATTGCGGCATCAGGAACGCGACTTCGCCCTTGCTGTCGGCAAACAGCGTGTCGTTCGACGAATTGGCCTTGAGCGCGGCGACTTTCATGAAGCCCGCAAGGTCGGTCGCTTTGGTGCGCAGGAAACTTTGCTCGAGCGCAGGCACGGGCTTCCACATCAGCGCAGTCGCGATCCAGTGCCCCGACTTTATCGCGACGATCGGTCCATGATGCGTGCGTAAGGTAGTGAAGCTGCGTTCGGCCATCGTCCCGTCGGGACGGCGAAAGCGCAGCGTGACCGTGCGGCTCACGACCGGCCGGCGGTCGCTGCCGTAGCGGTAGTTCCAGCCGCCCGGCCCACGCGACACCGCCTCGGTGAACTCGTCGATATTATCGACGGTCGAGGACGTATGCATCCAGCCTGCTCTGGCGTTGAAGCCCTGGTAGACGAAGAACTGCCCCCAGGTGCTCGCGCCGTAGGCATTGAGCCCCTCGGCGCTGGTCATCTGCGCTTCGGAACGAAAATAGAAGCTGGTGTGGGGGTTGATGAGGAGCAGCGCGCGCCCGTTCGCGGTCAGGCGCGGGGCGATCGCAATACCGTTCGATCCCGCGGGCTCGCGCGGCACGGCCCCCTGCTCCTCCGGGGTCGGCGGCGTCGGTGTGCCGTAGAACGTCTTCAAATCGCTCAGCGAAATTCGCTCAACGTCGCCGCCGATGCTGCCTTCGGTGAAGGCGAGCGCCATCCACGGCTCGAACCGCGTCAGGACCTTGGGCTGGGTTTGGGGATGCGTCGCGAGGTAATAGTTGAGCCCATCCGCCCAGGCCCGCATCAGCGTCCTTAGCCACGCCGGGCCCTTCGCGTACTGGCGCTTGAGGTCGTCCGGATCGACGAACAGCCGCTGGCGCAGATCGCTCCAGATCGCGTCCTCGCCTTGCGCCTCGGCAGTGCGCCCGAGCGCGGTCAGGTAATTCGCCTCGACGCGCGAGAAGTCGTCCTCGGCTTGCGCGTACATCAGGCCGAACACCGCATCGGCGTCCGAGTGGCCGCGGACATGCGGAATGCCCCAATCGTCGCGGGTGATCGTGACCCGTGCGGCCTCGCTTTGCCATCGCGCCAACTCGGGGCCGGGCGAGGGTTGGGCGCCTGCGGCACCCGTCGTGAGCACAGCCAGCAGGATGAGCGGATTGCGCGCGCGCCTCAGAGCTTTATCCATGTTCGCGAACCTAAAGCGGGGAAAGGGAAAGTCCATGCGCTGGCTGATCGCGATAGCGGCGTTGCTTCTGGGGCCGGCGGCGTCGGTGGCGGCGTCCGAGCCGCATTCAGTGGTGCTGAGGCCCGCGGGCGTGTTCGACGGCATCGACGGCAAAGTCCACGCCGGCTGGCAGGTGCTCGTCACCGGGGACCAGATCGTCGCGGTCGGTCCCGACCTGCCGACTCCCGCGGGCGTGCAAGTGATCGAGTTGCCGGGCGACACGCTGATGCCCGGGATGATCGAGGGGCACGGCCACTTGTTCCTTCACCCTTACGACGAGAACAGTTGGGACAATCAGGTGCTCTACGAGCTGCTCGCGCTTCGCACCGCGCGCGCGGTGGCGAGCGCGCAGGCGACGCTGCTCGCCGGATTCACCAGTGAACGCGACTTGGGCACCGAAGGCGCGGGCTATGCCGACGTCGGACTCAAAGCCGCGATCGACCAGGGCATCGTACCCGGCCCACGGCTCTCGGTCGCGACGCGCGCGATCGTCGCGCTCGGCGCGTACGGTCCCAAGGGGTTCGAGCCGGGGGTCGCGATCCCGCAAGGCGCGGAGGAAGTCTCGGGGGTCGATCAGATCGTCGCGGCGGTGCGCCGCCAGATCGCGGCGGGCGCGGACTGGGTCAAGCTTTACGCGGATTACCGCTGGCGCGCTGGCGAGGACAGCCGGGCGACTTTAAGCCTCGACGAAATCAAGGCCGCGGTCGCCGCGGCGCACGATGCCGGCCGTCCGGTCGCGGTCCACGCGGCAACCGCCGAAGGAATGCGCCGCGCGGCCGCCGCCGGGGTCGACACGATCGAGCACGGCTACGGCGGCACACCCGAGATTTTCGCCGCGATGGCGGCCAAGGGGATCGCGCTGTGTTCGACGCTCGCCGCATCCGACGCAACCTCGCGCTATCGCGGATGGGACGGGAGCGAACCCGCGCCGCCCGCGGTCGAGCTGAACCGCAACAGCTTCCGGATGGCGCTGAAGGCGCGCGTTCCGATCTGCATGGGCGGCGATGTCGGAGTCTTCGCGCATGGGCAGAACGCGCGCGAGATGGAGCTGATGGCGGCGGCCGGAATGGCGCCTGCCGACGTGCTCGTGGCGGCGACCTCGGGCAATGCCCGGTGGCTGCATCTGTCCGACCGGCTCGGCGCGGTGAAACCCGGCCTTTTGGCGGATCTGATCGCGGTCGAGGGCGATCCGACGAGCGACATCCGGGCGGTGCGCCGCGTTCGCTTGGTGATGAAAGGCGGCGCGCTGGTTTCGAAGGGCTCGTGATTATTTCACGTCACCGCGAGCGATAGGCAAAGAAAAACCCCGCCGGAGCGGGGTTGTTCGATTGCCGGGATGGTTGCGGGGGTTGGATTTGAACCAACGACCTTCAGGTTATGAGCCTGACGAGCTACCGGGCTGCTCCACCCCGCGCCATCTGCGCGTCTTTGAGACGCGAAAAGGGCCGCATGGGCCCTTGAAATAGAGAGCCCGAAGGCTCTCTGACATGTGAACGGGTTTTTTCCTTCCGTTCCCGCCGGCTGCAATGCCTGGCGACGTCCTACTCTTCCAACGCTTGAGCGGTAGTACCATCGGCGCTGTCAGGTTTCACGGCCGAGTTCGAGATGGGATCGGGTGGGTCACTGACGCTATGGCCACCAAGCAATGAAGCAGG
>JBBRER010000124.1:0-6371 GCA_038202745.1 Sphingomonadales bacterium
GCTACGCGGGTTTCTCCGCCGGTCACGGTCTGCGCGGGCAGCCCACTTCGGGCAGCGCGACGTCGATCCCGCCATTGAGCCGCGCGACTTGCGCGACGGTCAGCCCGAATGCGGCGACCAGCCCGAGCGTCGCGGTGCCGCGCACCAGACGGCCGAGCAGCGCGCGCTGGGGGAACAGCCCGCCGATCACCGACAGCACGATCGCGCCGATCGCGAGCGCGAGCAGCGGCTGGCCGCGCAGGAACTGAACGATCGAATGGGCCTGGTCCATGGGTCGGTTTTAGCGCCGTGCAGCTTTCAGGAGGCTGACCGGCGGGCGAGTTCGGCATCGAGCAGGGCATCGACCCGGGCGCGGTTAGGGAAGCCCTCGGCAATCCATGCCGCTTCGATCGTGTGAAGCATGTGCGCGACTTGCGGCCCTGCCTTGACTCCGCGTGCCACAACCTCGCCGCCCTTGAGCGGGAAAGTAGGAATTTCCCAGCCTTCGAGCGGCGCGATGTCCGCCCCCGCGATCAGCAGCCGGTCGAGCGCGACGTCGCGACCGTGCCGGTAGGCGAGCGCGCGAGGATCGCCGAGCGTGCGTTCGACCGCCAGCACCAGCCGCTTCTTCCGCGCGCCCGAAAGCCGCAACCGGGCGGCGACTTGGTCGGCCAGTGCGGGTTCGGCGGGGAGCAGCGCGGCGAGCCGGCGCAGTGGATCGGGCGCGACGGCTTGGCGCCGCTCTTGCTCCACCAGCGCGGCAAGCGCGGCTGGAACGGCTTCGGGCAGGATGACCGCGATCACGCCCAGCTCCGCCATCCGCATGAAGGTCGGAGCCGGACCGGGCAGCGCGAGCAGGTTCATCGTTTCCATCCCGATTCGCTCGCGCGATAGGCCTTTGAGCATCGGGGCAAGTTCGGCACACGCACTTTCGGCTTCTATGTCAGCCGGTTGCGATCCAAACCTCGCTTGAAAGCGGAAATAGCGCAGGATCCGCAAGTGATCCTCGCGGATGCGTTCGCGGGCATCGCCGATAAATCGCACGCGCCGCGCGGTGAGGTCGTCGAGACCGCCGAACCAGTCGGACAGTTCGCCGCTCGCTGGGTCGGCGTACAGCGCGTTGATCGTGAAATCGCGCCGCGCCGCGTCCTCGCGCCAATCGTCCGAAAATGCCACGGTCGCGCGCCGCCCGTCGGTTGCGACGTCGCGGCGCAGCGTGGTGATCTCGACCGGCCCTCCGGCGAGCAGCGCGGTGACCGTGCCGTGATCGATCCCGGTGGGCACGCACTTGATCCCCGCTGCCTTGACCCGCCGCATCGCCTCGCGCGGATCGAGCGTGGTCGCCAGATCGATGTCCTTGACCGGCAATCCGAGCAGCGTGTCGCGCACCGCCCCGCCGACATAGCGGGCGTTGCCCTTGCCCAGCGCGGTTATCAACGCGGCCAAGTCGCCGCGCTGGGTCCACTCGGCCGCGGGCAGGCACGCGCTCAGGCCCATGCGATTCGCCGCGAGAGGTTAGCGATGATCGCCGCGGTGACGCCCCAGATGCGGTGGCCGTGCCAGTCCATTTCGATGTAATGCCGCATATGCCCGCGCCATTCCACTGCGCGGCGTTGATGGTTGGCCTCGTCGAACACCCAATCGACCGGAACTTCGAACCAGTCGGCGACTTCGGCGGGGTTGGGGTGGAACGCCAGATCGGGCGGGATCACCGCCAGCACCGGCGTCACCGCATACCCGGTCCCGGTGCGGTAGAGATCGCTCTCGCCGATCACCGTTACATCGTCCGCCGCGATCCCGAGTTCCTCGTGCGCTTCGCGCAGCGCCGCCTCGACCGGGGTTTCGCCGGGATCGAGCTTGCCCCCTGGAAACGCGACTTGCCCCGGATGCGCGCGCATGTTGGACGGGCGATGGATGAGGATGAAGCCCGGCCGCTCGCGGTCGGTGATGGCGGCAAGCACCGCGGCCTCGCGCGCCGGCCCTTCGGCGAACAGGGCATCGTCCTTGAGATCGGGGACGTCGATTGCATGGCCTTCGATATGCAGCCGTTGCAATCGCTCGATCAGCTCGCTCATGCGGGGATCAGCGAGAAAATCGCGCCTTGGCTGGTCACGGTCAGATCGTCACCCGCCAGCTCGGCCAGTTGCAGCCAGGTGCTGCGGTTGAGCCGCGCCTCGGCGCCGTTGCGCACCGCTAGATATATCTCGGGCACTTCGCGATCGCCGCGCGCCGTCAGCGGATGGTCCGGCCCGGCGACAACCAGGTCGTCGGTGTTGAGCCGGAACGCCAGCGCCCCCTCCGCCGCCTTGACGTCGGTGGCGACGAACGCGGCGTCCTCGACTTCGATCGCCAGCTTCTCGTGCGGGGTCACAAGCCAGTGTTGGCCGTTGTTGTCGCGTTGCAAAAGCGTTGCAAAGGCGCGGATCATCGCCGGTCGGACGATTTCGCGATCGTCGTGGAACCAGCGTCCGTCGCCGGCGATCCGCATCCGCGAATCGCCTTCGCGCTCGGGCGACCACGATTCGAGCGGCGGCAGCTTGCGCGCCGCGACGAGCGCGGCGATCTCGCTCAGCGACAGCGCGGCCAGTTCGGGAGGCGGATCGTACGGCACCGCGCGGCGATGCCAGAAGCGCTTATCCGCGCCAAGGCCCGAGCGTCCCGGTGCGCGGCAGCGCAGTCGGATCGGCGCAGCGAGCGAGCAGCCGAGAGGGGTCGTGAGGCCCCGGCAGCCGCCAGCCGCGGGTGGACTCGGCGGAGAAGTCCCAGAAGCGCCCGTAGTAGTCGGGATCGCCGATCATGACTTGCGGCAGCGGCGCGCGCGGATCGATCGCGCCGAGCGCGGCGGCCATCAGCGCCTTGCCGTAGCCTTCGCCTTGATTCTCGGGCAGCGCCGCGACCGGGCCGACCATGATCAACGGGTGCGCGCGGCCGGCGGGATCGGTCAACGCCACCGGCCAGCACTGGATCGTCCCCGCGAGCTGTTCGTTCGGGTCAAGCGCGGCGAACGACAACGCGGGGAGCCACTCGGTCCCCTCGCGCACTTTGTAGGCGGTACGCGAATGGCGCGTCGGTTCGAATGCGCGGTCGAGCAGGTCCTCGACCAGCGCGGGATCGACCGCGTCGAGCGGGATGAGGGCGGGGCCGGCGGACACAGGCGCGCGCCCCTAAGCGGCGGCGAACGGCTGCGCAACCCTAGCGCGCGCGGCTGAGCCTGATCAGCCGGCCGTCCTTGCCGTCGGTCAGCACCCACACGGTGCCGTCGGCGCGCTCGGTCACTTCGCGCAGCCGTGTACCGAAATCGATCCGCTCGACCTCGCGCGCCGTCTCGCCGTCGATCGCGACGCGGACCAGACCCTGGCTGACCAGCCCGGCGATGATCGCTTGCCCGCGCCACGCGGGAAACTCGTTGCCGCGGTAGAAGATGAAATCGCCCGGCGCGATCACCGGGTTCCAGCTGATCGCGGGCGGGGTTAGATCGGGGCGCGTCGAATGGCGCGGGATCGGCGTATCGTCGTAGTTGTCGCCGTTCGAGACCAGCGGCCAGCCGTAGTTCTGCCCGGGTTTGATCAGATTGAGCTCGTCGCCGCCTTTGGGCCCGTGCTCGAGGTCCCACAGCCGCCCTTGCGCGTCGAACTTGAGCCCGAGCAGGTTACGGTGCCCATAGCTCCAGATTTGCGCCGAGAGGCCGCCGCGCGCGGCGAACGGATTGCCCACGGCGGGTGTCCCGTCGAGGTTAAGCCGCAGCACTTTGCCGAGGTTGTTCGACAAGTCCTGCGCGGGCGTGAATTTCTGCCGCTCGCCGGAACTGAGGAACAAGTACTTGCCGTCGGGCGAGAACGCGATCCGGTGTGAGAAATGTCCGCGTCCGGGAACTTTGGGGTCTTGCCGCCAGATCACCGCCAGGCCTTCGATCCGCGGCGCGTCGCCCATTACCAAGTGGCCGCGTCCGAGCACCGCGCCGCGCGTGTCTCCGCTCCCGGCTTCGACCCAGGTCAGGTAGATCGTGGCGCTTCTGGCGAAATCAGGCGCGAGCGCGACCTCGCCGAGCCCGCCCTGGCCGCCGTAGTCGATCTTGGGCAGACCCATCACATCGCGCACCGCGCCGCCGTCCTCCCATAGCTTCAAGTGCCCCGCGCGTTCGGTGATCAGTGCGTAGGGCGTACCCGGGACGAACGTCATCGCCCACGGCTCGTCGAACCGCGCTGCCTCGGTTCGCACAATGCCCTGAGAGGCCATGGAGCGGGCGACCTTATCCCCGGCAGGCGCCGCGCCGCAGCTTGCGAGCGCGAGGACGGCGGGCGATAGGGCGGCGAAGAGCGATGAGCGGGTCATGTCCTTCATAATGCACGAAACAGCGCGCGGCGCCACCTGCGAACGGATCGTAATCGGCGTCGATGAAGCCGGGCGGGGGCCGCTGGCCGGGCCGGTTGTCGCGGGCGCGGTGGTGCTGTGCAAGCCGCGTCCCGCCGGGCTCGACGATTCGAAGAAACTGAGCCGCGAGACGCGCGGGCTTCTCGAAGCGCGGATCAAGCGCCGCTGCCGCTGGGCGGTAGGGGTGGTCGAAGTCGACGACATCGAGCGGCTCAACATCTTCGGCGCGACGATGCTGGCGATGACGCTGGCGGTGGCGGCGCTGTGCGAGGAATTGGACGGCGAGCCGCACGAGGTGCTGGTCGATGGCAACCTGACGCCCCGCGGCCGCCGCGCGGAATGGCGCTGGCCGGCGCGCGCGATCGTCGGCGGCGACGCGCTGGAGCCATGCATTTCTGCGGCCTCGATCATCGCCAAGGAGCACCGCGACCGGATCATGCGCGACCACGCCGCCGCGCACCCGCACTACGGTTGGGAGACCAATGTCGGCTACGGCACGCCTGAGCATCTTGCCGCGCTGCGCACCCACGGACCCACGCCGCTTCACCGCCGCGGCTTCGCTCCGGTCGCGCAACTGGCGATGTTCTGACGAATAATTCGCGGCGAGTCTTGCGCGCCACACCCCCAAGATATCGAGTCCAGTCGGCAAGCCGGGCCGCTAGATGCTGTGTCGGACTCGTTCCGTTCCGATGCGCGCTAACCGGCTGTTAACCATGTCCTGCGACGGTCTGCGCGGGAAGCCACCTTGACGAGGGGACTCCGGTGGATTCACCCTGCGACTGAAGGGGTGTGACGGGGATGGGGCAAGTACTGGTCAAAGAGCGGGCGCTCGCGCGCGCTGCGGAGAAGGGCGCGCTGCCGTTGGGGCAAATTCTGCCCGGCGACTGCATTGCGGCAATGCGCGCGCTTCCCGATGCGAGCATCGATCTGGTTTTCGCCGACCCGCCTTACAATCTCCAGCTCGGCGGCGATCTTTCCCGGCCCGACGGCAGCCATGTCGATGCGGTGACCGACGACTGGGACAAATTCGACAGCTTCGCGACTTACGATGCGTTCACCCGCGCCTGGCTCGCCGAAGCGCGCCGGGTGCTCAAACCCGACGGCGCGCTGTGGGTGATCGGCAGCTACCACAATATCTTCCGCGTCGGCGCGATCCTTCAGGACTTGGGCTTCTGGATTCTCAACGACATCGTCTGGCGCAAGGCCAATCCGATGCCCAACTTCAAGGGCACACGCTTCACCAACGCGCATGAAACGCTGATCTGGGCGGCGCGCGGCGAGAAAGCCAAGTACACGTTCAACTACCGCGCTATGAAGACGCTCAACGACGAACTCCAGATGCGCTCGGACTGGATGCTGCCGATCTGCGGCGGGTCCGAACGGATTCGCAAGGACGGGGTTAAGGCGCACCCCACGCAAAAGCCCGAGGCGCTGCTCTATCGGGTGATGCTGGCGACGACGCAGAAGGGCGACGTGGTGCTCGATCCGTTCTTTGGTACCGGCACCACCGGCGCAGTGGCGAAGCGACTGGGGCGCGAATGGATCGGCTGCGAGCGGGAGGCGGTTTATCGCGCGGTCGCTGAAGAGCGGATCGCCGCGGCGCTGCCGCTCGACGAAAGCGCGCTGACCACGATGCAAAGCGCCAAATCCGCGCCCAAAGTCGCCTTCGGGACGCTGGTCGAGACCGGGTGGATCGCGCCGGGGACGCAAGTTTTCGACCGCAAGCGCAAGCTTTCGGCCACCGTTCGCGCCGACGGCTCGCTCGCTTCGGGGAGCGACAGTGCCTCGATCCACGGGCTCGGCGCCAAGCTTCAGGGAGCGCCATCGTGCAACGGCTGGGCGTTCTGGCACATCGAGCACGGCGGCGAGCTCAAGCCGATCGACACTATCCGCCAGCTTTACCTGCTGGCCACGGAGCCGTGAGCCGCACCTGTTACCTTCGCCCGATCGCGCTGACCGACAGCCCGCAGAGCGAGGATGGCAAGGCGGTGCGACTTGCGGGCGGTATGGTTTACGCCACC
>JBBRER010000125.1:0-6132 GCA_038202745.1 Sphingomonadales bacterium
GCCCCTCCACCATGCTGCGCATGGTCCCCCTCCCCGTGCCGGGGAGGATATTTGCTGGCCATCACTTGCTCCCCTTGCGCGGCAGGCGGCGCACCAGCGCGCTCGTGTCCTGGCGGCCGCCGCCCATGTCCTGGACGTCGGCGAAAAATTGATCGACCAGCGCGGTGACGGGTAGCGTGACGCCGAGCGTGCGCGCTTCGTCGAGCGCGAAGCCCAAGTCCTTGCGCATCCAGTCGACCGCGAAGCCGAAGTCGAAGCTGTCCTCAGCCATCGTCGCCCAGCGGTTGTCCATCTGCCAGCTTTGCGCCGCCCCGCCGCCGATCGCCTCGACCGTGCGCTCGAGGTCGAGCCGCGCGCCTTGCGCGAAGCGCAGCGCCTCGCTGAGCCCGGCGAGCGTTCCGGCGATGCAGATCTGGTTGGCCATCTTGGCGGTCTGCCCCGCGCCCGCCTTGCCGACATGGACGACCAGCCGGGCGTATGCCGCCATGATCGGGCGCGCGGCCTCGACCGCATCGGCGCGCCCGCCGCACATCACCGCCAGCGTCCCGGCTTCGGCTCCGGCTTGCCCGCCGGTGACGGGCGCATCGACGCACAGCACTTCCTTGTCGCGCGCCTCAACCGCGATCTGGCGCGCGATCCGCGCCGACACGGTGGTGTGATCGATGAACAGCGCGCCCCTGCCGATCGACGCGAACGCGCCTTGCGGGCCGAGCACGACATCGGCGAGATCGTCGTCGTTGCCGACGCACGTCAGCACCACGTCGGCGCCGTCCGCGGCTTCGGCGGGAGTCGCGGCTACGCGCGCGGCGAGGCCGGGGTTGGCGGCCTGCCACTTGCCCAGCCGCTCGGGGCTGCGGTTGTAGACGGTCAGGCGGTGCCCGGCGGCGGCAAGGTGACGCGCGATCGCGCCGCCCATCACCCCCAGCCCGATGAACGAGACGCTTTTGGATTGAGTCATCGGCGCGCTGTGTAGCCGCTTTGCGCCGCGCCGCCAGCCCTGTTGCGCCGCGCCGCGCGCGTCCCTAGGCGTCGCAGCGATGACCGGCCTTATCCGCCTCGCGCTGTCGCCCCGCCTGCTTCGCCTATTGTTCTTCGCGCTCGCGGTCTTCGTGCTGACGATGGCTTTGCTGCCCAAGCCGCCGGCCTCGCCGCTCGACCGCTTCGGCGACAAGTTCGAACATATCGCCGCCTTCGCCTCGCTTACGCTGGTTGCCGCGCTCGCCTGGCGCGACGCGCGGTGGACGTGGATGCTCGCCGCGCTGTCCGCGTTCGGCGCGGCGATCGAGGTGCTCCAGGCGATCCCCGCGCTCCACCGCGACAGCGACGTGCGCGACTGGGTCGCCGATACACTGGCGGTGGCGGCGGTGCTGATCGTCGTGCGATTGGCCGTAACGGTTTTCAACCGCGCGGCTTTGGACTAGGCGCTGCCGCCATGCACCAGCCTGCCACCGCTCCCAGCTCCGCCGCCGTGCTCCTCACGCTCGCCGACGTTCGCGCCGCCGCCGACCGCATCGCGGGCGCGGTGGTGCGCACGCCCACGCTCTACAGCCGTACGCTGAGCGCGATCACCGGCGCGCAAGTCTGGCTCAAGTTCGAGAACCTGCAGTTCACCGCCGCGTACAAGGAGCGCGGGGCATTGAACGCACTGCTCCAGCTCGATCCGGCGCAGCGCAATCACGGGGTAATCACCGCCAGCGCAGGCAACCACGCGCAAGGGCTCAGCTACCATGGCACCCGGCTTGGCGCGCCGGTGACGATCGTGATGCCCAAGACCACGCCGATAGTGAAAGTCATGCAGACCGAAAGCGTTGGCGGCAAGGTCGTGCTCGAAGGCGAGACGTTCGACGACGCTTACGCTTACGCCCGGTCGATGGAGAAGCAGCTCGGGCTGACGTTCGTCCATCCGTTCGACGATCCGCATGTCGCCGCGGGCGCGGGCACGGTCGTGCTTGAGATGCTCGAGGACGCGTCCGAAATCGACATGCTGGCGATCCCCGTCGGCGGCGGCGGACTTGCTTCGGGGATGGGCACCGCGGCGCGCGCGCTCAAGCCCGATATCGGCCTGATAGGGGTCGAAGCCGAGCTTTTCCCCTCGCTCTACAACCGGCTTAAGGGCACCGATTTGCCCAGCGGCGGCGACACCATCGCCGAAGGGATCGCGGTCAAGGAGCCGGGGGTGTTTACTTCCGCGGTGCTCGCCCGGTTGCTCGACGAGATCGTGCTGGTCAGCGAAGCCAACCTCGAAAGCGCGGTCGCGCTGCTGCTCCAGATCGAAAAGACCGTGGTCGAAGGCGCGGGCTCGGCCGGGCTCGCCGCGATGCTCGCCTACCCCGAGCTTTTTGCGGGCCGCAACGTCGGCGTGGTGCTGTGCGGGGGGAATATCGACACGCGGCTGCTCGCCAATGTGCTGCTGCGCGATCTGGCGCGTTCGGGCCGGCTCACGCGGCTGCGGTTGACGCTTCAGGACCGGCCGGGTGCGCTGTTCAAGGTGATGCGCGAGTTCGCCCACCACCAGGTCAATATCATCGAAATCTACCACCAACGTATTTTCACGACGCTGCCGGCCAAGGGCCTGATCACCGACATCGAGTGCGAGGCGCGCGACAAGGAGCAATTGGACGCGCTCGTCGAAAGCCTGCGCGAGGCGGGCTATTCGGTCGATAAAGTCGAACTCAACTGAGCGCTGGCGTGACGCTGTCGTTCGAGGTGGTCGCGGTCGAGGAAGTTACCGCCCAATTCACGGGCGGCGGGGGCGCGCTCGACGGCTTCGACCTGATGAGCCCTTACGTGTGGGAAAAGGACGGCGAGCGGCAGTTGCTGGTGCGCGCGGTCAAGCGTCCCCGGACCCCAGACGATCCCACCGGGGTGATCTATTCGGGGCGATGCCCGGAAGGGCTGCACTTCGCGATCGACCCGGTGCCCGCGCTCGTCCCCGGACCCGACTTCACCGACGCCGGCGGGGTCGAGGACCCAACCGTAGTATTCTCGGCCCACGACACACTGCAGGTGTTCTACACCGGGGTCGACGGCCGGCGCGAGCAGGGCTCGCTGCTCGTCGCGCAAGGTGCGGATTTGCGTTCGCTGGTCAAGGACCGTGTGCTGCTCAAGGCGCCCGAAGGCGAGGGCAACGTCAAGGAAGCCACCGTCGCACAAGGGGCGGACGGCCGTTTCCGGCTGTTCTACGAGTACGCCAGGGATCGCGCCTCACGGATTGGAATGGCGGTCGGCGAGGGTCCCGAAGGGCCGTGGGATGTCGCCGACGACCCGTTCACCGTGCGCGAGCAATCGTGGGATCGCTGGCATCTGTCGACCGGGCCGATCGTCGCGCGCCCGGGCCAACCTCCGGTGATGTTCTACAACGGCGCGACGATCGACGCTCACTGGCGGATCGGGTGGATCGCGTTCGATCCCGACTTCACCCGCGTGATCGCGCGCTGCGAAGCGCCGCTGCTGATCCCCAAGCCCCCCGAGCACCCCGGCGACACCGACATTGCCTTCGCCGCCTCGTGCCTCGACGATGGCGAGACGATCTACCTCTACTACTCGGTCGAGGACCGCTGGCTACGCCGTGCCTCTATCCGGATGAGCAACGGCTGAGCGCACCGCTGTGCAAAATAACGGTCGCTTAACCTTAATTCGTGGTTAAAACCCTTTCAACGGGGCGCGCGGCGGCATAGTCAGGCGTCATGTCCGCGGAGCCGTTCATCCGCCTGGCCAAGGATCGATCCCGCACGTGACGGCGCCCGTTCGCTTCCCCCGGTTTTTCGTGACCAGCCCGGCGCCGTGTCCGTATCTGCCCGGGCGTAGCGAGCGCAAGGTGTTCACCGAGCTTAAGGGGCCGCATTCGGACCAACTCAACGATGCGCTCGGACGGATCGGGTTCCGCCGCAGCCAGACCGTCGCCTACCGGCCGTCGTGCCTCGATTGCTCGGCCTGCGTCTCGGTCCGCGTCGTCGCCTCGGAATTTCGCGCCTCGACCACGCAGCGCCGCAATCTCAGGCGCAATTCGGACCTCGTCGCGACGATCTGCCGCCCGTGGTCGACCGCCGAACAGTTCGATCTGCTCCAGCGTTACCTCGGCGCGCGCCACCCCGGCGGCGGCATGGCGACGATGGACGACATCGACTACGCGGATATGGTGGAACATACCCCCGTTGACAGCTATGTCGTTGAATATCGTGAGTCCGGCGACGGGGTCGTGCCGGGCAGGCTGGTCGGCGCATGCCTCACCGACCGGCAGAACGATGGGCTGTCGATGATTTACAGCTTCTACGATCCCGACCATGCGACGCGGACCGGACTTGGCAATTATATCATCCTCGATCACATCCGCCGCGCCGCTGAAGAGGGGCTCGGCTACGTGTACCTCGGCTACTGGGTCGAAGGCTCGGTGCGGATGCAGTACAAAGTCCGTTACCGCCCGCTCGAGCGGCTGGGCCGCGAAGGTTGGGTCCGCTTCGGCGGAACCGAGCAGGACGGGCTTATCGCCGGCGCCGCCGCCGCGCGGCGCGGCGACGCGGTCCCGCTCGATGGCAGCGGCAAGGACGGCGTTCCGGGCGGACAGGGCCAATATCGCGTCTTCGATTGAGGGGGTCCTGCGCGGTGCGCTCGCCGCCGCGCTGCTGTTCACCGCTCCGGTGCTCCACGCGCAAACCCGCAGCGCCGACGACGAACTCAAAGCGCTGATCCCCGACAGCGCGGTCGCCGATCCCGAGGCGTGGGCAAAGGCGCATCCAAAGGACGTCCAGCCGGTGATGCCCGGCCCCGATCCCGCCTCGCCGCTGGCCGAAATCCCGGGCTTCACGCTGCCATGGCCCGACGAGAATTTCACCGTTCCGCAGCTCGCCCCGCTCGATCCCGATCCCGATATCGCCGCCGCGCTCGCCGCCGCGCCGCCGGAGGACAGCGTGCGCCTTCCCGACGGCGACGTCGAAACGCTCGCCCACGGGGTCAGCCTGGTGTTCCCCGCCGATCCGGCGACGCTGCCCGAGCGGGTCGAGATCGCCTCCCGCTTCCGCACGCTCTCGAC
Organism: Sphingomonadales bacterium; assembly: GCA_038202745.1. GTDB lineage: Bacteria > Pseudomonadota > Alphaproteobacteria > Sphingomonadales > Sphingomonadaceae > Novosphingobium. The sequence continues at coordinate 5,030 of JBBRER010000125.1, forward strand.
GCTCGAAAAGCTCGGCGACAGCGACGACACGATCGCCCAGATCGGAGTGCGTGCGCGGACCGACAAGGCGCTGCTGGTCAAGCTGCTGCGCGTCTACGGCTATTACGATGCCGAAGTCGTCCAGACCGTCGGCGGGATCGAGCCGGGGCAGGACAGCGCGGCGCGCGCGGTGGCGGTGCGGTTCGATATCGTCCCCGGCGCGCGTTATTCCTTCGCTGCAATCGACCTTGCCCGCCTACCCGATACAGGCCCCGACTACCCGGCGCTGCGCAAGCAGTTCGGGATCGAGACCGGCGATCCGCTCTACACCGATGCGATCGTCGATGGCGCCGCGAAGCTCGACGTCGCGCTCGGCGAGACGGGCTATGCCTTCGCCAAGCTGGGCGAGCCCGACTTGCTGGTCGATCGCAAGCGCGAAGCGGGCGACCTGACCGTTCCGGTCACGCCCGGCGGCAAATACCGCTTCGGCAGCGTGGTCAGCCAGGACGAGAAGTTCCTCTCCGGGCACCATTTGGGCGAAATCGCGCGGTTCGACGCAGGCGACGGCTACAAGCGCAGCGAAGTCGACGACTTGCGCCGCGCGATTCTCGCCACCGGGCTCGTTTCGAGCGTCACCGTGACTCCGCGCGAGACGATCCCGCCGGCCCCCGGCGCGCCGGGAACGGTCGCGCTCGACGTCGCGCTGACCCGCGCCCCGCTGCGCACCATCGCGGGCGCGATCGGCTATGATTCGGGCGACGGCTTCCGACTCGAGGCGAGCTGGGAGCACCGCAACCTATTTCCGCCCGAAGGCCTGCTGCGCGTGCGCGGGATCGCCGGGACCAAGGAGCAGCTCGCCGGCGCAACTTTCCGCCGCAACAACTTCCACGGGCGCGATCAGGTGCTGACGATCGACGCGTACGCCGACAACACCAACAACGATGCGTTCAAGGCGCGGACCGTCTCGCTCAGCGCGATGTTCGAAAAGCTCTCGACGCTGATCTTCCAGAAGCCGTTCACCTATTCGATCGGTGCCAGCTTCTTGTTGACCGACGAGCGCAGCGCGACGGTGGCAGGGGCGATTCCGGCGCGGGTCACCTACGAGATCGTGGCGCTGCCCGCCG
>JBBRER010000126.1:0-6063 GCA_038202745.1 Sphingomonadales bacterium
GCGGTGGAAGCGCCGAACAGGTCGAGCATAAATGTCCTCTTGGGTTGGGCGGCCTATGTCGCGGCTGCCACCATGATGTTCAAGGGCATTAACCCAAGCCTTGCGCGAGCGGCATAAAACCCGCAGCATCGCGCCGAGTGGCCGCCGATGTCTTTCTTTCCTACAACCGCGAGGACCAGGCGGCGGCCCAGCGCTTCGCCGAGGCGTTCACGGCGCAGGGCTTGTCGGTGTGGTGGGACGTCACGCTGCGATCGGGCGACGCATACGATCAGATCACCGAGCAGGCACTGAAAGATGCAGCGGCGGTCGTGGTGCTGTGGTCTCCGCGCTCGGTGGCGTCGCGCTGGGTCCGCGCCGAGGCGACCGCAGCCGACCGCAACAAGACGCTTGTGCCGGTCATGATCGAGCAGTGCGACCGCCCGATCATGTTCGAGCTGACTCAGACGGCCGACCTCTCGCAGTGGAACGGAAACGGCGAAGATCGCACGTGGCAGGCGTTGGTTGCCGACGTGCGGCAGCGCCTCACGCTGGCCGCCAAGCCGATCGAGCCGTCGCCGGACGCGACCGCGGCGGCAGGCGCTGCCGATAAGCCGCGGGTGCTCATCCTCCCGTTCATCAACATGAGCGGCGAGGCCGAGCAGGAATATTTCAGCGACGGCGTGACCGAAGACATCATCACCGATCTCGGACACGTCGCGGCGCTCTCTGTCGTGTCGCGCAACATGGCCTTTTCGTACAAGGGCAAGACCGTCGCGACGGCGGAGATCGCGCGCGCGCTCAAAGTCAGCCACATCCTCGAGGGCAGCGTCCGCAAGACGGGCAACCGGGTGCGGATCACCGCGCAACTGCTCGACGCGGCAACCGACGTGCAAATCTGGGCCGAGCGCTTCGATCGTACGCTCGACGACATCTTTGCGATTCAGGACGAAATCTCGATGGCGGTGGCGGCCGCACTCAAGCTGCACCTCGCTCCGGCGGAAAAGAGGGCAATTTCCCAGCGGGCAACGTCCAACCCGCAAGCCTATGAGCTGTTCCTGATGGCCCGCCAGTTCGAGCGCACCGGAAGCGAGCGGATGAAGCCGCTGATTGTGCGAATCTGCCGGCGTGTGGTCGAACTCGATCCCGATTTCGCCCCGGCTTGGGCGCTGCTGGCGCTCGCCGAAACCGAACTCGCCCAGCGTAGCGTCGCCGGATCGGACATCGAATTAGCCATCGCTGCGGCTAAGCGGGCCTTGGAGATCGATCCCAATCTGGCCGAAGCCCATGCCGCGATGGCCGAAGCGGTGGGACGGGGCCCGACGATGGACCTCGCAGCGGGCGAGCCTTATCTCGAAACCGCGCTCCGCCTCGATCCCGACTGCTACGAAGCCAATCTCCACGCCGGCTACTTTCACGTCATGCAGGCGCGCTATGACGAGGCGATCCGCTATTTCGAGAAGGCCTGCGCGCTCGATCCCGACGCCTATCGTCCGGCCGGGATGGTCGTGCAGGCCTATCAGGGCAAAGGCGAGCACGACAACGCTCTCGCCGCCGAACGGCGCAGTCTGGCGCGTTGCGAAAAGCTGCTCGCGGTCGAGCCCGATCATAGCGGCGCGCTCGGGTTCTTCGTCTCGGCACTGGCCACGCTGGGCGAAGCCGACCGTGCGCGTGAATGGGCGAGCCGCGCGGTGCTGTTCGATCCCGACAACATGCGGCTCCACTACAACCTGGCTTGCGCGATGGCGAAGCTGGGCGACGCGGACGCGGCTTGCGATTTGCTCGATCGGATTGTCGGCGAGGTTACTCGCGGCTGGCTGCAGTGGATCCAGTCGGACAATAGCCTCGACTTGATCCGCGACCATCCCCGCTTCGTCGCGTTGATGGAGCGGACCGATGCGAGGCTGCTCGCCGAAGCCGCGAGCTAAGCTTGCGGGGGTGCGATTCGAAAGGACGGGGAAATGAAATTGGTACGTTTGCTGACGCTGACCGCAGCCCTTGCCGCCACGCCTGCACTCGCCGATAATCGGCCGGCAATGAAGCGCGAGGCGGCCGCCTATCTCGCACGGATCGCCAAGGTCGACCTCGCGGTCGGCGCGGTGATCGTGGTCAACCGTAGCGCCGCGCGCGATGCCGCGGCCGCCGCCGCCGCGCATCCAGGATCGCCGATCGCGGGGCGCACGGTGCTGATCAAGGACAACATCGAGACGCGCGAGTTTCCGACCACGGCGGGCAGCCTCGCACTGGCCGACAACATGACCGGGCGCGATGCGCCGCTGGTCGCGCGGCTGCGCGCCGCCGGAGGCCTCGTGCTCGGCAAGACCAACCTCAGCGAATGGGCCAACATTCGCTCGAACCATTCGACCAGCGGGTGGAGCGCGGTCGGCGGGCTCACGCGCAACCCTCACGCGCTCGACCGCACGGCTTGCGGCTCTTCGTCGGGCAGCGGCGCGGCGGTCGCGGCGGGGATGGCGTGGGCGGCGATCGGCACCGAAACCGACGGCTCGGTCACTTGCCCGGCGAGCGTCAACGGGATCGTCGGGTTCAAGCCCACCGTCGGGCTGGTCAGCCGCACGTATGTCGTGCCGATCAGCCATAGCCAGGATACCCCGGGACCGATGACGCGCAGCGTGCGCGACGCCGCGCTGCTGCTCGACGCGATCGCCGGGCCCGACCCGCTCGACGTCGCGACACACGCGATTCCGGCGGGAACGAGCAATTTCGCCGCCGGGATCGACCGCGCGAGCCTCAAAGGTGTGCGGATCGGCGTTTTACGCAAGCAGGCGGGCGACAACGCCAAAGTGCTGGCGCTGTTCGACCGCGCGCTCGCTGATCTCAAGGCCGCTGGGGCCGAGTTGGTCGACGTGACGTACAAGCGTGACCCGGCAATGGGCCGCGACGAATTCCAGGTGCTGCTCTACGAGTTGCGCGCCGACTTGGGCAGTTATCTGGCCGGACGTCCGGGCAACGCCGGCCCGCGCAGCCTCGCCGACGTGATCGCGTTCAACAAGGCGCATCCCGAGGAGCTGCGCTGGTTCGGGCAGGACACGTTCGAGGAAGCCGACAAGACCGTCGATGCCGCCGCTTATGCCAAGGCGCGCGCCAATTCGCTGCGGCTCGCCGGCAAGGACGGGATCGACAAGCTGCTCGCGGACAACAAAGTCGCGCTGCTGGTCGCGCCGACCACGAGCCCGGCGTGGCCGCTCGACCTGGTCACCGAAGCGGGCGGGCTCGACGGGATCGGCGCGGGCAGCCTCGCGGCGGTCGCCGGCTATCCGCACTTGACCGTCCCGATGGGCGCGGTCGAAGGCCTGCCCTTGGGGCTCAGCTTCATCGGCGGGGCGTGGGACGACAAGCGCGTGCTCGAAGCCGGCGCCGCCTACGAACGTGCGCGGACCAGCCCGGTCCCGGTCGCGCGGATCAAGCGCTGGGGCGAGTAGTGGCGCGCGACCAACCGGTTATCCGCGCTTGAACCGCACCGTGAACAGCGCACCGTTGTCGTCGGGGCCGCGGCCGGTGCTCAGCGTCCCGTTCAACCGCGCCACCAGCGAATTGACCACGCGGATGCCCAAAGTGTGGCTCGTCCCCGATGGGGCGAAGTCGGCGGGAAGCCCGGGGCCGTCATCGGCGATAGTCAGTTCGCAAGCATCGCCTTCCACCCGGTAGTTGACCCAGACCCGATCCGCGCCGTGCTTGACGGCGTTGGTGACGAGTTCGTTGACGATGAGAGCGATCGACTGGACCGCGTCGGCGGGCAGCGTTCCCTCGGTGCCGCTTACCGCGACCGGCCGATCGAGAATGCTTCCCAGGTCGGCGCAGAATTCCTCGAGAAACGGGACGCAGGCTACGTCATTGGCGCCATCGAGATAGGATCGGCGATGCACGTTGGCGATGGAACTGACCCGTCTTGCCGCGGCTTGGAGGTGTTCGGCGCCCTCGGCCGATGCGGCTGTCCGCCCCTGCAGCGAAAGCAACGCCGATACGAACTGAAGACTGTTCATCACCCGGTGATCGATCTCGCGCGACATCAGCTCGACGCTGCTCACCGCGCGGCGGGCGCTGAGCTGCAATTCGAGCTGGTCCATCACGATCGTGGCAAGGTCCGCCAATTCTTCCATCTGATCGTCGGTGACCTGCCGCGGCTCCCGATCGATCACGCACAAGGTGCCCAGATTGTGTCCGTCGTGGGTCCTCAACGGGGCCGCCGCGTAAAACCGCAAGCCGAATTCACCCGCGACCAGCGGGTTCGCCAGCGATCGGGGGTCTGCTGTCGCGTCGTTCAACAGATAAGGCGTATCGCCGAGAATCGCCGAAGCGCACAGGCCGGGCTCGCGGCCGATCTGCTCGACGTCGAGTCCGTGGTGTGACTTGAACCAGATCCGGTCCTCGTCGACGATGCTGATGATCGCGATCGGAACTCCGAAACGCCGCGCAGCGATCGCCGCGATCCGGTCGAACGCGTTGTCCGGCGGCGTATCGAGAACGTCATAGCGCCGCACCGCGGCCATCCGCAGCGTTTCATCGGGCAAGATGGCAACCGACATCGATCAGTTCCGTAGCGATTGCAACGGCATACCTGATGCCCGGCAATGCGGGCTATGTCGAGTCCGGTTGACTACGCGGCTCAGTCGGCGAGCAGTTTCTTTAGCTTGGGATGCGGTTTCGCCGCCAGCGGATTGATCACGGTCATCCCGCGGACCACGAAGCCGTGCTGCATGTCTTCCGACAGCAGCAGCGTGCATCCGGCTTCGACCGCGGCGGTCACGATCAGCGCGTCCCAGAACTGCAACTTGTGATCGACCGCGAGATCGAGCGCGGCCAGGACGGTCGGCTCCGACGAGACTGCGGTTCCCAACGTCTGGGCAAATTCGAGCACGATTTGCCGGGCTTCCTCCGCGCCGACGCCGCTGCGCCGGAGCACCACGAACAGCTCGCCGAGCGCCTGAAGCGGAGCGATGAGGGTTGCCGTGTCTTTGAGTTGCCGGATCAGCGCGCGGGTCTGCGCAATTTTGGCGTCGTCGTCGCCACTGTGGCTGACCCCCGCGAGATAGGCGAGCAGATTGCTGTCGAGCGCGACGCGGATCATTCGTAGAGGTCGGCGCGGTTCCATTCGCCCGAATGGCGCACGGGCAGCGCGTCGATGAATTCGAGCAGGCGATCGACCGAGCGTCGGTCACGGTCGCGGTCCACCGGCGAAACCCGCGCCACCGCCCGGCCACGCGACATCACGGTAAAGCTTTCGCCGTCCGCGACGTCGCGCAGCATTTCCGAGAAATGCTGATTAGCTTCGCTGGCGCTGATCGCTCGTTCCATAAGCACAATCTAGTGGATAACACTAGATTGTGCAATGTCTATTTCTTGGCGGGCGACTTCTTCGCTGCCGGCTTGGCTTTCGCCGCCGCCGCAGCTTCCGCCTTGGGCTTGGCTTCGGCTTTCGCTTTCGGCTTGGCCTTCGGCGCTTCGGCCTTGGCGGGGGCCTTCTTCGCGGACGTCGCCTTCTTGGCCTTCACCGGCGGCGGCGCTGTTTCCTCGGCTTCGATCGCGGCCTGAAGCTCGTCGCGGGTTACCGCGCGGTCGGTCACTTCGGCTTTGTCGAACAGAAAATCGACCACTTTGTCCTCATACAAGGGCGCGCGCAGCTGCGCGGCGGCGAGCGGCTCGCTGCCCACATATTCGACGAAGCGCTGACGGTCTTCCTCGCGATATTGCGAGGCGGCCTGCTGGACCAGCATGTTCATTTCCTGCTGGGTCACCTGGACCCCGCCCGCCTGGCCGATCTCGGACAGCAGCAGCCCGAGCCGCACCCGGCGCACCGCGATCCGGCGGTAGTCGGCTTTCTCGCTCTCGATTTCCTTCATCGCCGCGACCGGATCGGGCTCGCTCTCGGCTTCCTGGACGAGCTGCTGCCAGATCTGATCGAATTCGGCGTCGACCATCGAGGGTGGAACGTCGAAATCATGGCCCGCGGCAAGCTGGTCGAGCAGCGCGCGCTTCATCGCGGTGCGGGTGAGCCCGGCGGTTTCCTGCTCGAGCTGGCCGCGCAGCAGCCCCTTGAGCTGATCGAGGCTCTCGAGCCCCAATGTCTTG
>JBBRER010000127.1:0-6063 GCA_038202745.1 Sphingomonadales bacterium
CCGATCATCAACCGCTCGGTGGTGTGGTGGAATTCGCTCCACCAGCCCGCCAGCATCACGCTGGGCAAATCGGCGATCGATCCGGTGTTCTTGTGGGCGCTGCTCGCCGCGGCGATCGGATTTTCGCTGCTGTTCGGTGCGGTCGTGCTGATGCGGATGCGCGCTTTGCTCGCCGACAGCCAGGCCGATGCGCGCTTGCGCCGCAAGGCGATGGCCTGAAGCTTTGCGCGAAACGCTCGATCCTTGGCCTTTCGTGCTGGTAGCTTATGCGCTCGGCGTCGGCGGGACGCTGTTGCTGGTGGGCTGGAGCTGGCTGGCGATGCGCCGCGCCGAAGCGCGCCGCGATCGGGCGCGCGAGAAATGAAAGCCAAGCATCAGCGACTGGTGCTCGTCGCGATCGCGCTCGTCGCGCTGATCGGAGCGGGGCTGCTCGCGGCATGGGCGCTGCGCAATCAGGCGTCGTATTTCTACGTGCCCAGCGACATCGTGACCAAGCCGCCCGAGCCGGGCCGCGCGGTGCGGCTGGGCGGGATGGTCGAGAAGGGCTCGCTCAAGACCGCGCCCGACGGGGTGACGATCGCGTTTATCGTCGGCGACGGCAAGGCGCGGGTGCCGGTGCGCTTCAGCGGAATCGTGCCGAGCCTGTTCACCGAAGGGTCGGGCGTGGTCGCCGAAGGACGGCTCGCGCCCGGCGGCACGTTCGTCGCCGACACGCTGCTCGCCAAGCATGACGAGAAGTACGTTCCGCGCGAGCTCCAGGCGATGACCGAGGCGCAGAAGCGCAAGGCCGTGGCGGACACCAAGTGATCGCCGAGTTCGGCCTTGCCGCGCTGTGGTTTGCCGCGGCGCTGGCGGCGTTGCAGATGGCCGCGGGCTGGCTCGCGCTGCGCCCGCAAGGCGCCGGGATGGCGGCGGTGGTGCGCCCGATCGCGGTCGTCCAAGGGCTGCTTGCCGCGATCGCTTTTGCCGCACTTATCGCGGTGTTTTGCCGCACCGATCTGTCGGTCAAGCTGGTTGCTGAGAACTCGCACTCGATGAAGCCGCTGCTTTACAAGTTCGCGGGCGCGTGGGGCAACCACGAAGGCTCGATGCTGCTGTGGGTGACGGTGATGGGGATCGCGGGCGGGTTCGTCGCGCTGGTCGAGCGGCGCCTGCCCGAGCCGACCGTGCTCGCCACGCTCGCCGCACAGGCATTCGTCAGCTTGGGGTTTTACGTCTTCCTGCTGTTCGCGTCGAACCCGTTCGCGCGGCTCGTTCCGGCACCGCCCGAGGGCAATGGGCTCAACCCGCTGCTTCAGGACCCGGGTCTCGCGTTTCATCCGCCAACGCTTTATTTCGGTTATGTCGGTCTCTCGGTCGCGTTCAGCTTCGCGGTCGGCGCGCTGCTGACGCGCGAGGTCGGCCCCGCGTTCGCCCGCGCGATGCGGCCGTGGGTGCTGGGGGCGTGGATATTTCTCACGTTGGGCATCACCGCGGGATCGTTCTGGGCTTATTACGAGCTCGGCTGGGGTGGCTGGTGGTTCTGGGACCCGGTCGAGAACGCCAGCCTGATGCCGTGGCTGGCAGCGACCGCGCTGCTTCATTCGTCGAGCGTCCTTGCCGCGCGCAATGCCCTGCGCGCGTGGACGGTGATGCTCGGCGTGGTGGCGTTCTCGATGTCGATGGTGGGAACGTTCCTCGTCCGCTCGGGCATCCTCACCAGCGTCCACGCGTTCGCGGTCGATCCGACGCGCGGAACCTTCATTCTCGCGCTGCTGGCGATCAATATCGGCGGTGCGCTGGCGCTGTTCGCGATGCGCGCGGGAACTGTGACCGAGGGCGAGCGATTCTCGGTCTCGAGCCGCGAGGCGGCGCTGGTGTTCAACAACGTAATGCTGAGCTGCGTGCTGGGGATCGTGCTGGTCGGCACATTATACCCGTTGTTCGCCGAATCGCTCGGCGCCAAAGTCTCGGTCGGCCCGCCTTATTTCAACCCGATGAGCGCGGTGTTCGTGATCCCGATGCTGATGGTGCTCGCGGTCGGCCCGCTGCTGCGGTGGCGGCGCGACGCTTTCGGGCGCGTGGCGAAGCGGTTGCTGGCGCCGTGGTTCGTCGCGCTCGGCGTGGGCGCAGTGCTGGTCGGGCGCGGCGGGATCGGGCTGCTGCCGCTGGCCGGGATGGCGCTCGGCGCAGGCGTAATCGTCGCCAGCGTGCTGCCGCTGGCAGAGCGCAATTTGCGCCGCACGCCGCTGCCGGTGTGGGGAATGGTGACCGCGCACTTCGGCGTCGGCGTGGCGCTGATCGGGATGGGCAGCGACAGCGCATTCACGATTGAGAAGCTCGTTGCCGCGCGCGTGGGCGAGACCGTCGCGGCGGGGCCGTGGCAGATTCGCCTCGCCCAAGTCGAACCGATAGCCGGACCCAACTGGACCGCGTTCGAAGCGCAGCTTCAGGCGCGTTACGGCGGGGGCGGGACGGTGACGCTGAAACCGCAGGCGCGCAGCTTCTGGGCGCCGCCGCAACAAACCAGCGAAAGCGCGCTCCATACGCGTTGGAACGGCCAGCTTTATACCGTGCTCGGCGAACAAACGGACGACGGGCGCTGGCAGCTGCGGCTATGGTGGAAACCGTTCGTAATGCTCATCTGGTGGGGCGGGGCGCTGATCGCGCTCGGCGGGCTGCTCGCGTTGATCGGCCGCGTGCTTGCCGATCTCAAGCGGATCGCCGCGCGCCACAAGATCGCCTATCGCCGGGAGCGGCAAGGGCGATGAGCGATCCGCTAAACAAATCCGCGCGTTGGGCGCTGTGGCTGCCGCTGGGGCTGTTCGGAGTGTTCGTTGCGCTGGTCGCGCTGGGCCTGCTGCGCCCCGCGAGCCGCGACGTGCCTAGCGCGATGATCGGCAAGCCGATGCCCGATTTCGCGCTCGCGCCGGTGGTGGCGGGGCATCCCGGGCTGGCGAAAGCCGACCTGACCGACGGCAATCCGCGGCTGGTCAACGTCTTCGCCAGCTGGTGTGTGCCGTGCGCGGTCGAAGCCCCGCAGCTTGCGCAGCTCAAGGCCGCGGGTGCGGAGATCGACGGCGTCGCAATCCGTGACCGGGGCGAGGACGTCGCGGCGTTCCTAGCGCGCAACGGCGATCCCTTTACGCGGATCGGCGACGACCGGGTCAGCGCGGTCCAGCTCGCGATCGGCTCGGCGGGCGTGCCCGAGACGTTCGTCGTCGATGGCAAGGGCACGATCCGTTATCAGCACATCGGCGATATCCGGCCTGAGGACGCGCCGATGCTGCTCGAAAAGCTGGCGGAGGCGGGGCGGTGACGCGCTGGCTGATCGCCTTGCTGTTCGCGCTCGCCGCGCCGCTCGCCGCGCAGGACCTGCTTCCGCCTGCGCGTTATGCGTATCAGCAGCTTCCCGATCCGGCGCAGGAAGCCAAGGCGCAGGCGCTGATGGAGACGCTCCGTTGCCTGACCTGCCAGGGCCAGTCGATCGCCGACAGCGACGCCTCGATGGCGGGCGATCTGCGCAGCCAGGTGCGAACCCGGATCGCGCGCGGCGAAGACCCCGAGGCGATCCGCGGCTGGCTGATCGAGCGCTACGGAGACTACATTTCCTACGCCCCGCGCGTCACCACGCTCACCTGGCCGCTGTTCGCACTGCCGCTGGTCTTGCTCGCGCTCGCCGCGCTGCTGTTGCGCAAGCGTTTCAGGCGGACGGACCCGGCATGACCTGGGTATTCGTCGTCCTGCTCGGGCTCGCCGCGTTTGGGCTCGCTGTATTCGTGCTCAAAGCGCCGCGGCGGACGTGGGAGCTTACCGGAAGCGCGCTGATGCTCGGGCTGGCGGGCTACGCGCTCCAGGGCAGCGCCGGGCTGCCCGGCGCACCGAAAGTGGCGCGCGAGAGAGCCTCGGGCGATCCCGCGGCGCTGGTCGCGGCGCGGCGTCAACTGAGCGGGGGCACGCCGGTGGCCGGCGATCAGTGGACGATCATCGCCGATGCTTTGGCGCGCAACGGCCAGTATGCGGACGCCGCCGGAGTGCTGCTCGGCGCCACCGAGCACGATCCCAACAACGCCGAAGCCTGGCTCGCGCTCGGCAACGCGCTCGTCGCGCACGCCGAAGGCGCGCTCACTCCGCCCGCGCTTTACGCCTACAACCGCGCCGCCGCCGCCGCGCCCGACAGTCCGGGGCCGCCATTCTTCCTTGGACTCGCGCTCGCGCAATCGGGCAAGCTCGACGAAGGCCGCGCGCTGTGGGCGCAACTGCTCGCGGGCGCGCCCAAGGACGCGCCGTGGCGGGCGGACCTGGAAGCCCGGCTCGCCCGGCTCGACGCGTTCATCGCCGGGCAGCGCGGTAGGGCAGCGACGCCGTGACCGCGCAACTTGTGCGCGATTGCCGCGTTTCCCGCTTGTTGGTAAGCCGCCGCTCGCCCCGCGCGGGCGCAATTGGGGCCTGGGCATGAGCGAAGCGGTCGGTAAGGACGCGGCGGTTTCGTCCCCGGACGAATTTCATCCCGCAGCACACGGCCACGCCCAAGGACCGCTGCTCAAACTCGCGGTAGGCGCGATCGGCGTCGTCTTCGGCGACATCGGGACCAGCCCGCTTTACGCGATGCGCGACACCTTCAGCGGGCATCATCGCCTCCCGCTCGACCGGTTGCATCTGTTCGGCATCGTCAGCCTGATGTTCTGGTCGATGATGGTGATCGTGACGATCAAGTACGTCAGCGTGATCATGCGCGCGGATAACAAGGGCGAGGGCGGCAGCCTCGCGCTGCTCGCGCTGATCAACAAGAACGTCGGCGGCAAGAAGAAGTGGTCGGCGGGGATCGTCCTGCTCGGCGTGTTCGCGACCTCGCTGTTCTATGGCGATAGCATGATTACCCCGGCGGTCTCGGTGCTCTCCGCGATCGAGGGCGTCGCGGTTTACAATCCGGGAATGGGCCGGTTCGTCGTCCCGATCGTGGTCGGTATCCTGATCTTCCTGTTCATGATCCAGAGCCGGGGAACCGCGCGGGTGGCGACGTTCTTCGGGCCGATCATGTTGCTCTACTTCGCGGTGATTTCGACGCTCGGCATCATGAGCATCATGCATCTGCCCGGCGTGTTGTGGGCGCTGAGCCCGCACTACGCAGTCAACATGTTCGTCAACGATCCGCTCAAGGGCTTCCTAGCGATGGGCTCGGCGGTGCTGGCGGTGACGGGCGCGGAAGCGCTCTATGCGGACATGGGCCATTTCGGGCGCCCGCCGATCCGCGTGTCGTGGCTGTTCTTCGTGCTGCCCGCCCTGGTGCTCAATTATCTCGGTCAGGCCTCGCTCCTGATCCGCGATCCGAGCTTGCGCGCCAGCCCGTTCTATTTCCTCGCGCCAGAATGGTTCCAATGGCCGCTGCTGATCCTTGCCAGCATGGCGGCGGTCATCGCGTCGCAAGCGGTTATCTCGGGGGCGTTCTCGGTCACGCAGCAGGCGATCCAGCTTGGCTTTATCCCGCGCATGACGATCAAGCACACCAGCGAGACCGCCGCCGGGCAGATCTACATCCCGGTGATCAACCATGCGCTGATGATCGCGGTGATCATCCTGGTGCTGGTGTTCGAGCGGTCGTCGAACCTGACCGCAGCCTACGGCATCGCGGTGACCGGGGCGATGACGATCGACAACGTGCTGCTGGCGGTGGTGCTGTTCAACTTGTGGAAGTGGCCCAAGCTGCTGTCGGTGCCGCTGCTGGCGCTGTTCTTCACGCTCGACGCGGCGTACCTCGCGGCCAACTTCACCAAGATTCCCGATGGCGGCTGGGTGCCGCTGGCGATGGGCCTGGTGATCTTCACGTTGCTCACCACCTGGTCGCGCGGGCGGATGCTGATGCGCCAGAACATGGCCGAAGGCTCGATCCCGATCGAGGTCTTCACTAAGAGCGCCCATAACAGCGCCGCCCGGGTAGCCGGGACCGCGATCTTCATGGCCTCTTCGGGCTCGGGTGTGCCTTCGGCGTTGCTTCACAACATCAAACACAACAAAGTGCTGCACGAGCGCGTGGTGATCCTGACCGTGGCGATCCAGGACGTGCCCTATGTCGATGAGTCCGAG
>JBBRER010000128.1:0-6018 GCA_038202745.1 Sphingomonadales bacterium
GACCGCCCCTTCGGGCCCCTCGTGGGTGACCATCGCGACCATGACTTCGCCGCCCTCCTCGGGCCGGCCCTGCTGGATCAGGCTCTCGATCGAGACCCCCGCGTCGCGCATCGCGGCGGTGATCTCGGCAAGCACGCCCGGACGGTCGGCGACGGTGAAGCGCAAATAGGCGCGTCCGGCGCGATTGCCCGACGCGGCGGGTGGCATCGCTTCGAGTTCGCTCACCGGGACCGAGAACGCGCGCGCCCCGTCGCCCCGGGCAATATCGATCAGATCGGCGACCACCGCGCTCGCGGTCGGATCGCCCCCGGCGCCCGCGCCCTGGAACAGCAGCCGTCCCGAAAAGTCGCCCTCGGCGACGACCGCGTTGGTCGCGCCGTCGACATGCGCGAGCGGATGATCGGTCGGCACGAGGTAAGGGTGGACGCGCTGGAACAACCGGCACTCACCGCCGCTCGTCTCGGTTTCGGCAATCCCGAGCAGGCGGATGACGTAGCCGAGCGCTTCGGCCTGGGCGATGTCGGCGGGCAGGACGCGCGCGATGCCCGAAGTTTCGACGCCCGAGAAATCGGTCCGCGCGCCGAACGCGATGGCAGCCAGGATCGCCAGCTTGTGCGCGGCATCGGTGCCTTCGATGTCGAACGCCGGATCGGCCTCGGCATAGCCCTTGGCCTGTGCCTCGGCGAGCACCTCGGCAAAGCCGCGCCCTGTATCCTCCATCGCCGAAAGGATGTAATTGCAGGTGCCGTTGAGGATCCCGTAAACACGCTTAATCGCGTTGGCGGCGGCGCCTTCGCGCAGTCCCTTGATCACAGGGATCCCGCCCGCGACCGCTGCTTCGAACCGCAGCGGCACGCGCGCGCGCTCGGCCGCGGCGGCAAGTTCGAGCCCGTGGTGCGCGATCATCGCCTTGTTCGCGGTGACCAGCGCTTTGCCCGCCGCGATCGCCAGGCGCGCGAGCCCGAGCGCGGGCCCATCGGCCCCGCCGACCAGCTCGACCACCACATCGACATCGCCGCGCGCGGGAAGCGCGGTCAGGTCGTCCTCCCACGCATAACGCGTCAGATCGACCCCACGGTCGCTCGCACGGTCGCGCGCGCTGACCGCGACGATCGCGATCTCGCGCCCGGCACGCCGCGCGATCAGCTCGCGGTTGGTTTGAAGGAGACGCACGACGCCCGCGCCGACGGTGCCGAGGCCGGCCAAAGCGATGCGCAGCGGTTCGGCCATATGTTCCCTCGGGTTTCGCCAGCGCGCTTATGCGAGCGCGGTGCGAATGGCCAGCATCATCGCCCGCGGACGCGCGTGCAGGGTCCGAGCTGCGCGAGCACGAAGCGGTAGTCGGTATCGGCGGCGGCGCGGTCTTCGGGATCGGCCGAGACATGCGCGGCCGGGGGCAGCCGGGGCGGGAGCGCACACGCGAGCCGGTACCACGCCAGCGTATCGTGCGCGGGCGCGGCCGAGGTGCCAACCAGCTCGGAGAACGACACCCGCCACGCCGGTGCAGCACCCGGCCGCCGGATGACTGTGATTGCGGCGGGCTCGCCATCGGCGGCCGACAGGAACAGCTGCGTCTCGCCCTCGCCCGCGAGCGCGCCGCCGACGTGGATCGCCTCGCGCACGCCGGTCACCCGGCGCGGCGCATCGGCCGCATAGAACTCGCCGACGATGGCTTTGACCCGCGCTTCGAGCGCGGCGTCCCAGGCGAGCTGCGCATCGGGCGCGACGAGTTGGAGTTCGCCCGGGCGCGAGGGAACGGGCCGCGCGAACAGCAGCACGACCTGCTTCTTGAGGCTGGGCGGCTTGCCATGCGCGTCCACCGGAACGTCGACCAGATAAGCCAGCGCCTCGCCCACCGGCGTCGTGCCCGCGACCAGCGCCAGTGTGCGCGCCTGAATGTAGAGCCGTGCGCGTCCGGGCCCCACCCCGCGAGCGCGCGCGGCTTCGACAACCGCCACCTTGCGCACTTGCGCGCGGATCACCAGTGGTGCGGCTTCGGCGAGATCGGCGAGATCGGCATAGCTCGCGGCGGGGCTCGCGCCCGCTGCAGGGAGGCCCCGCGAATCGGCGGCGGCGAGCGGCGCGCAAAGCGCGGCGAGCAGCGCGGCGGCGGCGAGGCGAGGGAGGGTTGGGCGTGTCATAGTCGGACTGGTCCTGAGTGTGGTGCGCGAGCGCGGCCGCGCAATGCAAGGATTTTCGCGGGTTTGCCCGATGAATTGAGCCTCCGCGCGCTGAATCGATGGTTAACCGATAAACCGTTGCGCGCCCGCTTCTTGAAAGCTAGTGCTACGGAAAACCGGGCCTAAGCAACCAAAGGCTCGCATTCCGGTCCAGCCGGGCGGGGCGCCCGACGGGCCTCCGGTTCGCGCCGGCAGGGTGGAAGAATTGGGATTCGATGCGCTCGCCATGGCCTTAAGCTGCGGCGGGCGGAAGCTGGGTTTCGGCCCGGGCTTTAGTCAGGAGTGATCGGACTGAATGGCTTACGCTGACCAACAAATGAGCGGCAACCGGATTACCGCGCTGATCGTCGTGGCGCTGATCCACATCGTGCTCGGCTATGCGCTGGTCACCGGCCTCGCTTATTCGGGCGCCCAGGCGGTCATCAAGAAACTGACCACGGTGGACATCAAGGAAGAAGTCAAAAAGGAAGAGCCGCCGCCGCCGCCCAAGAAGGACCAGGTGCCGCCGCCGATCGTCGCGCCGCCGCCGCCGATGAACATCAACGCCGCGCCGCCGCCGATCCAGACCGTCGCGATCGCGTTGCCGCCGCCGCCGATACCGGTCCAGGTCGCCGTGGCGCCCCCCGCGCCGCCGCCGCCGCGTTTCACCGCGAAGGGCGCCCAGCCCAAGGGCAATCCCGGATCGTGGGCGACCAACGACGACTACCCGACCGGCGCTCTGCGCCGCGAGGAGCAGGGCACCACGCGGTTCCGCGTCACGGTCGGCTCCGACGGCCGCGTCACCGGGTGCACGGTCACCGGCTCGAGCGGATCGAGCGAGCTCGACAACACCGCGTGCTCGCTGATCACGCGCCGCGCCCGCTTCAATCCCGCCACGGACGGCGAGGGCAATCCGACGACGGGTTCGTACGCCAACGCGGTCCGGTGGGTCGTGCCGAAGGAATAAGCGTCCGCCGGTTCCCGCGCGGGAACCCGACGGGCTTGATATCAATTGCCTGAATTGCTTGAGAGGACTTATCGCATGTACATCGTTGATCTTTTGAACGCGGCGGCAGCGGCTGCTCCGGCCGCCCCGCAGAACAAGTTCGGCTTCATGGAAGCCCTGCAACAAGGCGGGTTCATCGCCAAGGCGACCGTCGCCATCCTCGGCATCATGTCGTTCGGATCGTTCTTCATCCTGTTCACCAAGTGGTTCGAACAGGCCAAGATCAAGCGCCAGTACCGCGATCTGCGCGGCAACTTCTGGCGCGCGAACAGCCTGCGCGAAGGCAGCAACAAGCTCGACAAGAACAGCGCCTGGCGCCAGCTCGTCGATGATGGCCTCGCCGCCGAAGAGCAGCACAGCAAGATGGTCGATTCGATGGAAGCGCACGACTGGCTCCACGGCTCGCTCGCGCGGTCGGAGGAATCGATCAACGCGCGCCTCGCCAGCGGCCTGCCGTTCCTCGCTACCGTCGGCGCGACCGCGCCGTTCATCGGTCTGTTCGGCACCGTGGTCGGCATCTACCGCGCGCTGATCGCGATCGGCATCGCCGGTTCGGCATCGATCGACAAAGTCGCCGGCCCGGTCGGCGAAGCGCTGATCATGACCGCGCTCGGCCTGCTCGTCGCGGTGCCTGCCGTGCTCGCCTACAATTACCTCCAGGCGCGCAACAAGCGCATCGCCGAGACGCTTTCGGGCTTCTCGACCGACGTGCTCGCGAACATCAACTCGCGCGGCGTGGTCAAGCCCGCGGCGATCGCTCCGGCTTCGGCCAAAGCCGCGGCCGCGGCGACCACCCGGCCGGTGACGACCACTCCGGGCAACACCACGGTCACGCAGTAAGCCGGCGCGCGGGAGCTGGCGCGCGCCGCGCGTCCGGTTCTTCGCAAATGACGACCGACCGGGACCGGCGGAGCATGCGCTGCCGGCCCGGCGGGCCACAAGGATAGGACACCAAGAATGGCGATTTCGGTAGGCGGAAGCGCGAAAGAGACGCCGATGTCGGACATCAACACCACGCCGCTGGTCGACGTGATGCTGGTGCTGCTCATCATCTTCCTGATCGCGGTCCCGATCGCGATCCAGACGATCGAGAAGCTCAAGCTGCCGGTGTTCGCGTCGATCGAATCGAAGGACAAGGTCGAGAACCTGCTGCTCACCGTCAGCACCGCCGACGATGGCGGGCGCAGCGCGGGCGATCCGGGGTTCAACGGCGCGAGCCGCAACGGCGAATGCCGCATCTACTTCAACAATATCAGCGCGGTGAACTCGGTCGAGCTGCGCGATCTTGCGTACAAGCGGCTCGACGCGATCGTAAAGCGCGAAGGCGGCCCCGAAGCGCTCAGGGCCAGCCCCGAAAAAATCCCGCAGGTCCATATCCGCGGCGACGTCAATGCGCCCTGGCGGTGCATCGCAGGCGCGATCTACAACGTCCAGATCTCGGGTTACCCGACGGTCGGCTTCATCTCGAACCCGGTCGATCCCAACGGTTGAGCCCGCCCCGTCCTCGATTTCGGACGGGCCGGTAAATTTCAGGAGTAAGCTCAGATGGCAATGTCAGGCGGCAGCGACGATGGCTCGCCGATGATGGAAATGAACACGACGCCGCTGATCGACGTCATGCTCGTTCTGCTCATCATGTTCATCATCACCATCCCGGTCGCAACCCACGCGGTCAATATCGATCTGCCCGCGCCCACCCCGCCGACCAACGTGCCGCCGCCCAAGGTCGACAAGAACAAGGTGGTGATCGACCCGCAGGGCGCGATCCTGTGGAACGGTCAGGGGCTCGATGCGGGCGGGTTGCTTTATCAGCTCCAGACCTCGCTCAAGTACGCGGTCGAGCCCGAGTTGCAGTTCCAGCCCGATCCGCAGGCGCCTTACGACACTACGGCAAAAGTCCTGCAGCTCATCAAGAGCTCGGGGGTGACCAAGTTCGGCTTCGTCGGCAACGAAGCGTACTCCGAATTCAACCGCGCGGCCAATTCGCAAAAACCGACGCAGTAGCCGCGCGCCACAAGCGATCGAAAGGGGCGGAGCGATCCGCCCCTTTTTCGTTGAAGGCGCACTTGACGCTTTCGCCGCGATGATACATCATCTCAACAGCCCGGCGCGCAGAACGTCGCCGGGCCAACTGGGAGAACCGCGATGGCGTTTGCCCTGTCCCGCTCCGCGATGGAGCCGATGGCCGACCTCAACACCACCCCGCTGATCGACGTCATGCTGGTATTGCTGGTCATGCTGATCGTTACGATCCCCGTCGCAACCCACGTCGTACCGATCGACCTGCCGTCGCCCGTTTCGTCACCAATCCACGTCGATACCGTTCAGAACACCGTCGCGGTCACCGCTGATGATCGGATCGAGTGGAATGGGACGGCGATCGGGCAAGGCCAGCTTGCCAGCCTGCTGATCGAAACGCGGCGGCTTCCCGTCGAACCGGAGCTTCGCTTTGAGCCCGCTGCCAGCGCCGCATACGGGCTTTCGGCGCAAGTCGTGCGGACGATCAAGGCCAGCGGGGTCACCACACTCGCGTTCGTCGGCAACGAAGCATATGCCGAGTTCGGCAAGGCACGCTCGAAGCCTTGACAAAACGAACCATATAGGTTATATGCCTACGCGTCCATTCCTTCGGGAAAGGGCAAACGCGGCGGGTGCGGGAGGCGGTTAGCGCTTCGCTTCTTTGCTTTCCGCACGCGTGACCGGCGCGTCCCCAGCGGAGGCGTCCGCGAACCACGATGCGAAGAGCGGCGGGCGATCTCCTGCTGCAAAAACCGGGGTATGCCCCGTGGCCGACGGATGCGACGCGAGTCCGACCCGTCACCGCTTCGCACGCAGGGCCGAGTTGATGAGCGA
>JBBRER010000129.1:0-5929 GCA_038202745.1 Sphingomonadales bacterium
GCACACGCCGACGACGTTGGCCTTGGCCTTGCGCCGGGCGAGCGACAGCAGCGCGCCGACGACCGCGCCCGCGCCGCCCATGTCCCACTTCATGTCTTCCATGTTGGCGGGCGGCTTGAGGCTAATTCCGCCGGTGTCGAAAGTCACGCCCTTGCCCACGAACGCGGTCGGCTTTTCATCGCCGCCGCCGTTCCACTCGAGCACGAGCAGCCGCGCCGGGCGGACCGAACCTTGCGCGACGCCGAGCAGCGCGCCCATTCCGAGCGCCTTCATCTCCTTGTCATCGAGCACGCGCACCGCCACGCCGCTGCCCTGAAGCCGCGCGGTGACGCGTTCGACGAAGCTTTCGGGGTAGATGACATTGGCGGGCTCGGTCACCAGCTCGCGCGTCAGTTCGACGCCGTCGGCGAGTCCGCTCTCGGTTGCCCATGCCGCCTCGGCGCCTTCGGGCGCGCCGACCACCTCGATCGTCGTCAGCGTCGGCTTCTGTTCTTCGGTCAGGCGCGTGCGATAGGCGTCGTAGCGCCAGCCGCGCAGCCGCGCGCCGAGCAGGACCGCCGCCGCCTCGGCGCCCGACAGCCCGCTTCCGGTGAGGTCGAGCAGGACCGCGGTCTCGCCCGAAATCAGATATTTCGCGGTTAGCGCCGCGCCGGCTTTTTCGAGATTGGCGCTGCGCTCGCCATCGTCGGACTTGCCCGTCCCGATCAGCGCGCGGCGCGAGACTTTGCCGCCTTCGCTCACGAAACCTTCGTGAAGCTGCCCGCTCTTGCCGGTGAAGCGCGAGGCCCGCGCGCCCTCGGCGAGCACCGCGTCGAGACCGGCGGGCAAGGCGTCCTGGCCCGCGAAGCGAGCGACGACGCGCGCCGTGGCGGCATTGGGCGAGGACAGGAATTGGATCTTCATGCGCGGGATTTCTCTCATGATCGGGGAGCCGCGAATGGCGGCCGGGATGGACGTGAGGGGTGGATTGGTGCGGTTGCAGTTAGGCGCGGGCGGTGCGATAGGCAAGCGCATGCTCCCGGCTTTGCGGCACGCGCCGCCAGCATTCGATCGGCGTTTCCGGCCGTGGCGCTGCGGCGCTGCC
Source organism: Sphingomonadales bacterium (assembly GCA_038202745.1). Lineage (GTDB taxonomy): Bacteria > Pseudomonadota > Alphaproteobacteria > Sphingomonadales > Sphingomonadaceae > Novosphingobium. The sequence goes on from JBBRER010000129.1 coordinate 1,085, forward strand.
GCGCTCGCGCTGGCGATGATCGGATGCGCCGCGCCGGCTTTCGCGCAAGCTTCGCCGGTCGCCGCGCCGGACCCGCTCGCCCAGCCCGTCCCGCCGCCGCCCGTGCCGGTCGCAGGCCCCCCGGCAACCGCAGCCAGCGACAAAATCGGGTTCGAGGCGAACGGCGTCGAATACGACAGCGACGCCGACACGATCACCGCCAAAGGCAACGTGATCCTGCGCCGCGAGAACCAGTCGGTGCGTTCGGACGCGATTACCTACAACCGCAAGACCGGTCAGATCGTCGCGACCGGCAACGTCCGCTTCGTCGATGCCGACGGCAATCAGCTGTTTTCCGAGCGGGTCGAGCTGACCGACGAACTCAAGGCCGGGGCGATCGACAACCTCCTGCTCGCGCTGCGCGAGGGTGGGCGGATCGCGGCGGTGCGCGGGCAGCGCAGCGCCGACGGCACGATCCTGCTGACCAATGCCGCCTACACCGCGTGCTCGGTCGAGACCTCGAGCGGCTGTCCCAAGCAGCCGAGTTGGCGAATCACCGCGCAGCGCGTCGTGTATGATCCCGTCAGCAAGAAAGTGCGCTTCCGCGGCGCGCGGCTGGAGATTTTCGGCATCAAGCTGCTCCCCCTGCCGGGATTGACCGTGTCCACCAACGGGCGCGCGCTGTCCGGCTTGCTGGTCCCCGAGATTCGCCTGTCGGCCTCGAACGGGGTCGAGCTGTCCGACACATATTACTTGCGCCTCGCTGACAACCAGGACCTGGCGGTGACCGGATACGTGTACACCTCCGCGCTGCCGATGGTCTCGGGGCAGTACCGCGCGCTGCTTCCCGATGGCGCATTCCAGGTGACGGGCTACGCGACACGCAGCCGCCGCATTCCGATCGGCGGCGCGCCGACGAGCAGCCAGACCGACTTTCGCGGCTACCTGTTCGCCAACGGCCGCTTTCAGTTCGGCCCTAAATGGAGCCTGACCGGATCGCTTCGGGTGGCGTCGGACCGCACCTTCCTGCGGCGCTACGACATCAGCCGCGACGACCGGCTGCGTTCGACGGTCGCGCTCGAGCGGATCGACGACGACAGTTACTTCTCGCTCGCGGGGTGGGCGACGCAGACCTTGCGCGTCGGGGCGGACCAGGGCCAGGTGCCGGTCGCGCTGCCCGAAATCGACTATCGCCGGCGCCTCGCCGATCCGCTGCTCGGCGGTAAAATCGAGCTCCAGCTCAACAGTCTGGCGATCACCCGCAATCGCGGGCAGGACACCCAGCGCGCGTTTGCTCGCGCTCAGTGGGATTTGCGGCGGCTGACGCGCTGGGGCCAGGAAATCACGCTAACCGCGCTGGGGCGCGCCGACGTCTATCATTCGGACGAGAACGCGCTCACCCTCACCCCCAGCTACCGGGGCAATCCAGGCTGGCAAACGCGCGCGCTGGCGACCGCGGCGATCGACGTCAAATGGCCGCTGATCGGGACGTTCATGGGGGGAACCCAGGTGCTCACCCCGCGCTTTCAGATCGTCGCCAGCCCCAGGCTCGCCAATCTTAGCGTTCCCAACGAGGACGCCCGCGCGATCGACCTCGAGGATTCCAACCTGTTCGCGCTCAATCGCTTCCCCGGCTACGACCGGATCGAGGACGGGGTGCGCTTCACTTACGGGGCGGACTGGCAGGTCGATCTGCCCGGCTGGCGCATCCGCACCACGATCGGCCAGTCGTACCGGCTGAGCAACGCCACCAGCATCCTGCCCGACGGAACCGGCCTGGCGAGCCGGCTGTCGGACATCGTCGGGCGCACCGAAGTGCGCTACCGCGACTTCGTCAAAGTCACTCACCGCTACCGGCTCGACAAGGACAATTTCGCGGTCCGCCGCAACGAATTCGACGCAACCGTAGGCAGCGCGGGGACTTACGGCGAGATCGGCTATCTGCGGCTCAATCGCAACATCACCTCGGTCGAGGACTTGCAGGACCGCGAGGAGCTGCGCTTTGCAGGGCGCATCGCTTTTGCGCGCTACTGGTCGGTGTTCGGCTCGGGCGTTGTCAACCTGACCGACCGCAACGAAGACCCGAGCGCCTCGTCGGACGGGTTCCAGCCGCTGCGCACCCGGCTCGGCGTAGCCTACCAGGACGATTGCCTTGAGCTCGGCTTCACCTGGCGGCGCGACTTCGTCGCCACCGGCGATGCGCGCGGGGGCAACACGTTCCAGCTCCATTTCGCGCTCAAGAACCTGGGCTTCCGCTAGCGGGGCAAGCCTCCGTGCAAAACGCACTATCGGCAATGCTCAGCTTGGGTTAAGCCGCGCGCCGTCACCGAGCGGGGTAGATCGGACGCCCGCGCCGGGCGCCACAGGCAGGGTATTTTTGATCGTGATGACTACTGGATCGAATGGATTTGCGGCTCGCTTGCTGCTTGCGGTCGGCGGCGCCTCGGTGCTCGCCGGGGGCGCACTCGCGCAGGACGCCGCGCCGGTATCGGCGGCGGCTCCGGCGATCACCATTCCCGCCAACGCGCAGTTCTTCGGGACCAACGATCCCAACCACCGCAAGGCGACCGTGGTGATCAACGGCGAAGTCGTCACCGGCACCGATGTCGATCAGCGGGTCGCGCTGATCGTCGCGGCGAGCGATGGCAAGATCGCGCCCGAGGAACTCCAGCGGCTCAAGCTGCAGGTGCTGCGCAACCTGATGGACGAAACGCTCCAGATCCAGGAAGCCAAGGCCCAGAAGATCGAGATCGGGGCCAAGGAAGTCGAGCAGTCCTACGCCCGCGTCGCGCAGCAGAACTTCGGGCAGAACATCCGCGCGATGGACGCCTATCTGCTCAAGATCGGCTCGTCGCCGGCCTCGCTCAAGCGCCAGATCAAGGGCGAGCTCGCCTGGCAGCGGCTGCTCTCGCGTAACGTCAATCCGTTCGTTAACGTCTCGGACGAGGAAGTGAAGGAGGTCATGAACCGGCTCCAGGCCTCCAAGGGAACCGAGGAATATCGCGTCGGCGAAATCTTCCTGTCGGCGACCGACGAAAACAAGGTCCAGGTGTTCGAGAACGCCAAGAAGATCGTCGAGGAACTGAAGAAGGGCGGCAGCTTCGTCGGCTACGCGCGCCAGTATTCGGAAGCCTCGACCGCCGCGGTCGGCGGCGATCTGGGATGGATCAGGCTGGGGCAGCTACCCGACGAGCTCGGCACCGTGGTCGCGCAGCTCCAGAACGGTCAGCTTGCCGGGCCGATCGAAGTTCGCGGCGGGTTCGATATCCTCGCGCTGATCGACAAGCGCCAGGTACTCACCGCCGATCCGCGCGACGCGGTGCTCAGCCTCAAGCAAATCTCTATTCCGATCCCCGCAGGAACCAGCGAAGCCGAAACTAAGAAGCGTGCGCAGGCGCTGGCGGCGACCGTGCAAACCGCGCACGGCTGCGCCAACGTCGATGGAATCGCCCGCGCGGTCGGGGCCGAAGTCGTCTCCAACGATCAGCTCAAGGCGCGCGACCTTCCCGCCCAGCTCCAGCAGCTGCTGCTGTCGCTCTCGCCGGGCGAGGTCACCCCGCCGTTCGGCACCGCGCAGGAAGGCATCCGCATGCTGATGCTGTGCGGGCGCGACGATCCGCGGGTCGCCAGCGGGCCGAGCTTCGAGCAGATGCAGGACCAGATCGAGCAGGACCGCATCAACAAGCGCGCACAAGCCTATTTGCGCGATCTGCGCCGCGATGCGGTGATCGACTACGCCAGCTAACGATGCGATGATCGCGACGGTCCTTCCGCTCGCGGTGACTCCCGGCGACCCCGCCGGGATCGGGCCGGAACTGCTCTGCGCCGCTTGGGCGCGCAGCGGGGCGGACGGCTTGCCCGCGTTCTTCGCGGTGGGCGGCGCCGGGCTGCTCGACGCGGCGGCGCAGCGGCGCGGGCTGACGGTGCCGATCGTGCGGATTGCCGACCCGGCGGAGGCGATCCAAGCGTTCGAGACCGCGCTGCCCGTGCTCGGCGATCTCGACGCCGCCTACACTCCCGGAGCGCCCGACCGCGATGGCGCCGTGTTCGCGCTCGCCGCGTTGACGCTAGGCGCCGAACTCGCGCGCAGCGGCGCGGCGGGCGGGCTCGTCACTGGGCCGGTAGCCAAAGCACGGCTCGCCGAGGTCGGCTTCGCGCATCCCGGCCAGACCGAATTCGTCGCTGCGGCGTGCGGCGTCGCGCCAGAGGACGCGGTCATGTTGCTCGCCGGGCCGCAGCTCAAGACCGTTCCGCTCACCGTCCACGTCGCGCTCGCCGAAGTGCCGCGGCTGATCACGCGCGATCTGATCGTGCGCAAGGCGCGCGTCGTCGCCGCCGCGCTGGCGCGCGATTTCGGCATCGCCCACCCACGGCTCGCGATTGCTGCGCTCAATCCGCATGCGGGCGAAGACGGGCGCTTTGGAAACGAGGACCGGGACATCGTCGCCCCCGCGATCGCGCAGCTCCAAGCCGAAGGCATCGACGCCACCGGCCCGCATCCGGCCGACGGATTGTTCATCCCGCGAACGCGCGAGACTTACGATGTCGCGCTGTGCATGTACCACGATCAGGCACTCGTCCCGATCAAGGCGCTGGACTTCGACGAGGGCGTGAACGTCACGCTCGGCCTCCCGATCGTGCGCACCTCGCCCGATCACGGCACCGCCTTCGCCATCGCGGGGGCAGGCGAGGCCGACCCCGGCGCAACGATCGCCGCGATCAGAATGGCGGCGGAGTGCGCGGCGCGGCGGGTGACGTCGCAACCCTAACCCCGTTCGTGGCGAGGGCATGGGCGACAACCCCCGCCACCGGTGTCCCCGGACCGACCCACGAAGCGGTTCGGGGCGGTGGGTATTTTACCCAGAA
>JBBRER010000130.1:0-5844 GCA_038202745.1 Sphingomonadales bacterium
GACTTGGTGGTGATCGTCACCGGGTGCCGCGTCTCGAGCGCGACCTCGAGGATCGAGCGGGTGATGCGGTAGCGGTCCTCAATCGGCTGATAGGGATCGGTGTTGGTCCCCATCGCGATCGGCGCGGGCTTGTATGAAGGCTTGGCAAGTGTCTCGCGCAGTAGCCGCGCGGCGTCGGGCTTGGCGAAAAGTTTGGTTTCGAAATCGAGGCCGGGGGAAAGGTCGTGGTAAGCGTGGGTCGGCCGCGCGAAGCAATAAATGCAGCCGTGCTCGCACCCGCGGTAGGCGTTGATCGAGCGGTCGAAGGGAATGTCGGGCGACTGGTTGAAATTGACGATCGTGCGCGGCTTCTCGATCGTCACCACGGTGCGCAGCTTTGGCCCCGGTCCGTCGATGTCGCCCTGCGCATCGAGCCAGTCGCCGTCGGCCTCGCGCCTCGCCAACCCGAACCGCGTCGGCACCGCGCCCGATTGCGCGCCGCGGCCGTGGACGGGTGTCTGACTCGCCATGTTCTGATTAGAACATAGGAGGAACACTCACGCAAGTGAGATGTCCCTGAGAATGCCTCGAGCCTAACTTTCGCGCAACCGCGGCATCAGCTCGACGAAGTTGCAGGGCCGGTTGCGGCTGTCGAGTTGCTCGGCGAGGATCCCGTCCCAGCCGTCCTTCACCGCGCCGTTCGAGCCGGGCAGTGCGAAGATGTAGGTGCCGCGCGCCACGATCGCGCAGGCGCGCGACTGGACGGTGCTGGTGCCGATCGATTGGTAGCTGAGCCAGCGGAACAGTTCGCCGAAGCCAGGGATGTCGCGGCCGTCGTTCGCCGCCCGGACGCGGTCGAGCGCTTCGGGGGTGACGTCGCGCCCGGTCAGCCCGGTCCCACCCGTGGTGATCACTGCATCCATGCCGTGGTCGTCGATCCAGGCGCTGAGCTGCGCTGCGATTGCGCCCGCGTCGTCGCTGGCGATAGCGCGCGCGGCGAGGTGATGGCCCGCGGCCGTGATCCGTTCGGCGAGGATGTCGCCCGAGGTGTCGTCCGCGGCGGTGCGGGTGTCGGACACAGTCAGGACCGCAATCTCGATCGGCGTGAACGTCCGCGCTGGATCAATGGCCACGCAGCACCGTCCCGTTTGCGCTCATCCGCACCGCCTGCGATCCGCTGAGCCCCGGAAACGTCGGCCACAGCCCTTGCGCCAGCGCTGCCCGACTTTCGGAAGGACCGCCCGCCTGGCGTTCGTACATCCAGTAGTTCTTGAGCACGATGTTCACGTAGCCGCGCGTCTCCCAATAAGGGAGCGATTCGATCCACAGCAGCGGATCGCCCTTGGCCTGGATCTGGTCGTTCCAGCGCGCAACCGGAACCGGTCCGGCGTTGAACGCGGCGATGACCTTTGGGAGCAGCCCTTGCGTTCCGCTCGAATCGCGCAAGGCCTCGAGATGCGCCTGTCCGAACGCGAGGTTGACCGCAGGCCGCGCCAGATCGGCGGCCGAGCCGGAAATCCCGAGCGCGGGGGCACGGTCGCGCGCGGCGGCGGGCATGATCTGCATCAGCCCTCGCGCCCCGGCCGGGCTCACCGCTTTGGTCCTGAACACGGACTCCTGAAGCGTGTGTGCGTAGATCAGCGCGGGATCGACTTTCCATCCCGTCGCCGGGGTCCACTTCGGCGTGGGGAAGCGCGTCGCGGGCTCAGGCCGGCCGCCGGCGGGGGCGTTGTAAGCCATCCACAGCTGCGTCGAAGGCAGGCCAAGATCGCGCGCGAGGCGCGAGAGCGGCTGGTATTGTCCGGCGCTGCCGATCCGCGCCTGATAGCGCAGGACTTCGTCGGCGCGGCCGTCCTGGCCGATTTCGGCAAGCGCGACCGCGGTGCGCACGTTGGGCACTTCGCGCAACGTTTGCCAATCGCCCGCGGTGAAATCGGCAGCAGCGTGCGTCGCGGGGATCGCGCTGCCGAGTTGCTCGGCGGCAAGCATCCCGTACAGCGTCTCGTCGCGCGCCGCGGCGAGGCGCAGCGGCGCTGCGGCGGCCTCGGGCCTGCGGCAGCGAACGAGCGCGCGGCTTTGCCAATAGTAGCCTGCCGCAGCCAACTCGGGGTTGTCGGCCTGCATCGCGGCCTTCTGAAATGCGTCGGCCGCGCCCGCGCAATCGTCGAGCCGGAACGCAGCAAGGCCCGCGGTCCACCACCCTTCGGCGACCCACGCGCCCTGACCTTCGGCGGCGGTCTGCGCCATCGCGTAGGCCGTCGCCGGGTCGTTCTCGATGTAGAAGCTCCAGGCGACCCTCTCGCGCCATTCGGCACGGGCCTGCGGGCTCAATTGCGCGTCGATGCCGTCGAGCAGGACGCGCGCGCTCAGCGGATCGTTGTTCTTGATCCGGTCGAGGATCTGCCCGGAAATTGCACCCGGCATCGTGCCGTCGGCAGCGCTGCGCGGAAGCGTGCGCCGCGGCATCGAGGGCAGCGCGACCAGCCGCTGTGCGCTGGGCAGCGCGGGCAGATCGCTCGCTCCGCGTTTCGCCGCCAGCGCTTCGATCGCCTCGGCTTGGGGCAGGGGTGTGCCGCTCGCGAGCCACTGGCTAAGCGGGTCAAGCTCGATTTTGGGTGAGCCTGGGGCAAGATAGTATTCGGCGCGCGCGATCGCGTGAAGCGGGCCGTCGGACCGTTGGGCAAACAGCATCTGCACGGCGGCCCAGTCGCTTCCGTCGATCGCTGCGAACAGCTGCTTGTAGTAAGCGCGGTCGTCGGCGCTGAGCAGCGCGGGAACCGCGGTGCGGTCGGCCCGATTGCGAAAATAATCGAGCGCCGCACTGTTGGCGTGCGCAAGCGCGGGCGCGGCGGCCGCGGCTAAGGCCACCACGATCGCTCCGGCAGTCTTCAGCACCGATCCCCGCTTGAGCAAATCCGCTCCCCGCAAATCCCCGCGCTACGCCGTCCACTCCAGCCAGCGCTTCCACAATCCCGCCTTGCGCGCGGGCTTGGCGATCATCCCCGCCAGGCTCGGCGCGACCAGCACCGGAACCGTCGGCCCGTCATGGTTAAGGATTTCTGAAATCGGACCGCTTTGCGCCGGGCCGTTGCCGAGCAGCGGCGAGACGTTGGCGCCGAACACCAGCAAGCGTTGGGGCGCGACCAGCGCGATGTGATGGCGCACGATCGCGCCGAGCCCGTCGCGGGCCAGCGCGTCCCAATCGGGCAGCGGCGTGCAGCGGGGGAGTATGCTCGCGAAATAAATCTGCTCTGGATCGATCGCGGCCGCGCTCAGGAAAGCGTCGAGCAGGCGTCCTTCGGATCCATCGAGCAGACGCTCGCGGTCCTCGCGCTCGGGATGATCAACCAGAATCATCAATTTGGCCGCAGCCGGTCCGCGCGGCGCGATGCGCTCCGCTGGCGGACCCGGATCGAGCGTCGGCTCGGTCAGCCACCAGGCGGCGAATGCCTCGAGGTCGGCTGGCCAACCCGCTGAGTCGCCGCCAAGCTTGGGTTGCGGTGGTGCGGAAGGAGCAGGCTCCGCGTCCGGCACTGAATCTGCCGGCTCGGGCGCGGCAATCCACGCGCGCGGGGCATCGCCAAAGGCGTAGTCGACTCCCGCTTCGCGCCACCAGTCGAGCGCGCCGGCGAGCGCGGATTCGGTTGCGGAGGGCGCTTCGCCGGGCATGATGCGGTCTTGACCTCTCGGCACGCCGCTTTCAAGGCTTGGGGGGCAGGAATTCCAGCGACGGAGACCGTCATGAGCGAACGCGAATCGATGCCGTACGATGTCGTGATCGTCGGCGGCGGCCCGGCGGGACTCGCGGCGGCGATCCGGCTCAAGCAGATTTCTCCCGACACCTCGGTCTGCATCCTCGAAAAAGGCTCCGAGATCGGCGCGCATATCCTCTCGGGCGCGGTGGTCGATCCACGGGCGCTCGACGAGCTGCTCCCCGATTGGCGCCGCGACGGGTGCCCGATGGCGGCGACCCCGGTGACCGAGAACCGGCACTGGGTGCTCACACGAAAAGGAAAATGGTCGATCCCCGAATGGACGATGCCGCCGTTTATGTCGAACGAGGATAGCTACACCGGTAGCCTCGGCAGTCTGTGCCGCTGGCTCGCGGGCAAGGCGGAAGAACTCGGCGTCGAGATATTTCCCGGCTTTCCCGCCGCCGAAGTGCTTTACGACGCGGCCGGCGCGGTACGCGGCGTCGCGACGCAGGACATGGGCGTCGCGCGCGATGGCAGCCACAAGAGCGATTATCAGCCCGGGATGGAACTCCACGCCAAGTACACGCTGTTTGCCGAAGGTGCACGCGGCAGTCTGACCAAGCAGCTCAAGGGCAAGTACGATCTCGAGCGCGACTGCCAGCCACAGGTCTATGGGCTGGGGATCAAGGAGTTGTGGGACGTCGATCCCGATCAGCATTGCCCGGGGCGGGTAATCCACACCCAAGGCTGGCCGCTCTCTGAAAGCGACAGCTGGGGCGGCGGGTTCCTCTACCATCAGGCGGGCGGGCAGGTGGCGCTCGGGTTCGTGGTCGCGCTCGATTACAAGAACCCGTGGGTCTACCCGTTCGAGGAATTCCAGCGCTGGAAGCAGCACCCGGAAATCCGCAAGGTGCTCGAAGGCGGGCGGCGCGTTTCGTATGGCGCGCGCGCCATCAACGAGGGCGGGTGGCAGTCGGTGCCGAAGCTGGCGTTCCCGGGCGGGGCGCTGATCGGGTGCTCGGCGGGGTTCGTCAACGTGCCGCGGATCAAGGGCAGTCACACCGCGATGAAAAGCGCGATGCTCGCCGCCGAGGCGATCGCCGCGGCGCTCGGCGCGGGCCGCGCGGGCGATACGCTCGACGAATACGATGCGGCGGTGCGCGCGAGCTGGATCGCGAAGGAACTTAAGAAGGTCCAGAACGCCGAACCGCTGGTTTCGAAGTGGGGCGGAGACTTGGGCACGCTGCTCGCGGGCGCGGACATGTGGCTGCGCACACTGTTCGGGTTCGGGGTTTGGAAACCGCTGGGGCATCACTGGGATAGCGAGGCGCTCCAGCGCGCCGATCTTTACGAACCGATCAAGTATCCCAAGCCTGACGGAGTTGTCAGCTTCGACCGGCTGTCGAGCGTGTTCCTGTCGAACACCAACCACGTCGAAGACCAGCCGGTGCATCTGGTGGTCGGCAATATGGACCTACAGAAACGCAGCGAATTGGGCGTCTTCGCCGGTCCCTCGGCGCGCTATTGCCCGGCGGGCGTTTACGAATGGCTCGAAAATGCCGACGGCAGCCCGCGCTACCAAATCAACGCGCAGAACTGCGTCCACTGCAAGACCTGCGACATCAAAGACCCCAACCAGAACATCACATGGGTCACCCCCGAGGGCGGCGGCGGACCGAACTATCCGAACATGTGATGCGGCGCTCGTCCAATCTCTTTGCGATGCTTGTTGGCTTCGTCTGGCTGTGGCTCGTCGGTCGCGAACTCGACCACGCGACTGATCTTTATCGGATGGGCTACGGCGCAAGTTCCTTCTTGGCGGCCGCAATCCCCCTTGCTGTGCTAGCTTCCATCGTCGCGACCGTTTGGGTGGTCAACGCCAAAGGGCGGTATTTCGAGATGTCCGGGGTTGTTTCAGCGTTCGCGTTCTTCGCGACAATGCCGTTCCTATTCGCGACTTTTGGTGGCGTTTAAGTCCGCACCGCGCATGCTCCACGAAACCGCTTACGCCAAGCTCAACCTCGCGCTGCATGTGCGCGGGCGTCGGGCGGACGGGTATCACGAGATTGAGACGCTGTTCGCGTTCGTCGATGACGGCGACCGGCTGGAAGCGCGGTCCGCGCCGCGCGACGAACTCAGGACGGTTGGCGAGTTCGGCGGAGAAATCGCC
>JBBRER010000131.1:0-5750 GCA_038202745.1 Sphingomonadales bacterium
ATTTCCAGGGGCGCTCCGCGGAAGCCGAGCAGGCCGGAAATGATGCTGAAAATGAGTCCGAGGGCCCGCACAGCGCGGTTCAGCGGGACGACGAATTGAATTTTGAAGGATAGACTGGTTTTATGAGCGATACTGAAGACAAGCCGACACGCACCCGCAAGCCTCTGGGCCTTTCGCGGAAGGTCGATGCCGGTGAGGTCAAGCAGACCTTCAGCCACGGTCGTACCAACAAGGTGACGGTCGAAGTGAAACGGCGCCGCAAGCTGGTGAAGCCAGGCGAGGCCGCCCCGGTCGAAGAGGTGAAGCCAGAGCCAGCACCGGCGCCTGCGCCGACACCGAAAGTCGCGCCACCGGCACCGGTCAAGGCCGCGCCCACGTCGAATGAAACCGCGCAGGAACGCGTGGCGCGCCTCCAGCGAGAGGCTGAGGAAGATCGCCTGCGTGCAGGGGAAGAGGCCCGCCGCCGCGAGGAAGAGCAGAAAGCCAAGCTGCTCGAAACCGAAAAGCAAAATGCGAGCGCCAATCGCGACACCGACGAGGGCAAGAAAGACGAACCCGAATCGCAGGAAGCAGCCGCAGAGACGAAGGCTGCTGAGGTTCCGGTGGAGGAAGCTCCGAAGAAACTCGATGCCGCAGAAGAAGCTGCAGTCGAAGCGATTATGGATGCCGAGGCCGCCACGCCGCCATCCACTGCACGCCGCTTTACTCCGGTGGCCCGCCCTGAGATCAAGCGACCGGAAAAGAAAAAGAAGGAAGAAAAGCGCACCAGCAAGGCTGAGGACGACCGTCGGCGCAGTGGCAAGCTGACCGTCAATCGGGCGCTGAACGAAGATGAGGGCGCTCGAGCCCGATCGCTCGCCGCGCTGAAACGCGCGCGGGAGAAGGAACGCCGCAGCCAAGGGGGCGGCAGCCGCAAGCCGCGCGAAAAGCAATATCGCGAAGTCGCGGTTCCCGAGGGCATTACGGTTCAGGAACTGGCCAAGCGGATGGGCGAAAAAGGCGCCGATCTGGTGAAGGTCCTGTTCAACATGGACATGATGGTCACCGTCAACCAGTCGATCGATCAGGATACTGCCGAATTGCTGGTCGAGGATTTCGGCCACACGATCCGCCGGGTCTCGGCAAGTGATGTCGACATCAAGGTCGCAACCGATCAGGATCCGGAAGAAACTCTAAGACCGCGGCCCGCAGTGGTCACGATCATGGGCCATGTTGATCACGGCAAAACCAGCCTGCTCGATGCGCTGCGCGGGACCGATGTGGTTCGCGGCGAAGCGGGCGGGATCACCCAGCATATCGGGTCCTATCAGGTCTCCACCAAAGACGGGGCGAAGCTCACATTCCTCGATACGCCGGGCCACGCGGCCTTTACCGAGATGCGTCAGCGCGGGGCGAATGTTACCGATATCGTCATTCTGGTGGTTGCCGCCGATGACGGGATCATGCCGCAGACGATCGAGGCGATCAATCACACCAAGGCCGCGGGGGTGCCGATGATCGTGGCGATCAACAAGATCGATCGGCCCGAAGCCAACGCCCAGCGCATCCGTGAGCGCCTGCTCGAACACGAAGTCGTGGTCGAGGCGATGAGCGGCGATGTCCAGGACGTGGAAGTCTCTGCCAAAACCGGGCAGGGAATGGACGATCTGATCGAGAAGATTCTGCTTCAGGCCGAATTGCTCGAACTGCGCGCCAATCCCGATCGCGCCGCCGAGGCGACCGTGGTCGAGGCCAAGCTCGACAAGGGCAAGGGCCCGCTGGCGACCGTGCTGATTTCGCGCGGGACGCTCAACGTTGGCGACATCCTCGTGGTCGGCACCCATGCCGGCCGGGTTCGCGCGATGCTCGACGACAAGGGCCGCCAAGTGAAGTCCGCGCCGCCCGCGCTGCCGGTCGAAGTTCTCGGGCTCGCCGGGGTGCCGATGGCGGGCGACACGCTGACCGTGGTCGATAGCGAGGCGCGCGCGCGAGAAGTCGCGCTCTATCGCCAGGAAAAGGCCACCGCCAAGCGCACCACGACCGCGCCCGCGAGCCTCGAGAACATGTTCTCGGCGCTCAAGGACAAGCAGACCATGGTCGAGTTCCCGGTGGTGGTGAAGTCCGACGTCCAGGGCTCGACCGAAGCGATCGTCAACGCGCTCAACCGTCTGTCGAACGACGGTATCACCGTCCGCGTGCTCAATTCCGGCGTCGGCGCGATCACCGAAGGCGATGTGACGCTGGCCGGCGCCAGCGGCGCGCCGATCATCGGCTTCAACGTCCGCCCCAACCCCAAAGCGCGCGAGCTGATCGCACGCCACAAGGTGCGAATGATGTATTACGACGTGATCTATCACCTGACCGACGAGATCGCCAAGGAGATGGCGGGCGTACTCGGGCCGCTCAAGATCGAGAACGTGCTCGGCCGGGCCGAGGTCAAGCAGGTCTTCCCCGCGGGCAAGCGCGACAAGGCGGCGGGGCTGCTCGTCACCGAAGGCGCGATCCGCAAGGGCCTGTTCGCCCGGCTCACGCGCGCGGACGTCATCGTTTCGGCGACGACGATCGCCTCGCTGCGGCGCTTCAAGGACGACGCCGACGAAGTCCGCGCGGGCCTCGAATGCGGCGTGATGCTGGCCGACACCAACGACATCAAGCCGGGCGATATGCTCGAGGTGTTCGAGATCGAGGAGCGCGAGCGGGTGCTTTAACCCGGAGGGTCGTGATGTCCCGCTACGTCGCCTTCTTCGGCAGCATCAACGTCGGCGGCAACCGCGTGTCGATGACCGACTTGCGCGGGGCGTTTGCGCGCGAGGGGTTCGAGAACGTCGAGACGGTGATCGCCAGCGGCAATGTCCTTTTCGATTTCGAGGAGCGCCCTAGCGACGGTTTGGAGGACATGCTCGCGCACCTCATGCGCGACCGGTTCGACATCAAGAGTTTCGCCGCGGTGCGCAGCGTGGAGGAGCTGCGCGCGGCAATCGAGGACAACCCATTTGTTGCGGATGGCGAAGAGAACCGGGTGCATACCCTGTTCCTCGCCGGACAGCCGACACCGGCGCAGTTCGACCGGTTGCTCGCCGATCATGCCGGGCGCGGGAGCGAGCGCATCGCGCTTGGCGACCGGGCGCTTTACGTCGATTTTGCCGACGGAGTGGCCGACAGCAAGCTCACCAATGCCTTCCTCGAAAAGCGGCTGGGATGCCGCGGCACCGCGCGCAACATCCGCTCGCTCCGGCGCATTCTCGCGAAGACGGGCTGAGCAGAGCGTGGCTCGCCCCCCCGCCACTCCCGAAGCCCGTTCGGTCCGCTTGCTCAAGGTCGGCGAACAGGTCCGCCATGTCCTGTCCGAACTGCTGCTGCGCCAGGAGGTTCACGACGACGTGCTCACTGCCCACGCGCTCAGCGTCACCGAAGTGCGGATGTCGCCGGACTTGCGCCACGCGCACGTGTTCGTGAAGCCTCTGCTCGGCGAGGATGAGGCAATCGTGCTCAAGGCGCTGCGCACCAACACCGCGTTCTTCCAGCGCGAGGTCGCCGGGCGGCTCAAGCTGCGCTTCGCCGCCAAGCTCAAGTTCCTGTCTGACGAAAGCTTCGACGAAGCCGCACGGATCCAAGCGCTGCTGCGCGATCCCAAGGTGCAGCGCGATCTTTCCGACGAGGACGTCAGCTAAGCGATGGCCAAGCTCTATTTCTACTACGCGAGCATGAACGCGGGCAAATCGACCACGCTGCTCCAGGCGGACTTCAACTACCGCGAACGCGGGATGGCGACGATGCTGTGGACCGCCGAGCTCGATCACCGCGCCGAGGACAACGCGATCGAGAGCCGGATCGGGCTCGGCGCCGACGCGCACCGTTACGCGCCGGATACCGACCTGTGGGAGCGGATCGGCGCGGCGCACCGGGTCGAACCGCTCGCCTGCGTGCTGGTGGACGAGGCGCAGTTCCTTTCAGTCGCGCAAGTCTGGCAGCTTGCCCGGGTGGCCGACGAGACAGGCATCCCGGTGCTTTGCTATGGCCTCAGGACCGATTTCCAGGGCGAGCTGTTCCCCGGATCGGCGGTGCTGCTCGGGGTGGCGGACAGTCTGGTGGAACTCAAAGCGGTCTGCCACTGCGGGCGCAAGGCGACGATGAACTTGCGCGTCGATGAGAGCGGCGGTGCGGTCAAACAAGGCGCGCAGACCGAGATCGGCGGCAACGACCGCTACGTCGCGCTATGTCGGCGCCATTTCGTGGAGGCGCTCAAGGTATGAACCAGACGCTTTACGACGCGCTGACGCTCATCATCCCGCTGGTGATCGCGATCGTGTTCCACGAAGTCGCGCACGGGCTGGTGGCGCGCCGGCTCGGCGATCCGACTGCCGAGCAGGCCCGGCGGCTGAGCCTCAACCCGCTGCGCCACGTCGATCCGATCGGGACAATCGTGCTCCCGGGCATCTTGGCGCTGGCTAAGGCCCCCGTATTCGGTTGGGCCAAGCCGGTGCCGGTCGATTTTCGCAAGCTGCGCAATCCGCGCACGGGGATGATGCTCGTCGCGATCGCCGGCCCGGCGACCAATATCGTGCTCGGCGCGGTCGGCGCGGTGCTGCTGGGGTTGCTGCTTATCCCCTACAGCGGGGGACAGGAGCCGGTGGGTTTCGCGCTGTTCGTCGCCAAAAATCTGTTCAATTTCATCCTGATCAACGTGTTCATCGCGCTGTTCAACCTGCTCCCGATCCCGCCGTTCGACGGCTCGCACATCGTCGAGGGCGCGCTACCTCGGCCGCTCGCGGCGCAGTATGCGCGGTTGCGCCCGTTCGGGCTGATGCTGGTGCTGCTGCTGATCGTGGTGCTGCCTTCGCTCATCCCCGGCTTCGATTTCGTCCAGCGGGCGATCGGTGTCCCGGTCCAGTGGCTGACAGGCGTTTACCTCGCCATCGCGCAGGCGATCGCCTCGCTCTGAGCGATGCCGCACGGCTGGATCATTCTCGACAAGCCGATCGGCCTCGGCTCGACCCAGGCGGTCGCCGCGGTCAAGCGCAACTTGCGCGAAGCGGGTTATGGCAAGGTCAAGACCGGCCACGGCGGCACGCTCGATCCGCTCGCCACAGGCGTCCTGCCGATCGCGCTGGGCGAGGCGACCAAGCTCGCCGGGCGGATGCTCGATGCGACCAAGGAGTATGAATTTACGGTCGCGTTCGGGAGCGAGACCGATACGCTCGATCTCGAAGGCAAGGTGGTGGCGGAGAGCGCCGTTCGCCCGACGCGGGCAGAAGTCGAAGCGATCCTGCCGCGCTTCACCGGCCTTATCGAGCAAGTTCCACCGGCCTATTCGGCGCTGATGGTGGACGGCCAGCGCGCTTACGACCGCGCGCGGGCGGGGGAGGCGGTTGAGATTAAGGCGCGGGCGGTGACGGTTTTGGCGCTGACAATCCTCCCCGGCACGGGGAGGGGGACCGTCGCCGAAGGCGATGGTGGAGGGGGATCACCGCACCACGCCAAGTTGCGTCTGGTCGATAGCCCCCTCCACCATCCTGCGGATGGTCCCCCTCCCCGTGCCGGGGAGGAACTTGGCGGCATTACTCTCTCCGCCACCGTCTCCAAGGGCACCTACATCCGCTCGCTCGCGCGCGACATCGCCCGCGCGCTGGGCGCTGTCGGCCACGTCACGATGCTGCGGCGCACGCGCGCCGGGCCGTTCGGGCTCGACGCAGCGATATCGCTGGACAAACTCGATGCCATCGGCCAAGGGGCCGCGCTTGAACGCATACTCTTGCCGCTCGAGGCAGGGC